>JAJDZN010000255.1 GCA_022824585.1 Bryobacterales bacterium | reverse complement strand
GTGCCCGCGTTCCGCGAGGACGACGTGAAGGCCCCCGACGCGGTCTTCATGTTCTTCACATCGGTGGTGGTCTTCGACCACGTCAAGCACCAGGTCTATCTTGTCGCCAACGCCCGCATCGGCGACGACGTGAACTTGGAGGAGTCGTACCGCCAAGCTTGCGCAGACGTCGACGCTCTGGAGGCTAGTCTGGCCAAGCGTGTCCCGCTGCCGAACGGAACCCGGCCAGCGGCCGATCTGCAGCTGCGCTCGAACATTGGCAAGGAAGCCTTCTGCGCTGCGGTGGAGAAGGCGCGCGAGTACATTCTCGCCGGCGACATTCTGCAGGTCGTGCTCTCGCAGCGTCTCGAAATGCTGCCGGGAGTCCACCCGTTCCAGATCTACCGCTCGTTGCGCACTATCAACCCGTCGCCGTTCCTGTTCTACCTCCAGCTCGGAGATTCCGCCGTGGTAGGCAGCTCCCCCGAGATGCTAGTGAAGGTGGACGGCAGGCGCATCGAGTATCGCCCTATCGCCGGAACCCGGCCGCGGGGCGCAACCTCGGAGGAAGATCAAGCACTGGCGGACGACCTGCTGGCTGACGAGAAAGAGCTTGCCGAGCATGTGATGCTGGTCGATCTCGGCCGCAACGATGTGGGCCGCGTGGCCGAGTACGGCTCGGTACACGTCCCGGAATTCGAGATCGTCGAATACTACTCGCACGTAATGCACATCGTCTCGAGCGTGCTCGGCACCCTGCGCGATGACAAGGATGCCTTCGACACGCTCAAGGCCTGCTTTCCCGCCGGAACGGTATCTGGCGCGCCCAAGGTGCGGGCGATGGAGATCATCGCGGAACTCGAGCCAACCAAGCGCGGAGTCTATTCGGGCAGCGTTATGTATCTGGATTTCTCGGGCACTCTCACGTCGGCCATCGCGATCCGCACCATGATGGTGCGCGGCGAGAAGGCATACCTGCAGGTGGGTGCCGGGATCGTGGCGGACTCGGTGCCAGAACGCGAGTGGGACGAGACCATGAACAAGGCCGGAGCGTTGCTCAAGGCCGTCGAGCACGCCCGGGAACTCTAGCGCCTGGCAAGGGTGCCGCGCACAGCCTTCAATCTCGTCGCAGGCTGGGCAGCAACGGGGCGCGCAGCGCCATGTTCGCGGCTACCGCGCCGGCGGCTAGGCCGAGGGCGACGATCGCTCCCAAGGTCACGGTCAAGGGCAGCCAGGGCGGGTCGGCCGCGCCGCTCGCAAGATGCGGCGCGATGGCTAGCAGCGCCGCCATCGTACCCGTGCCGACACCGAACACCAGCAGGAAGGAGTTTTCCAAGAAGATCAGGCGCCCCACGGCCGCTTGCGAAAATCCAATCGCGCCCAGCAGCGCTAATTCCCCGCGCCGTTCGAGCACGCTGCGGACCATTACTACCGCCAGGCCGAGGGTGCCCAGCAGCAATCCAAGGCCCCCGATGCTCTGGAAGGTGCTCAGGTAGGTGTTCTCGACTACTAGGAACCCAGCCAGCCGGTCAGACGACCTAACGGCATCGAGGCCCTCGTCGGCAAAGGCTTCCTCCAACACGCCGCCCGCAGCGTCCTCGTCAGTCTCGACGAGCAGGGCCTGGTAGCCGCTGTGGTCGGAGTAAAGGTCGAGGAAGCGATCCTCCGCGACCAATAGCTCCGACTGGAAAATACTGCGCGAGAGCAATCCGGCCAGCACGAGGCGGCGGTCTTGGCCGGAACTGTCCGCGA
Source organism: Bryobacterales bacterium (assembly GCA_022824585.1). Classification (GTDB taxonomy): domain Bacteria; phylum Acidobacteriota; class Terriglobia; order Bryobacterales; family UBA6623; genus VXMF01. The sequence continues at coordinate 97,434 of JAJDZN010000255.1, read as the reverse complement.
CCAGCAGTTCGTCGCCGAGGGCCAAGTGCAGGATCCAAGTAACCGAATTGGCGTCCCCGAAGACCGGGATAGCCCCATCGAAGTCCTTCTCGAGCAGCAGCCAGGGGTTCTCGCGCTCCGCCTCGGTTTCGGCCAAGCTGGCCTGGAAGGCGAAGCCTCCGCGCTCGATGAGCGCTGCGGACACTCCGGCGACGGTGGGTTGCGAGGGCTGGTAGAGGTTCAGGCAACTCGCGTCTTCGCCGGCCCGCACCCGCAAGGGCACGAGCCGCGTCGAGCCTGCGCTGGCCGCAGCAACCTCGTCAATCCGCGCCTTGAACAGCGGGACGTCCGCCTCGGCCAGGAAGCGGAAGCCCCCGTCGCCGGAGTGGATGTCCGGTTCCTGCGCGCTTACGTCGTGGCGATTCATCGCGACCGTCACGATCATGAACGAGGCGCACGCCACCAAGGTGGCCGACAGGACGCTGCGAGTGGGGTTGCGACTGCCGTTGCGAAATCCCAGCGCTGGAAGCGAGAAGACGTTCAAGGCGCCGCGCTGTGGCCGCAGCAGTACCGACCGCAGCAGCACGAGCGCCGCTGCCAAGGCCAGACTGCCGGCGCCGAAGAACGCTGCCAGGCGTGACGTTGAATCGGCTCCCAGCGAGATCGCCAGCAATCCGAGAGCCGCGACTGCCAGTGCCGCCGCGGCGAGTCGCAAGCGGCGCGACTTGCGCTCGGCCGCGGTCTCGCTCATGGCGGGCTCGGTCCGCCCCGCGAGCAGGGCATGGGGGCTGAGGTCCGCCAGACGCCGCAAGGAGAGTCCGATCGAGCCCAGCATCAGCGCGAATGCCGAGGCCGCGCCGATCAGCGGATCTGCAGCGCTAACGTGCAGTTCTAGGAACGAGCCGCCCACGGCACCGCTCCACCACGTGCTCAGGCCATAGAGCATCAGGCCGGCATAAGCAATCGCACCGGGGATCCCGATCAGGCAGCCAGCGGCCGCCAGGGCCGCACCCTCGCACAAGAGCAGCACGCGCACGAAGCCCAGAGTGTGGCCGGTGGCGAGCAGCGTGCCGATTTCCCGGGTGCGCAGTTCGACGCCGAGGCGAAATAGGAGGAAGACCAGTATTGCGGCCGCCGCGATGAGGAACATGCTGAAGCCGATGAACAGCCCTGAAAAGTCGGTAGCGCCTGCCGACGCATCCAGCCCGACTTGCTTGACCGGTTGCAGGGCAAGGCCGAAATCGGCCGGGTGGAGACGTTGGCGCAGTTCTGTCCTGAAACGCGCGAGCTCGTCGCCGGGGGCGGCTTCCCCTCCGGATTCGAGGCGAAGGGATGTCAGCTGTCCGAAGCGGCTGGTCCACAACTGCTTGGCGGTCCCTAGGCTCACGAAGGCTTTGGGCGCCGCCCGGTAGCGGTCCCAATACTGCTCGTCCCGCGGGCGGATCAGCCGCAAGTCCATCGGAAACGGCGGATCCCAATCAGAGATCCGCGTCCTGTCCGACATGCCCTTGTAAGTCGGGGCGTAGTCGCGGTCCAGCGCGGCTCCTTGCATGCGAACCACCCCAGCAAGGCTGAAGGTGTGCGAGGCCGTTTGCAGCTCGCTGCCCGGACCCACCACGAAGTAGGTCAGGTTGACCGCGTCGCCCGGACGGGCTTGCAAGTCGTCCGCCGCCCATTGGTTGAGCAAGATTTCGCCGTCGCCCAGCTCTGGTGCCTTCGCGCCGTTGGCAAGGAGCAGTGTGCCGGGGTAGGACTCCAACGCCGTCACGGTGGAATACGGGACGCTCCCGCCGCCTGTCTCTAGGGTGTTGGCGAGATACGTGAGGACTTCCCTCGAGTGCCACCCGCCGGCTTGCGCGGCTTCCGCGACGGCGGTGGCGGCCGCCGCGCCAAGCACCACCCGTTCCGACTCAACGAGGGCTCCTCGCCCCCCGGGCAGGGTCCTAATGACAAGTCGGGCGTCTTGTGGCGCGAAGCTCTCCTGCCAAACGGCCTGCGCCCCTTCCAGCGTGCCGCCCGCGACGAACAGCGCGTTGGCCCTTCCGGACTGCTCCAAGGCGCGCTGCAGCACGGGCTTGCTGACGAATGCGTTGTATGGCAATTGCTGTTGCGGGGACAGGCCGAAGCGGCCGGGACCGGTGTTGTCCAGAATCGACACTACCTTCAGCCGCAACAGGCGCACGTTGTCAGCCTTCCGGCCCATGACAGATTCCGCTGGAATCAGCGCATCTGTCTGGAAACGGAGGAGCAAGTCGTCGCTCTCGACAGCGCCCAGCTCTGCGGCGAGCCTGCGGTTGAGCACGATCTCGCGATTGCCGATTTCCGGCGCGTCGATTTCGTAGAAGGCCCAGAAGTCCGCGTCGACACCGTGAATCCTAACCTTCGATGCCCGGGCGCTAGATTCGGCGTGCTCTGCGCTGCCGCGGACGAGCACAGCCGAAGCCGCTCGCGCGGTGTCGGAGAACGCCTCCGTCGCGGCCTCGCGAAAATACCGCTCGCCGACGGCCGCAAAATCCATCGCGCCCAAGCGGTCCAAGGTCAGGCCTCGCAGGCTTTCCCGAACCGACGAGCCGACGATCAGCGCCCCGGCCAAAACGGCTGTGCCGACGCCCACGCCCAGTGCGACAGCGGCATGTACCGCGCGGAAGTGCAGCAAGCTGCGAGCCAGCAGGCGACGGCGAGTCATGCGGTTGCTCGAAAACTAGATGCCCGCAATCGCTACTTGGCGTCGCCGGGCTGATCGCCGCCTGCCGCTAGGGGCAGGGTGCCAAGTGACTGCTCCATCCTCTCAACTCGGCGCTGCGCCTCGCGGGACTTCTTGCCGGTTGGATCGAGCGCCAGATAGCGCGTGTAGGCATCGATCGCCTCGCGTGGATTCTTGAGCCGCTCGTGGGTTATCGCAAGGCGCCAGAACGCATCGGCGAAGTTGTCGTCCCAGCGGGTGGCTTCTAGGTAGCGCGATGCAGCCGCGGCATAACTGCCCTTCTTGAAGTAGTAATTGCCGACCTTGAGTTCCTTGGTGGCTTGGACGGGGTTGAACGCATAGGCCTGCTTTGGACGGGCAAAGTCCTCGTCCTCGTCGACCAGTTCCGAGTGCTCCGGCGGGCGCTCCGCGAATGCGGGCTCTTCTCCGGGCTCGCCGCTGGCCAGCCCGACCGCCAGTGGCAGCAGCGATGTTATCCCGAGCCGCCTCACCGCTCACAGTATAGCCGTGGGCCGGTTCGGAACCGGCCGCTGCCCTGTTGCTGCTTGAGCCTGCCCGCGGCTTCAGAGAGTACGGGCGCCGGTGTTCCGTAGGCCTGGACTAGCGGCTCTTGCTCGACTGTCCCCGGGCGTCCTCAGCTGAGTTTGGAAGTCCGGCAAACAGTGAAAAAAACTTGCAATCACGTTACGATGGGGGCTTGCACCAATTTCTGGAGATAGAAGAAATTGCCAGACAAGCACGCTTTAGTACTGGGACTGGACTTCGGCACCGAGTCAGTGCGGGCGCTGTTCGTGGACTTGGATGGGCATGAGCACGGCTGGTCGTCTTCCAAGTACAAACACGGGCAGATCACGGCCAAGCTGCCCGGGACGAACGTCTCGCTTCCGCCGGACTATGCGCTGCAGCACCCCGGCGACTGGCTGGACTCGGCCGCCAAGGCGACGCGGAGCGCCTGGCGACGCGTAGGCAACGCATCGGCCCGCATAATCGGGATCGGTGTCGATTTCACCAGCTGCACGATGCTGCCAACGCTGGCGGACGGCACGCCGCTGTGCATGGCGTCCGAGCACAAGGCGAATCCACTGGCTTGGCCGAAGCTCTGGAAGCACCACGCCGCTAAGGCCCAGACCGAGCGCATCGACCAGATCGCGAGCCAGCGCAAGGAGCAGTTCTTGGAGCAGTGCGGCGGGACGATCGGCCTCGAATGGTTCTTCCCCAAGATGCTCGAGACTCTGGACGAAGCGCCGGAAGTCTACCGGGCCGCCGAGGTGTGGGTCGAAGCGGGCGACTGGGTCGTGTGGCAGCTGATCGGGTGCCAAGCGGACGAGATGGCGCGCTCGACATGCCAGGCAGGGTACAAGGGCATGTGGACATCGCGGGACGGATTCCCCTCCAAGCCATTCCTGCGGGCGGTCCACCCAGAACTTGTTGACGTCGTGCGCAGCAAGATGCCGGGCCGGATGAAGGCCCCGGGCCAAGTCGCCGGAAGGCTGTCTCAGGCCATGGCGAAGAAGCTGGGGTTCCCGGAAGGCATTCCGGTCAGCACGGCAATCATCGACGCGCATGCCGGCGTGCCCGGCGTGGGCGCGGCAGATCCCGGCACCTTGGTCATGGTCTGCGGGACCAGTTCGTGCCACATGCTCAACGCGGTGGAGTACCACCGCGTGCCCGGGGTGGCAGGTATCGTCAAGGACGGCATCTTGCCAGGGATGTACGGTTACGAAGCGGGCCAAGCGGCGGTGGGCGACGCTTTCGACTGGCTGCGGCGGCTGACCGGCCAGAAAACGTTTGCGCAATTGGCGAGAAGGGCCCGCACGGTTCCGCCCGGCGCGGACGGGGTGTTGTGCGTGGACTGGTTCAACGGCTGCCGGACTCCCCTGATGGATGGAAACCTTCGCGGGGGGTTCCTCGGTCTAACCTTGCGACATGAGCCGCATCATTTGTATCGGGCGCTGCTCGAGTCCAGCGCGCTCGGCCTGCGGTGGATCGTCGACTTGCTCAGGGAGCGCGGCGTGCCGGTGAAGAAGTTCATCGCAACCGGAGGCTTGCCCCATCGCAATCCGCTATTCGTGCAGGTTGCGGCAGATGTGCTCGGCGAGAACATCCTCATCCATCCGTCCCAGCAGGGGCCGGCACTCGGTGCCGCGATCTTGGGCGCGGTGGCTGCGGGCAAGCGTGCTGGCGGCTTCAGTTCAGTGCGCTCGGCAGTGCGCACGATCGGGGGCGTGCGGAAGGATGTCAACGGTCGCGGCGGCACCCTGATCGCGCCGGACCGGCAGCGAACCAAGCTCTACGAGCCACTATATGTGCGATATCGCGAAGCTGCCGCATTCGTGCAGCAGCAACGTGCTGTAACATAAGATGCCGTTGCTGGCTGACTTGCCGGCACACTCTTGATGGGCTACATTAGGGAAGCGAGGTGATTGACATGGGAAAGCTAGGGGTCGTTAGTCTGGCATTCGTGCTGGCAGCAGTCTGCGTGCCACAGGTCGCCGCCCGTTCAGGCGGTGGGCCTAACCTAACCAGCGGCGGAGACTTTCCCGGCGAACGGTCGTGCACGTTTTGCCACGTTGGCTCGGATGCAAACTCCGGGCCGGGGACCCTGACCCTTACAGTGGGCGGCACCGCTGCGTCGAGCGAACCAGACGCGGCCGCCTTGACCTACACGCCCGGCGAACTGATCCCGCTGATCGTATCCTTCGAGGACACGACCAAGTTTCGCGTCGGTTTTCAGCTGACGGCGCGGTCCGGCGATGGCTGTGGACAGCCGGGATCGCTGGCTGCCGCGTCTTCGGACGATGGAAGCGGTATCAAGACGGGATCCGCGGCATGCGGACCGGCGGGCAGCCAAGTCCAATGGGTGACGCACCAGAGGCCCCGCAACGGCAGTTCCGCGACTTTCGCGATCGATTGGACAGCGCCCGCCGAGGACGTGGGGCCGGTGACGATTGCCGTGGCGGTTAATGGTGCGGACGGTAGCGGGGTCATGAACGACAATATCTATACGCTACAGGCGGTGGTGCAGCCGCAAGCCGCGGCACCTGCGGCACCCGTGATTTCCGATGGCGGAGTGACGTCGCTCGGGGATTCGGAGACTCCGTTGACAACCGGCGCGCCGGGTGGGATCGCGGTGATCAGCGGAACCGGATTCGCCGAGATGGGCGAGGGGACCCAAGGTTCCGTCGGTACGGATGGCGGACTCGCCACCAATACTGGCGGGGTCTGTGTCGAGGTCAACCAAGTGCGAGCCCCCGTGCTGTATGCGGATGCCACGAGCGTGTTCGTCCAGATTCCCGCCGAGACGGCCCTAGGACCCGCGTCCGTGCAGGTGATTGGCAATTGCGATCCTGCCCCGGACGACCCGCAGGAAGTCCGCAGCAATACAGCCATGTTCGAGATCGCCAGCGTCCAGCCGGTGCTGTTGCAGGTATCGGAGAGCATGGCGGGCGCGGCTGCCGTGCACGAGGATTTCTCGCTGGTCGCCAGCGAGCCAGAGACTCCGGCCGCCACTGACATGTCAGCGATGGAGATGTCGACCCCGGCTGAGGGCGACGCGCCAGCGGATGCGTCCGGCCCCGCGATGTCTCCCGCCGTTCCGGGCGATGTCGTCACGTTCTTCGGAACAGGATTCGGGTCTACCGATCCCGCCCTGGCCTCGGGGGAGATCCCGGCTCTGTCCCATGTGCTGGCCGCCGAGTCGGTTCAGCTGATGCTGGGCGAAACAATGGTTCCGGACGACCACATTGTCTTTGCCGGAGCGACGCCGGATGTTGTCGGCCTGTACCAGTTGAGTGCAAGGATTCCCGATGCGATGCCTGCCGGTGATTTCGCGGTCTCTCTGATGGTGGACATGCAGTCTTCACCGCTTGGACCGATGATCAATATCGGCGTGCCTGCCGTGACCGAAGATGGCGTGGCCTGTGCCGCGGACCTTGTGTTGAGCGTCGGCGAGTCATGCAGCGGGGAAGTGAACGTATTCGGGACTCAATACACGGGTGTGTTTGAAGTGGAAGAGACCCAGGCGTGCGTCACGGTCGAGGGTCTTCCGCCGTTCTGCGGTGCAGAAACGCTGAACCCCCTCGGTCTCAACCTCCTTATAGCGGACAAGCAGGACGACGGCACGTGGAAGATCACCAAGTTCGGTGATTGAGCGCGTGGCGGCACAGAGGTGACTTCGATGCGAGATCTTGAGCAAGAAAAGGTGGACCGACTCATGAACCGAAGATCCTTCGAACGATGGCTCTCCCTCCCATGCCTGTGGGCCGTGGCACTGCTGACAGTGCAGGCCCAGTCGGTCGAGCTGCAGTACGCCCCAGAAGATGGCGCAGTCTTCAACGTCGTGGAGACTGTGACGCGCGTCACAACGCCACCAGGAGACGATCCCGTCATCGTCACCGACGTGCGAGAGCGCGAGAGTGTCGTCACGGTCGCGGCTGTCGTGGTTGCGGATCCGGACACGGTGATTACCACTCCGGGCTTGACCGTCGACGTGATTCCGGATTCCACGGCGTTCTCCAACAAGGTGACGATCGAATCCCAAAGCCTCACTCGCAACGGCGCTGTCGTGGCGAGCCCGCTGCATGCGGTGCTTAGCGGATTGGAACTGACCTACCACTTGGACGATCAGGGCGACTTGCTTGAGATCGCCGGATACGACGGCATTCGCGATGCAATGACTGCGAAGCTGCCTGACAAGCTGGCGGCAACTCTGCTCAAGCTGGTCAGCCACGACACGCTCCGGCACCAGGATCGGGCGAGCTACGAAGAGGTTCACGGTCCCTTCACGGAAGGCAGCGTTACCCCGGTCGTCAACGAGGTCTCGGCAGCGAGCCACGCTTTGCCATCCGAGGGTTCCGTGGTCTTGTTTGCCGTTACTAATATCACGAGCGATTCCGAGGAAGGCACGGTCACGCTCGAGCGCAAGTTCAACTCCGATGCCGCCGCCCTCGCGATGCAGGTTGACGACTTGGAAGAGGCAACCATCTTGGAAGCCCAGGGCATGCTTGCGTCGATGCTCCCGGAGACCTACGCGAGCGCGAGCGTGTCCGGTTCCGAGACGGTGGTCGTTCAAACTAGCGGCGCGCTAGTAGAGTCCCGCACCCTCACGCTGGTTGCGCAGTGGACGCTGCAAGCGCCCGAGGGCACCACTCCCGACACGCACAAAGTCGAAGAGACGAAGCAGTTCATGGCAACCGCTGTCGAAATGCCGCCCGACTCGACGATGGTCGCACAGCCCTGATCTGAGAATCGGCCCTGCTCGGCCACGGCGGCCGGCCGGTGCTGCGGCGAAAGAAGGGGAGCCTCGCTGCGGGCGGGATCGCCGCGTGGATTCGAAGCTATGAGCGCCAAGAGTCCCATGCCGGGGCGAAGACTTGAGCGCAGCGGACACCCGCACTCGATATACTGGCTTGGCCGCGCCTCTTCCTGGCGCGTGCGACTGCCAGGCGGGCGGAGTCGATTGCCGCACTCGGCCTAGCGGCGAAAATCACCGTGTTGGATCTTCTGGATCGCTACTTCGAAGTTCGACAGCTTGGATCCAGTGTCCGGACAGAGGTCGTCGCGGGAGCGACCACCTTCCTTGCGATGAGCTACATCATCGCGGTCAATCCGGCGATTCTGGCCGACGCCGGGATCCCTCCCGCCGCAGCCGCGTTCGCGACTTGCTTGGTCAGTGGCGTGGCCACCATCGCCATGGGATTCATTGCCCGGCTGCCGCTTGCCGTGGCACCGGGCATGGGCTTGAACGCGTTCTTCGCGTACGCCGTCGTACAGGGCCACGGGTTGGCCTGGCAGGAAGGCCTCGGCATCGTCTTTGTTTCGGGCCTCGCGTTCTTGGTGCTGACTTTGTTGGGCGTTCGGAACGCGATTCTGCGCACGATGCCCCCGCAACTATTGCCGGCGATCGCGTCGGGTATCGGCATGTTCTTGGTCATGGTCGGGCTGAGGAACGCCGGTTTGATCCGCGCTCACGACGCGACGCTGGTGACCCGAGGCGACCTGACCGCCCCGTCGGCGCTGCTGGCAATCGCCACGCTGTTGTTCACCACAACGCTCCTAGCGCGCGGCGTGCGGGCCGGAATCGCGATCGGCATACTCGGAGCCGCTCTTGTCGGCATCCCCCTCGGCCTGACCGGTGCTGCGTCCCATCCCGGCGGCGGTGCATTCGATGCCCTTTTCGCCTTGGAGATCGATGCCGCCCTGTCCATAGGAGTCCTCGACATCGTCTTCGCGATGCTCTTTGTCGATATGTTCGATTCGCTCGGAACCGTGATTGGTCTGGTGAAGAAAGCGCGCTTGGGAGACTCCGGTGATCAGTTCGCGGGGCTTGGCCGTGTCATGGGGGTGGATGCCGGGGCCACCATCCTCGGCGCCCTGGCCGGGACATCGACTATGACCACCTACGTCGAGAGCGCGGCGGGCATCCAGGCCGGGGGCAGGACAGGGCTCGCCTCAGTGGTCACTGGCGGGTTGTTTCTGCTCGCTGTGCCGGTTGTGCCGTTCGTAGGATTGATTCCCCCATTTGCCGCGGCCGCGCCCCTGATCATCGTCGGTGCGGCGACGGTCGGCTTAGCGCGGGAGATTGAGTGGGATGACATGGACACCGCCGTGCCGGCCCTGCTCGTGATGGCCGGGATGCCCTTGATGTTCAGCATCGCGGATGGGCTCGCAATGGGCGTCGTCTCTTACTCGGCCCTGAAGATTCTGCGCGGCCGCGCGGGACAGGTATCCTGGCTGGTCCATGCGCTTGCAGCTTTGTTCGTGGCGCGATACGTCTTGCTCGGCTAGCGCTGGCCGAGCACAGCGCGACGGCCGAGCGTCAGGCTGCCCGGCGCAGTGCTGCGGCTAGGACGCTTCGAACTCGTCGCCCAACGACACGGTCTTCGCCGGCTCCTAGCATCCACACAGCGATCTCGAGCCCTTCCGAGGAGCGCGGCCGTACCTCGATGGCCGGCTCTCCCTGGCGCAGTTCCTCGGCCGCCTGCTCTGGTGTTAGCTGAGCGGCGCTGTAGTCCCAGCGGATACGCAAGTGCGGGACAGCGTTGGCGATCTCTGGCGTGAACATCTCGGTTGACACGCCGGGCAGGTTCGCGACGTTGCGCGCGATGCGCGCGCAGCTTTGCTCCCAATTCTTCCAGACTGCGTCGTGGTCGCGCTCCAAGAACTCTTCCAGAGCGACCAGCATGCCAACGACCTCTTCCTTGTTGACCTTGTTGGTGCGCCCGACGGAGTCCGAGTGCGGGCTGTTGTTCAAGCGCGCAGCTTCGATCAAGTCGCGGCGTCCGATCAGGAGCCCCGCCGATTGAGGCCCGCGCAGGCCCTTGCCTCCGGAGAATGCGACCAAGTCGTAGCCCATCTTGGTGAAGCGGAACAGATTGTCCGCCGGAGGGATGTCGGCTGCGACGTCGCTTAGGGTCGGCACGCCGTGCTGCTTGCCGACGCGGACGAATTCTTCGTGACCGATAGCGCCGTCGCGTTCGGCATGGTTGAGAAAGAACAGCATCGCGGTGCGCTCGTTAATCGCCGCTTCCAGGTCCCGCGCCGAATCCACTTCGACGAGTCGAACGCCGCAATTGCGGATCGCGTGGTCGTAGCCATTGCGGTGCGACTTCTGAAGCACGACCTCGTTTTTCATGCCGGCCGTGTCTGGGAGGCGTCGGATCCGGTCTGTGGAACTCCCAGCCACGCAAGCGGCAGTTCCGAGAGTCAGGGCCGAAGCGCACCCGGCGGTTACGAGCGCCGCTTCGCAATCCAGCAGCTCAGCAATCCGGTCGCCTGCATTCTCGTGCAATTCGTTCAGGTCCACGTACTGAGTTGCTGCCACCTGCATTGCGTCCAACACCGATCGCGACATTTGGGACGCGGTCAGCCTGGTGTAGGTCCCGGCTGCGTTGAGAAACGGCCGGACCCCGAGTTCGGCCAGCACGTCGCGGCCAGCAGCGAGACGCCTCCTCTGGGCAGCGGCGGTTTGCGCGCCTAGGCCGATGCCGGGCACGGCCAGTGCGGATCGCATGAAGCCGCGACGATCGCTAAAGAGCCCGCGCAACATTGAATCCTCCCTTGGTGAAGCGATCCGCGGCTAGGTTCCGGCCACGTTCATCCAGCGCCGTTCAGGGCAGGCGCTTGATGCGGATATTCCTGAACTGTACGGGTTCGTTGTGACCCAGAAAGCCGATATGGCCGCTCCTCCGCTTCAGGCCTGGATGCTTGGCCAGCAGCGCCCGATCCTTCACATCGGCGGTGTCGACATCGAGGATCTTCGTCCCGTTGAGGGTGACTGTGATCCTCGACCCCTCCGCCCTCACCTCCTGGCTGTTCCATGCGCCAACCGGCTTGAGGGCACCGGTCTTGGCCGGGGCAACGTGGTACAGGGACCCGTGCTTCTGCCAAGGCTTGATGTTCGCGTACCGCTCGGCTGAGTTGTCGATGATCTGAAGTTCGTTGCCAGCATAGGCCATGTCGCTCCATCCGAGCGGGCAACGCACGCACAAGCCGTTGTTCGAGCCGGACTCGAGCTTGAACTCGAAACGCAGCACGAAGTCGGCGTACTCGGAAGCCGAGAGCAGGTTTCCGCCACTGCCCTTGGCGCAAGCAATGCTCCCGTCCTTGACCGTGTAGCCGTCGCCGCGTTGGCCGAGCAGGACCCAGCCATCAAGCGACTTGCCATCGAACAGCTCAACGAAGCCGTCTTCTGAAACAGCTGCCCCGGCAAAGCACAGCATGAGGGCAATTAGCAGGTGGGTCCGTCGCATCACTGGCAGGAATCATAGCACTCGATTGGCGGAATGGCTTGCAAATCGGCCGTACATGCGGGAAACGGGCGGCCCTGCGATGCGCTAAGAATAGGAGGTGTGGGCCGCAGCGTTTTCGAAATCGTTGGGGAGGCTGGCTTTGACCGGCTCACTAAGGCCTTCTACGACCGCGTGCCGGCGGACGAGATCCTGGGCCCGATGTACCCGGAAGGGCGATACGAGCAGGCGCGCGTGCGCCTGCGGGACTTCCTGGTCGGCCGTTTCGGAGGACCCCAGCGCTATGTTGAGCAGCGCGGACATCCGCGCTTGCGCATGCGACACATGCCGTTTGCGATTGACGAGCGCGCCCGCAATCGCTGGATGGAACTGATGACGCAGGCTATTCGCGAGGCTGAGTTTCCACCAGCGGTGGTCGACGAGATGCTGCGCTACTTCGCGGATTCCGCCACGTTCATGATCAACCGCGGTCGACCATAGTGGCTAATCCGCCAAGAAATCCTCAAAGGCGGTGGCTACTTGGCGAGCGATGATCTCGTTACCCTTCGCGTTCGGGTGGATTCCATCGGCGTTGTTGAGCTCGGGGACCATCGCCACGTTCTCCAGCAGGAAGGGGATCAGGGGCAGATCCAGCTCTTCTGCCAGACGCGGATAGACCCCGTCGAAGTCTCGCACGTACTCCGGGCCGTAGTTTCGAGGCAGCTTCATGCCCGCCAGGACGACTCTCGCCCCAGCCTGCCCGAACAGGCCGATGATCTCTCGCAGGTTGCGCTCCATGGCATCGAGCGGGAGGCCGCGAAGGCCGTCGTTGGCTCCCAGCGCCAAGATCACCCATTTGGGCTGGTGCGCGATGGCTACGTCGATTCGGCTGAGAGCCACCGCCGTGGTGTCCCCGCTGATCCCCTCGTTGACGACGCGGAAGCTCATGCCGCGCTCGTCGAACTCGCGCTGGAGGAAGGCCGGGTAGGTTTCGGATCGACCGACCCGCTGGCCGGCCGTAAGGCTGTCCCCGAAAGCGACCACGACGGGCCGCGTGTCCGGCACGTCGGGCGCGACTGCTGGTCGGCTGCCCCTCGCCGGCTCGGCGCCCGGCGGGGCTGGGGCGTTCGTCTCGGTGGTGCCGCAGGCGGCCAGCACGACAATCGCCACGCTCATGGATAGGCCTGGGAAACGGTAGTGCGGGAACAACCTCGACATATTGTCAGGGCCTGCTAACCTCAGTATGTGCAATCAGCGGCCGGGATGTTCGCTCGAGCGCCGTCGCGGATCCCGTGCGGCCTTGGGCGTGCGGCTCAGCTGGCGGCTTGAGCCCGCGCACGGCGAGGCGGGGCTATCGGCCAAGGCGGGCGGTTGGTCAGCCTGCCGATAGAATCGAGAGAGGAGCACTGGCGCGCGATATGTCGAACCCGGCCCCGGTGCTAGAAGTCCGCGGGCTCGTCAAGTCCATTCCCAGCGGCTCGCGCGTGGTCGAGATCCTGCGAGGGCTGGATTTCACGATTCCGGCAGGAACGTTCGTGGTCATCCAAGGACCGTCTGGCAGCGGCAAGAGCACGCTGTTGGGATTGCTGGCCGGCCTGGACAAGCCATCTTCCGGCGAGATTCTCATCAACGGGGATCCGCTTTCCGGCCTGGCGGAGAACCAAATGGCGCTGTTGCGCGGACGCAAGATCGGCTTCGTCTTTCAGGCCTACCAGCTCGTGCCGACCCTGACGGCACTAGAAAACGTCATGTTGCCGCTCGACCTGACCGGTCACGCCGACAGGGAGTCCCGCCGCAGGGCGATTGAGTTGCTCGGCGAGGTGGGCTTGGCCGAGAGGTGCGACCACTATCCGGTCCAGCTCTCCGGCGGCGAGCAGCAGCGCGTCGCCTTGGCGCGCGCTTTCGTCACGAATCCGCCGATCGTGCTCGCCGACGAGCCGACGGGGAACCTGGACAGCCGCAACAGCGAGTTGGTGCTGGAGATGCTCTTGCGCCTGAATCGCGAGACCGGCACCACGCTCGTGATGGTGACCCACGACGACCAGATCGCCGCGATGGCGAGCCGCCGAATCCAGTTGGTGGATGGCTTGATCGTCGCGGATCGCGTTGCAGAACCCGTGCTTGCCGCAGTGCCCGCCTAAGTGTCCCGGATTGGCGGTGATAGACTGAGGGTGGACTCCGGATCCGTGCAGCGGGACGCTGTGAACTCCGCCAGGTCCGGGAGGAAGCAACGGTAGCGGCCTCTGCCGCGTGCCGCGGGCCTCCGGAGTCCATCTTCGGCGCAATTCGGGGTCCTCTCGATGTACCAAGTCATTGCGCGCAAGTACCGTCCTCAGAGATTCGAGGAGGTTGTCGGCCAAGCTCACGTCAAGCTGACGATCAAGAACGCCATAGCCCAGGGGCGCATCGCTCACGCCTACATCTTTTCCGGCCCTCGCGGGACTGGCAAGACCACCATGGCCCGCATTCTGGCGATGGCCCTGAACTGGGAAGACGGGCCCAGCGCATCGCCCGATCCCGACTCGCAGGTCTGCAAAGAGATCGCCGCCGGCTCGTCGCTGGACGTGGTCGAGATCGACGCCGCCTCGAACCGCGGGATCGATAGCATCCGCGAATTGCGCGAGAGCGTCAAGTTTCGTCCCGCGCGGGACCGCTACAAGGTGTTCATCATCGACGAGGCGCACCAGATCACGAGCGACGCGTTCAACGCCCTGCTCAAGACGCTGGAAGAGCCGCCCAGCTGGACCGTATTCGTGCTCTGCACGACCGAGCCGCAGGCCATCCCGGCCACGATCACCTCGCGCTGCCAGAGCTTCGCGTTCCAGGCGGTAGACCAGCAGGAGGTTGTCCAGCACCTCGACAAGATCTGCGCCAGCGAAGGCGTGTCCGCCGATGCTGCCGCGCTAACGGCTCTCGCCCTGGCGGGTGACGGATCCGTCCGCGATTCGCTATCGACGTTGGACCAGGCGATCGCGGCGTTTGGCAAGCAGCTGGAAGCGAAGGGTGTTCGCGACCTGCTCGGAGTGATACCCAGCGAGGGTACCGGCCGGATTCTCGGCGCGATCCGGGACCGCGATCCGGCGGCCATGCTGGCGGTTGTCGACGACTTGTTCCAACAGGGCCGGAATGCACAGCACTTCTGCGGCGAGCTCACGCGGCAGTTTCGCAACCTGATGGTGATGAAGGTCGCCGGCCACGACACCAGGCTCGTGTCCGCCGGCCACGCCGAGCGAGAGGCCGCCAAGGACTGGATCGAGGCCTTCTCGCAGGACGACCTGAACCGTTACGTGCAGATCCTGCTCAGCTTGTACCAAGACCTGCAGAGTTCCACGCATCAGCGCTTCCGCCTAGAGGTCGGGCTGCTCAAGCTGGTGCATGCTGGTCGGCTGGCTGCGATCGAGGAGGTCTTAAGCGGGCTCAGGAAGGGCGTTCCCCTTCCGCCCCGAGTCGACGCCGAGGCGAGGCCTCCCGCGGACGTGCCGTCGAGTTCGCCGACGGCGGCGTCGTCACCTGGCGCCGCCGAGCCGGCCCCTGCCCCCGAGGCCTCCGCGCCAGCGCCGGGCTTCTTGGGGGAGCTTGTGCGCTCGCTGCAAGACGCCGGGAACGAGTCGCTGGTCGATGCAGTGCGGGCCTGCCGGGTGGAGCGCGAGGAACGAGTCGTGACGGTCCAGGCTCCCGGGGATTGGTTCGCGGTTCTTGACTTGCAGAGGCCGGTCTTGGAAGCCGCCATAGCGGCCGTGATCGGGGCCAAGCCGGATGTTAGACTCGTGGCTGCCGAGCCCGACCGTCAAGCTGAGCAGCGCCCGGGCGGTTCCTCGCGGAACTCCGGTGCCGCCAGTTCTGGGAGCGACGACATCAGTACGCGCGCCTTGTCCGACCCTGCGGTCCAGGCCTTCACCAAGCGTTTCGACGGCCGCGTCACGAACGTAGTGGATTTGAGAGAGAAGACACAATGAAGATGCCACCCAACGCCAAGCAAATGTTTGAGCAGGCCAAGCAGATGCAAGATCGCCTCAAGCAGGAGGTCGACGCAATCCGCGTCGAGGCTTCGACGGGCGGCGGGATGGTGACCGTCAGCATGGACGGTCACAAGAACGTGACCAGCATCAAGATTGACCCGGAAGCTGTCGAGGACATCGAGATGCTGCAGGACATGGTCCAAGGGGCCTTCAATGAAGCTGTGCGGCGAGCCGAAGACGAAGCGCAGCAACGGGTCAGCGGCCTGATGGGCGGCATGTTCGCCGGCGGGCTGATGCCGCCTGGGCTGGGGGGCTAGGCTTCCCCGCTGCGCTGATCGAGGATTGGTCATGGCCGCTGGCGACTTGGCTGCACCGATGGCCCGTCTGGTAGACGAGTTGAAGCGCCTGCCGGGCGTGGGCGCGAAGTCGGCGCAACGGCTCGCCTTTCACCTGCTGGGAATCGAGCGCCCCAAGGCCGAGGAACTAGCTCACGCGATCTTGGCGATGCGCGAGCGCGTGCGGCTGTGCGAGCGCTGTAACAACATCGCCGAGGGGGCGCTGTGCCCGATCTGTAGCGATCCGAACCGCGATCACGGGTTAGTGTGCGTCCTCGAGCAGCCCAACAACATCATGGTGCTCGAGCGGACGCGGGCCTACACCGGCGTGTACCACATCCTGCACGGCGCGCTCTCGCCGTTGCGCAGCGTGGGTCCGGAGGATCTCAAGATCAAGAACCTTATCGAGCGGATGCGGGACAACCCGATCCGCGAAATCATCTTGGCGACTAGTCCGACCACCGAGGGCCAGGCTACCTCGGCTTACTTGAGCCGGCTGCTCAAGCCGCTCGATGTCAAGGTCAGCCGCATCGGCTTGGGGATTCCGATCGGCACCGAGCTGGAATTCATCGACGAGGCCACGATGATCGAATCAATCGAAGGCCGGCGCGAGCTCTGACCAGCCACCAATCCATTTAGTTGGTGGGGTGCGCCAGCATGAACTGCTTGATCAGCTCCACCAGCTCGGGCGCGGCGTCTTCCTGGCAGAAGTGCGCAGCGTGCTCGATCTGCGTCACTTGGCCTTGTGGGAACAGCGAGCGGAAATCGGCGATCGCCAGCTCGGGCGGGATGGCCTTGTCCAGCATTCCTTCGGCCAGCATGGCCGGTTTGGAGCGCAACTCCGGGACGCCAGCCGCGCCTGCCTTGACATAGCCTCCGATGCGGTTCAGCGCGACGTCTAGCGGGAACTCGACCGCGCCCTTGCATTCCTCCGGGCTGCCGAACGGCGCTGCGTAGGCCCGCTCTGCGATTTCGTCCAGTCCGGTCGCGCAACCCAGCCGACCGATCAGGTCGCCCACATGGTTGCCCAGATCTTGCATCCTCTCGTAGTAGGAGCCGTCCGCCTCAGACGAGCGCACCCAACGGAACCAATCGGACTCGTGCAGCTTGGGCGGTTTCGGGGCGTCGCGCGGGGCCACCATCGCCCCGTACCCGCAGATGCTGTTCAGCAGGCAGATGCGAGCGACGCGTTCGGGGTGCCGGACCGTGTAGGCGGTCAGCATCGGCCCGCCCCAGTCCTGCCCGACGAAGGTGATGCCGCTGAGTCCCAGTTCATCGATCAGTGCCGCCAGATTGTTTACGTGGGTCTCTAGCGTGTACGTCATCTGTTGCGGCGTCTCGCTCTTGCCGAAGCCCATGTGGTCGGGCACGATCACGCGCCATTGCCGGGCAAGCTCCGGCACGAACTTGCGGTAGATGTAGCCCCAGGTCGGCTCGCCGTGCAACAAGACGATGGGCTCGCCCTCGCCCTCGTCGACATAGTGCATGCGGAATCCGGCGGTGCTGCAGAAATGCGGGGCGAACGGGAAGGTGCCGTCGAAGGTTTCGTGCGGATCGATCATGTGTGCATCATCATATGACGCCCGTCTCCCACGGCCGCAGCCACCCCAATCGGGCTGCTTGAGTGCTTGCGACCCGAGCCCTCGCTTGGCGCAGTCTCCGGCGGAGCTTCGCGCTAGACCGCTCTGGATTCGATGGATCCGCTGCCGGTGCTAAACTCTTGCAAATTCCAACATGCGACGCTTGCTTTCCGTCTCGTTGCCGATCTTGCTGGGCGTCTCCGCCATTGCGCTCGCGGCACAGCCCCCGAACTTTATCGTGCTCTTTGCCGACGACCAAGGCTGGGGCGACCTCGGAGCCTACGGCCATCCGGACATTCGCACGCCGCATCTCGACCGGATGGCGGCCGAGGGGATGCGCCTGACGAGCTTTTATGCGGCGTCGTTTTGCGGCCCGTCCCGGGCGGCCCTGATGACCGGATCATATCCGCCGCGTGCGAGCCTCGATTTCAACCACGGCCCCGAGGCGACGACGGGCATTCACCCAGACGAGGTCACCGTGGCCGAACTGCTCAAGGACAGGGGCTATGCCACCAAGATGATCGGCAAGTGGCATCTCGGCGACGCCCCGGAATTCTTGCCTCACCGGCACGGATTTGACAGCTGGTTCGGGATTCCCTATTCCAACGACATGTGGCGCTACCACCCTGTGATGCCGATCCGCCCCCCGGAGAACGAGCGCATGATTTCGGCCCGCCAGCGCGGGGCCCTGACCGGATTCGCCGGGCAGGGGAGCTACTACGACCTGGAACGGGGGCAAGGGTTTCCGCAACCGCTGCCGCTGATGCGCGATGACGAAGTGCTGGAAACCGATTCGGACCAGCGTGGCCTGACCACGCTGTACACCGAGCTGGCGCTCAGCTTCATCGAGGAAAGCAAGGACGGTCCGTTCTTCCTGTATCTTCCTCACGCCATGCCGCACGTGCCGCTGTTCGTCAACGACAGCCGCTGGGGCAAGTCCCTGCGCGGCCGCTACGGCGATGTCATCGAGGAGTTGGACTGGTCCGTAGGCCAGATCTTGGGCAAGCTTGCCGAGCTGGGCTTGGACCGCAACACATTGGTGGTCTATACCTCTGATAACGGTCCTTGGCTGCAGTACGGAATCGATGGCGGGTCCGCCGGGCCGTTCAAGCTCGGCAAGGGGACCACTTGGGAGGGTGGCATGCGCGTGCCTGGGATCTTTTGGTTGCCCGGCCGGATTCCCGCCGGACAAGTGAGTTCGGCGGTTGCGGCGAACATGGACATCCTGCCGACCTTCGCCGGGCTCGCGGGAGCGGACCTGCCAACCGACCGAGTCCTCGACGGCCGCGATCTATGGCCGCTGCTGAGCGGCGCGACCGACGAGTCGCCGCATGAGTACTTCTACTTCTTCGCCGGCCGAGGCCGCCAGGGCGAAACCCGGCTGCAGGGAATTCGCAAGGGCCGGCACAAGCTCCGCTTAGCTAACGGGGCGAACGGGCAGCTTTCGGCTGGTGAACTCTACGACCTATACGCCGATGCGGCCGAGAAGTTCGACATCAGTTCGCGCCATTCTGATCTCGTGCAGCAGTTGCTTGCCCAAGCACGCGCCTTCTTGGCCGAACTTGAGCAGTCGACCCGCCCCCTGGGCGGCGCCTAGCCATACGTCGGCACGAGCGCCCGGTGGGATCAGAGCGACGGGACCTCGAAGAGCACCCCGCCAAAGAGCAGCCACGCAACCAGCAGCGTCCAGCCGATGTTCACTGCCTGCGCCAGCAGGAACGCAACCGCCGGCCTGCCCTCGTCCATCGCAACCAGGTCCCGGAAGCGTGTTTCAAGGCCGATACAGACGAAGGCCAGGGCGAACCACCACGTGCGCAACCCCCGCATCAGGCTCTTGGTCGAGTCCACGAATTCGGCGCTGAAAGCGAACGAGAACAGCAGCGAAGCGGCGATGAAGCCCAGTACGAACTTCGGAAAGCGCTCCCAGATGATCGCCGCGGACGGCGCTTCGCCGGTTGCCGCGCCGCTGCGGAACGTCCACCACACGGAGAGCGCGAACGCCGCCAAGCCGAGCATGGCGTTCTGGGAGAACTTCACGATCACCGCGGCGTTCATCGCGGAATCACCCACAATCTCTCCCGCGGCTACCACCGCGCCAGAAGTGTCAATGGTGCCACCGAGCCAGGCTCCGCCGACGACGTCGGGGATATCGAATTGAGAGATGATCCAAGGCATGACCAACATCATGGGAATCGCCACGACGAGGACAAGGGACGTGACATAGGAGAGCTTCTTGCGGTCGCCCTGCACGGCACCGCAAGCTGCGATAGCTGCCGAGACGCCGCATATCGAGACGGCCGTGGCGAGCATGGCGGAGAATTCGTCGTCGACCCGCAGCTTCTTGGAGATCCAGAAGCAGACGTACCAAATCACGAGGATGACCAGCAGTGCCTGCGCGATGCCCAGAACTCCCGCTTGCAGGATGTCTCCGATCAGGATGTTCGATCCGAGCACGACCAGCCCGGTCTTGATGTAGTATTCCGTGCGCGCCGCTGCCTGCAGCCAGCGCGGAACTGTCAGGACGTTAGAGATGAACAGGCCGATGAAAAGCCCGGTGATGACGTATGTCACGCCTGCAGCCTTGACGGCCGCGTTGCCCGCCAAGAACTGCGCGAGCCAGCCCAGAAGGAACACGGCGGGGAATGCGATGGCGAAGGACTTCGGGCTGCCCCCCATCAGCTCGATGCCGATGCCCGCCAGTACCATCAGCAGGGCGCCGGTGGAAACGATGGCCGCGATGCCCTCTGCGCTGAACATCGAGCCGACCGATCCGAGGTCCCACGAGAATCCTGGCAAGACCGGCCGCAAGCCGGCCAATGCCAGCACGACGAGCGCGAATCCGAGCCAACACGCAACCCAGTCTTCGGAGGAGAGCAGGCTCGAGCGGCGGTTTGAAGCGGCGGTCATGGGTGGATTCTCCGGAGCGCTAGATAGCGTACCGCGATCAACCGCGCAGCATGCCGCCTCTCGGCGAGCACGCTAGCCGGCCTTCTCGGCTCCTAGGCCGGTGTTAGCCCTCACGCTGAGTTCGTAGTACTTGTGCTCGGCCGACGGTTCTCGCGATACCAGCGAGCCGATGACCGCCGCCAAGAAGCCGAGCGGAATACTGACGATGCCCGGATTCTTCAGCGGGTACAGGGCTTGCGCCTGGATCATGCGTCGGGCGCTCTCAGCCACCTCGGGACCGTCGATTCCCATGAAGCTCGGGCTGACCAAGATCAGGCCCACCGACGAGAGCAGTCCTGCCGCCAGGCCGCAAACTGCGCCGCGCGTGGTGAACCTCTTCCAGTAGAGCGAGAAGAGGATTACCGGAAGGTTGGCCGATGCAGCGACCGCAAAGGCGAGTCCGACCAAGAACGCGACGTTGGCGTTCGGCCCGAGCCCGATGGCGATCAAGATCGACACCGCCCCAACGACAAACGCTGTCCAACGGGCCACTCGCACCTCTTCTCCGGGTCGGCGCTCGCTGCCGTGGTGCAACACGTTGGAGTAGAAATCATGGGCGAACGAGGTTGACGCGCTGATGGTCAACCCGGCCACCACGGCGAGTATGGTGGCGAAAGCGACCGCCGAGATGAATGCGAAGAACACATCGCCCGCCAGCGCCTGCGCGAGCAGGGGAGCGCTCATATTGGTGCCGCCGTTGGCGGTGATCTGGTCGGGGCCCACGATGGTCGCCGCGCCGAAGCCGAGGAACGTCGTCATGATGTAGAACGCCCCGATTAGCAACATCGCCCAGAACACGCTGACCCGCGCCGTCTTGGCATCCGGCACCGTGTAGAAGCGGATCAGGATGTGGGGCAGGCCCGCCGTGCCGAAGATCAGCGCCATGCCCAGCGAAATCAGGTCCAATGCGCCATACGGAGGCTTGTAGTAGTGGCCGGGCTCCATGAAGTTCCGGGTCACGGCAGCTCCGTCGGACTGCAGGGTGATGTTGGTCGCCGCCTTGAACAGTTCGCCGAGATCGAAGCCGAAATGGGCAAGGACCAGCATGCTGAGCAGGAACGTGCCGCTCATGAGCAGCACGGCCTTGACGATCTGCACCCATGTCGTGGCGAGCATGCCGCCGAAGACTACGTAGACGATCATCAAGACCCCGACGCCGGTGACGGCCGTGGTGTAGCCGATCCCCGATCCCGCTAGCAACAGGCTCACCAGCGCCCCGGCTCCCACCATTTGGGCGATCATGTAGAACGTCGAGACGGTGAGGGTGCTTAGCGCGGCCCAGGCCCTTACCGGACGTTCCTGTAGCCGATACGCCAGCACATCGGCCATCGTGTACTTTCCCGAGTTGCGCAGCGGCTCGGCAACGACCAGCAGGACGGTGAGGTAGGCCACTAGGAAGCCGACGGAGTACATGAATCCGTCATAGCCGTAGAAGGCGATCAAGCCGGCGATGCCGAGAAACGATGCCGCGCTCATGTAGTCGCCGGAAATGGCTAGGCCGTTCTGCCAGCCAGTGATGCGCCGCCCGGCGGCGAAGAAGGCTTTCTCGCCCGACGAGCGGCCGGCAGCCCAGTACGTGATTCCGAGGGTTGCGGCGATGAACGCCAAGAACATCAGCAGGGGAAGCGACACTCTATTCGCCTCCGCCGTCCAGGCCGGACTTGGCTGCGTCCGCCAGGATGTCGTCAGCCATCTTGTCGAACCGGCTGGCAAAGCGCATATAGATGAAGGCGATGGCCCAGGCCATCAGGAACTGCGAGAAGGCGAAGAGGTACGCCCAGTTGGCCTCGCCCCAGACCGGGCGGGACATCAGTCCAGGCCGGTACCCGACCAGCAGCGGCAGGGCGAAGTAGTAAGCGATAAAGAACACTGTCATGGCACAGACCGCTCGTTTCTTCTGCTGGATCATGCGCCGGAAGGGCGCGGAAGAGTAGATCTGGTGCCAAGCGCTCATTGCGGTTGAGACACAGCATACCACCAACGAAAGCGCCGCAGCCGTGAGTCATCGGGGCCTGTTTCAGATTCGGCAGGCCTTATCTTAAACAACTGATTCTAAATAGTTTGTACAATCCTAGCGAGCGCTCGCATGCGTCAGAACGAAGCGCCCCAAGAATAGTTCAAGCGGGTGTACCAGTAGGCGCCGTTAAAGCCGAACGGCGATGCCTGGCTGAACTGGGACCCGATCGCGTACTGCGATGGGCTGATGTCGGTGAAATTGTTCAGCGCGTTCTGAGCGCCCCCGGCGATCGACACGCCTTTGCCAAGCTTGTAGTCGATCTCGAAGTCCACTAGCCACTCTCCGGGATAGGTGTGATTGTCTCTGCGTTCGTACCATTCCCCGTAGTAGCTCAGCCGGCCCATCAGATTGAACCGCCCGACCCGCTGCTTCCAGGTTGCGTTCAGGCGATCCATGGGCAGGGAGTACTCCAGCCGCCGGATGCGCTCGTCGCTGAGCAGCTCCGGGTCGTACTCGGTGACATTCGTGCCGGTGTGGTTGTAGAGGAAGCTCACTTCCGACCGGGCCGTCGGGGCCAAGACCGCCACGATGTCGATGCCCTGCGTGACCGTGTCGAAGTCGTTGACGAAAAAGCGGAACGAGCTGAGATTGCGCGCGCTGGTGACGCCTTCCGCGATGAGGTCCGTAACCTCGCTCTCGCTCAGGGTGAAGTTCTTCGAAATCGTCAGGCGGTCCTTAACCGCAATCCGGAAGAAGTCCGCGGTTAGCGTGAAGATCCCGGCCTCGGCGATTGCGCCGGCCGTGAAGTTCAGCGACGTCTCGGGCCGCAGCCCATGCCCGCCCCTGAGCGCAGCCACCTTCGAGTTGGATGGGATGGTGCCGCGATTGACCAGCTCCTGGGTCGTGATGTCGAAGATGGTCGAAACGTTGAACGCGTTTTGCTGTCCCGGGGTCGGGGCACGGAATCCGGTGCTGGCGCTGGCCCGCACGGCGAAGCCGTCGGCCACTTCGGCGCGGGCGGCGGTCTTCCAGTTCAGGGTGTTCCCGAAATCAGCGAAGCGTTCGAAACGCAGAGCGCCGCCCCAAATGAGCCGGTCCTCGGCGTCGGAGAGTTCTATGTCGGCGTAAAGAGCAGAATTGCGCCGATTCCAGATCCCCACCGCGATCGGGCTGAAGCCGGGAAAACCGTTGGACGCGGCGCTGAAGCCTTGCGGAGCATACGGGCCGAACGTCCACGACTCCTCTTGGCCTTGTTCGATCGTGAACTGTTCGTTGCGAACCTCCGCTCCGGCGGCGAAATGGACGAGTTCGCTGGCCTCGTAGGCGATGTCGAAGTTCAGGCTGAGATCTTGCTGGAGGTACAGGCCGGGCTTGAACTCGGTCGGCGTGTCGGGTCCGAGCGAGGCGTTGACCGTGTTGTTGATGAAGAAATCGACCTCGCTGGTGCCGGCGCTGGCGCTGGCGTCCCATCGCAGCCCGCCGGCAAACTGGCCGCGGATTCCGCCCACCGCCGAGTTGTCGATGTAGAAGCCGCCGAAGTTCGGCGTGAAGCCGCCGGGAAACAACTCTTGGAAGCTGAAACAATTCGGGTCGGAGAAGACCCGGCTCAGAGCCGCTTGGTCGGGAACGTGATCGACAACGGGCACGACCGGGCAGCCGGCCGAGCCATCAAGGACGCCGTCCTGAGCGTCCAAGGCGTCTCCCACCAGCAGTGTCTTGCCGCCATCGCCGCTGAACACGGCCGAGCGCGTGTTGGGATTGCGGAAGAAGAAGCCGCCGGTCACCCTGCGGCTGGCATAGTTCGCATGGCCGTAGGCTTGGGTCGATTCCCCGATGAGTTTCCCGAAGTTGGCGAAAAACTTGGCATTGTTGCGCTCTTCCGGCGAGCCCCAGATCTGGGCCGGACTGCGAACCGCGGTGTTGCCGGCAGCGATCAAGGCCGCTGCATCGGCGCGTTGCACACTGCGATCGGTAGGATCGCTGTTGCCGTACTCGAAGCTGAGGTTCGCGAAGCCGTCCTCGCCGATCGGCATGCCCACATTGGCCGCGTAGGTGATGCTCTGCCCGTCCGGCCCGCGGCCTGGTATGTCGCCGCCTTGGTAGGTGCCCGCCCGAACTTCTACGCTGCCGCCGCTGGGAGCGTCTTTGAGGGTGAAATTGAGCACGCCGGCGATGGCGTCGGAACCGTATTGAGCGGATGCGCCGTCGCGCAAGACCTCGACCTGCTTCAGGGCGATTGACGGAATGACCGAGATATCGGCGCCTTGAGAGCCATCGGCCACGCCGCCGCCGACCCATGTAATGACCGCCCCGCGGTGCCTGCGCTTGCCGTTGACCAGCACCAGCGTGTGATCAGGCGCAAGATTGCGCAGGTTGGCCGGGCGGATGATCGTCGCCGCATCGGCGATCGGCTGTCGGGTCACGTTGAACGAGGGAACCACGTTGCGCAGCTGCGAGAGCAAGTCTGGCCCCCCCTGCTGCACGAACTCTTCGGCGGCGATCACGTCCACGGGCACCAGCGACTCGGTCACGGTACGAGCCTCGGCACGACTTCCCACCACGACCAGCTCTTGCGTGACGGCCTCGATCTGCAGGACCACCGTGATCTGCCCGGTCGCTTGCAGTACCTCGACCTCTTCTGGCTCGAAGCCCGGCGCGAACACGACGACAGAGTGCGGTCCGGGTCCCAGATCGCACAGCAGGGCCACGCCGCTATCGTCCACGGGCACCTCCTTCGATCCGACCGAGACCCCGGCTGTGGGCAGTTGGGCGGAAGATTGGTCAAGCACGCGCACCTGTAGGCACGGCGATTGGGCCGCCGCCTGCTGCACGGCGAGGGAAACAGCGAACGCAATGGGGGCGAGCGCCAGAATGCGCCCAACAAAGATGATCGGATCGTGTTGCATCGAGATCTTGCTACCCGCGGTCGACATTGGTCTTAGGGCCTATGTCCTCATCGTAGCCTGACCGGCGACTTCGCGATTTTTGCAGCTATCTTATTGAATCCATTTAACTTGAATCCTCGGATGCCTCTTCTGCGCGATGCAAGGTGCACGAATCATCGTTCCCGATTGGCTACAGTGTGCGCGTGACGGATTGGCTCACGGTGGACCAGAGGCGCCGCGTGATGCAGGCCGTCAAGGGCAAGGACACCGGCCCCGAACTGACCGTGCGCAGGATCGTGCATCGCCTGGGCTATCGCTACCGGTTGCATAGCAAGGGCCTGCCGGGCCGTCCGGATCTGGTGTTCGGGCCGCGCAAGAAGGTGATTTTCGTCCACGGCTGTTTCTGGCATGCTCACAATTGCCGATACGGGCGAATGCCGGAATCGCGCCAGGAGTACTGGGTCCCTAAGCTGATTGGCAACATGGAGCGCGACAAGGCCAACGTGGCCAAGTTGGAAGCGATGGGTTGGAAGGTCCTCACCGTTTGGGAGTGCGAGGTCAAGAAAACCGCGGAGTTGGTAGACCGGATCAACGACTTCTTGGCCGATCAGCCACGGCCGCGAGAAACTGAGCAGTAGACTCCGCCGAGCCTCGCGGCCATCAGAGAGAGGCCAGACGAATCCGTCCTTGACCATCATGCGCACTCCGCGGAAGCGGTTGCGGGCGACTAGCAGCCGGTTCGTGAAGTGCCCTGGCCTTCGACGCGCTCACGGCGTGTCAGGTGTTCGGTTTGGCGCGGCATGTGCCGGACGCGCCTCAAACCCCGACGGAGCGCTCGCTCAACGCCGATAATCGGGCACCGGTCGGAGCCTTCGTCGAGCTTGGGCACCAAGGACGAAGGGATAATGCCGACCAGTCCTTTAGGTCTGCAATGCTATGCTCTCTATGTGGCTTGGGCCGGAATCGGCCTTGTCGTCGGCCTTCTGCTTTCGTTCCGGGGCGTGCGGAGCGCCATTTGGCTCTTCGTGGCCTACGTCTGGTTCCGGCGCGACCCGGTCGACTTTCTGTTGTGGCTCGGTTTCGGCATGGTCGTTGCCTTGGCTTGGGAGTTCTTTAAGGCCGCGGCCGACGAGGCGCGACCTTAGCCCCGCCGCCTGAATGCCAGTGCAGTCGCGACTCCAGCCGGGTAACGGCTCGTAGTCGGGCGTTTCTTTCCGCAGGCAGAGCGTATTCATCATCCCGGCAAGTCACAGCTCGAAGGCTGTAGCGACGGTCAGCCTTCGCACCGCTTCCGCTAGCAGTTGGTCTCGGCGACTGAGCCGTACAGTTCCGCGCTGCATGCTCTCAGGTGCATCGCAGAATTCCTCGCCTGTGAAACGGCTCCGAGGAGGCGATCGAGGACCGTTCAGGTGCCACCCCGTCCGTTGCCAGCGATTCCCCCATTAGCTGAACCTACAGGCTTCGCTGCGGTCAGCCCCAGCAATCCCGGCACGAGTCAGTTTCCGGACTCAGCCCGGTGTGGGGGATGGCAACGCCGCAACACCCGGATCCTTCGATTCTCCCGATCCGCGACCCAGAGGTCGCCTGCCGGACTGGCCGCCAGCCCGGAGATGGACAGGCCTATGGCAGCCCCCGCGCCGCTGTCACCGGAATAGCGGTCCGAACCGTCGCCCGCGACGGTCGTAATCGTCCCCGACGAGTCGATCCTGCGCACGCAGTTGCCGCCGGCTACGAATACGTCGCCGCCCGCATCTACCGTCACGTGCTCGGCGTGAACGCGAGCGTCCACCGCAGGCCCACCGTCCCCGGAGTGTCCCGGCTCCCCGGTGCCGGCCACCGTGGAGGCGCTCCCAGCCGGGTCGATCCGGATGACTCGGTAGTTTCGCCTGTCGGCGACGTAAACATTGCCCATCACGTCAACGGCGATGCTCGAAGGCTTCATCGGAGGCGTTCTTGGAGGTGATGGATGAGCTCCCAGAGTAACGCCGTGTGTCTCCGCCGCTAGCATTTCGGCCCCCGTGCCCGCTTCCGGCCCTGCCGCTTGCCGACCCGCGTGTAAATCCGCGGTGTCCGTCGTAATCTCATCCGATCGCAGTCTGGGCGTTCCCGGTGGTGCTTCGGGAGGGTCGGTGCGAGAGCTACGGCTCCGGAGCGCCATGGCATGCCTGTATCGCAACCGAATGGGGCTGCCCTCGGTGTCTGTCCCTTCGTCGACCGGCGTTGTGATCATTCCCGAAGAATCGATCTTACGCACGCGGCAGTCCCCGGAATCGGCCACATAGACGTTGCCGTTCGGATCAACTGCGACATCGGCCGGGCATCCAAGTTCGGATTCTGAAGCTTGCCCGTCTCCACTGTATCCGGGCCTGACGGGATATCCAGCGACCGTAGTGACTATGCCAGCTGGGTCGATCTTGCGGACTCGGGCGTTCTGGCCGTCAGCGACATACATGTTCTTTTCGGAGTCGAACGCCACTCCGTTCGGTTGGCGGAACAGGGCGTCTGCGATCGGGCCGCCGTCCCCGGCGTAGCCGGGCTCGAGCGCCCCAGCGAATACTCTGATCCTACCGTTGGGATCAATCTTGCGGATCCAGTTCGGAGCGTCATGCCACCTGTCCACGGATTCCGTTACATACACGCTGCCTTCGCTGTCCACCGCCAGCGCGGTCGGGCACAGGAACTGGGCTCGAAGGGCCGGCCCGCAATTCCCATCCATGCGTGTGTCACCGGTTCCTGCGATGGTCGTAATGATCCCTGAACGATCAATCCGGCGAATTCGGCCGTTGCCGTCGTCGGCCACGTACAGGTTCCCGTCGCGGTCGAGCGCTAGGCCCATGGGCCCGAAGAACTTCGCTTGGAGTGCTAGGCCACCATCCCCGCCAAATCCCTCCTCTCCAGTCCCGGCGAATGCTGTGATGGTTCCCGCAGTGTCGACCTTGCGTATGACGTTCCACATCCAGTCTGCTACATACAGGTTTCCGTCCCCATCAACCGCGATACCACTCGGTTGCGAGAGCTCAGCCTGAGTGGCCAGACCGCCGTCTCCGCTGTACCCGTCCTCGCCAGTGCCGGCCACCGTCGAGACTAAGCCGGTTGGCTCGATCTTGCGCACCCGGTGGTGCGCCGCGTCGGCCACGTAGACGTTTCCTGCCGCATCCACGGCTACTCCGGACGGGTCGCCGTCCCCGGCTCTTGGATCCTCGCCGGTTCCGGGAACCTTGGCAACCGCTCCTGATGGGTCTATCTTCCAGAGCCGATCATCGTCGCCGTCGTTGACGAAGATATTGCCCGCTGCATCCACCGCCAGCCCAACGGCGCAGCCCATGTGCGCATCTGGAAGCCCGCGTTGGCGCGACCGGGCACTCGCGGTCGTGCCGGCAACGGTCGTGATGATCCCGGACCGGTCGATGCGGCGGACGCGGCGATTCCGTGTCTCCGCGACGTAGACGTTCCCTTGCGCGTCAGCTGCTAATCCCGCCGCGCCGTCGAGACCGGCAGCCGTGGCGGGCCCGCCGTCGCCCCAATAGCCTTCCTCCCCGGTACCTGCGAAGGGCGCGACCACTCCGGAGCCATCCAGCTTCCAGACCCGCTTCGAGGCCACAAAGTACGCATTCCCATCCCCATCGAGCGTGATTCCGGCGGCATCCTCGAGCCAGGTGTCGGCGTCTCGGCTGGTCGGCCCAACAGCGGGTCCACCGACGATTCCGGTGACTGGACTGACCGAGCCATTGGCTTGCATGCGCAGCACCTTGCCACTGTCGCGGTCCGCTAGGTACATCGTTCCCGCGCTGTCCGCGGCAATGTCGCAGGGAGCGAACGGCGCTTCCGAGGGATCCGGCTCGCCATCCGATCTGGACCGGCAGGGACGGATCGCGATGGCCTTTATCAGTCCGTCGACATCGATCCGGCGTACGATGTCGTGGTACCACTCTGCGGTGCAGCGGCCGGCTGCCAGTTCAGCGCCCAGCCGGTCTGGATCTAAGCTGGTATCGGGAACCGCGAAACGCTCTGGCCAGTAGCGGGAATCACCGGGGCGAGCCACTGTCGAGATGGTGCTTGTGAGCCCTTGGGGGTTGACCTTGTACACGCGGGAGTTGGCCGTGTCGAGAGCCGTGTCGTCCCCCGAGAGGTAGAACTCGCCCTTGAGGCCTGCCATGACGCGCTCCGGCGTTGCGAGCAACGTGTCGGCAGCTAGGGCGTCGTCCATGCATTGGCCCCAGCCGCCCGATCCGGCTGCCGTTGCCATCCGTCCCGAGGCGTCAACCTTGCGGATCCGGTTATTGCAGCTGTCGGCGATGTACAGGTTGCCAGCCGGGTCCGAGGCTAGGTCGCAGGGCTGGTCCAAGCGGGCCTCGGAGGCTGGCCCACCATCCCCGGCGTATCCCGGCATTCCGGTGCCGGCAATCGTGGTCGCGGTGCCTCCGGGCGTCACCTTGTGTACCCTGTGGCCGGACCGGTCTGCTAGGTAAAGGTTTCCCGCTACGTCGACCGTCAACCCATCGGGTGTGGCGATCACGGCCTCGCCGCCCAAGACTAATGGTGAAAGGTCCCGGCGAGGAGCCGTGGCAACCGTCCGGATGACTCCTGCTGCGTCGATCCGGCGCACACAGAAGTTGCTGCGGTCGGTGACGTAGAGGTTGCCGTCAGCATCCAACGCCAGTCCGCCAAGCCAGCCAAGCTTGGCTGCGGTCGCCAGCCCGCCGTCTCCGCTGTAGCCGGGCATGCCGGTGCCCGCGATGGTGCGGATGATACCCTGCGGATCGATCCTGCGGACGCGGAAGTGGCGAATATCGGCGACGTAGACGTTTCCTGCGGTATCCGCGGCGATGCTGCGGGGCCACGTCAAGCTAGCCTCGGTAGCGGGCCCGCCAGCTCCTCCGAATCCCATTTCTCCTGAGCCAGCGTGCGTCGTGATCGTGCTCGCCACGTTGATCCTGCGGATACGGTTGTTGCCGGTGTCGGCCACAAGCAGTTCGCCGCCCGCACCGAGCGCCACCCCGGCGGGCCGCCGCAACGCGGCCGCGACGGCCGGCCCGCCGTCCCCACCGTAGCCGGGCTTGCCGGTACCGGCAACGGTTTCGATCTTGCCGGTCGGATCAACCCTGCGGATCCGGTGGTTAAAGGAGTCCGCGATGTACAGGTTGCCCTCTCTGTCGGCCGCCAACCCGTGGGGCGAGGCTAGGAGTGCCTTGTCAGCCGGCCCGCCATCGCCACCAAAGCCGCGGTCCCCAGTGCCGGCCAGCGGGGCGATCAGGCCACAGGAGTCTATACGCCACACGACGTTGCGCTCCGGTTCAGCGACGTATACATTGCCAGCAGAGTCGGCTGCAAGGTGCGACGGGTAGCGGAGGGTGGTGGCGGCCGCAGGTCCCGACTCGGGTGGGTGCCCTGCTAGGACGGTCTCGACCACGTACTCGGCGAGCCTCCAGCGACCGCCGATGAACTCCAAGAGAGCGTCCAAGCCCTTGTGAAGGACGCGGCTCCCGTTGCGGATCGCAACCCCCTCAACCTGCCAGGCGCCTTCACTCCGGACGATCTCCACGGGCTCGCAGCCAGTGATCGGGATAAACTGCTTCTGCGATTCGGACGGCACAACTGCAACCTGTGCCCGCAAACCGGGAAAGCACGGGAATTACGTCGGCCTGTCCGACGGGTGCCCGGCACCGAATGCGAACCTCGATTGTCGCACCGGGCATTCCGGGGCCTGCACTGCCCATTTGCGCGAGGGCGGCATAGATCGACTCTCCGGACCCGTGCCACGCCGACATTTGGCTTGAGTGGTTGTGGCGTAGATCGCTTTGGAGTCCGGCGGGCTGGCCGCACGATAAGCTCATAACGTGCGGAGCATTGTCATCCACCGGTGGATTTTTGGCCTTGCCCTTCCTCTGGCGGTGCTGTTGATGTCGCCCTTCAAGGGTCTGGATGAAGGGTTTCTCCTCAAGCTGCTCGGCTTCGTCTTCTTCTATATTGTTGCCCTCGCCATCTTGTATTTCGTATTCGGCGTCGCATGGTTTGCATGGCAAATCGCGCTTATGGCGTGGGACTTCCTGCTCCGTCTCCTAGGACTGCGGGACTGAGATCGGGCAAGGTCGGACGCGCTAGGTCGGCCATGCTGTCTTTGCTCCGTGCCAGAGATCACCGTGTGGCATAGGTTGTTCGCTCCGCCATTGGTGCAGACGGAACTGTTCATTTGGGCCGACTGGGACAGATGTGCGAGTGCGAGTCTCGCGGAGCGGATCGCGAGATTTGCATCGCTTACATAGGCTGCCTCGTATTGCCGGTGCTGATCGTTTCGCTTGTCCGCGCGGTGCTTTCTTTACAGCCTGACGCGCCCGTGGACTCATGTTGGAACGGCTCGGCCTCCGAGAGGGGTTCCGATCCACCGCCATCCGCTTGGACTCCCAAGCGAAACCCCGCAGGAGTACTCAGAGCGTGCCGCGATTCGGGCACGGGTCGCCTCAATATGAGTACCGTTGCAGCGCGCGAATCCGCTGGTTCACGAGGTCCACGAACCAGATGCCGCCTTCACCCACTGCGATCCCGACCGCGCTGAGGCCGGCTGCCGCCGCCGGGCCGCCTTCCCTGCCGAAGGCCATGCTCCCCGTCCCAGCGATCGTGGTGATATCGCCCAGCGCGTCGATCCGTCGCACCCGCAGTCCGTCTGCCATGTAGAGGTTGCCTCCCTCGTCAGCGGCGATGTCCTTCGCGGTCAGCGACGCCTCCGTAGCGGGTCCGCCGTCGCCGCTGAAGCCGCTTGCGCCCGTCCCCCCCATGCTGCCGACCGTCCCGGCGGCATCGATTTTCCGGATCCGTTGCCCCGACGCATCGGCGACATAGACGTTGCCGGCTCCATCAAGCGTGACGCTGGACGGTCGGTCGAAGCGAGCCGCACGCGCGGGTCCGGTGTCCCCTTCGAACCCCTGCTCCCCCGTGCCTGCGAATGCGGTGATCGTACCACTCGGGTTGATCTTGCGTACCCTGTGGTCGCCCGCATCGGCGACGTAGACGTTTCCGTGCCAGTCGGCCGCCAGTCCCAGCGGCCCGACAAACGCGGCTTCTGTAGCCAGCCCGTCGTCCCCGCCATATGTAGATGTCAAGTGGACCGAGGTGAGAATTCCCTCGGGATCGACCCTGCGCACGGCAAGGTTGTTCTTGTCCGCGATCAAGACATTGCCGGACGAATCCACCGCCACCCCGCTTGGGCAATTGAGCCCGGCTTGGTTCGCTGGACCGCCGTCCCCGTGGAGTCCCGCTTGATCCCCGCCCGCGAGAGTCGTGATCCCGCCGCGACTGTCAATGACGAGCACGCGATGATTGAAAGTGTCTGCCACGAAGACGTTGCCTGCCGCATCGGTCGCGACGCCGCCGGGGCCGTTGAGGCGCAAGCGACCAGCGGGACTCCCGTCATCGGCACTGTTCGGCGCCCCCTCTTCCGATGCCGCCTGCCCCGCGATGCCCGCCAAGGTCGTGATAGTGCCGTCCGCGTCGATCCTGCGGATGCGGTCGTTTCCGGAATCCGCCATATAGACGCTGCCCGCTGCATCCACGGCCACCGCAGTGGGTTCGCGGAACTCCGCCAAGAGCGCAGGCCCCCCATCTCCCGCGAACCCCTCCTCGCCCTTCCCGGCAATCGTCTCGATGACGCCGTCGCTGCCGACCCGGCGAATCCGGGAGTTCAACAGGTCCGAGATGTAGACGTTACCCGCCCCGTCCGTTGCAACGCCGACGGGACGCCAAAGCTTGGCCAGGACTGCCGGGCCACCGTCCCCGCCGAAACCCGGCTCACCTGTGCCTGCGAACGTGCTGATGGTCCCGTCCCAGTCGATCCTGCGAACGCGGTTGTGGCAGCTGTCCGCCACGTAAACACTGCCGTCGGACCCAACGGCCAGCCCCGCCGGCTCGTCGAAGCACGCGGCAGCGGCGGGACCGCCGTCTCCCAACTCTCCAAGTTCGCCCGTTCCCGCAAACGTGCTGATCTCTCCGTAGAAGTCGATCCTCCGGATGCGGTGACGCTCACGGTCCGCAAAGTACACGTTTCCGTTCGCGTCCGTAGCCACGTCCGTCGGGTAGGCAGGATCCCCTTTCGGCCACACAGGATGCTGCCAGCCCTGTCCGCGCTCGCCTGTGCCGGCAAGTGTGGTGATCACTCCGGCGGAATCGATCCTGCGCACGCGGTGCATCTCGGCGACGTACACGTTGCCCGCTCCGTCCACGGCCAAGCTTGCGGGCCTGTCCAAGCTGGCCTCGATGGCCGGACCGCCGTCCCCTGCGTGCCCCCGGTCACCGCTCCCCGCGATCGGAGTCGCCTCCCCGTCCTGGCCGATTCGCCAGACTCGGTTGCGAGCAATGACGACGAATCCTCTGGGTCCGTCAGCGGCGATGGCGGTGAAGCTGCGGAGCCCGCCTTTGGCAGGCGGTCCCCCCTTGAAAAGCACTCGCTCCCGCCCGGTGCCGATAGTTGTCGTGATCAGTCCCGACGCACTAATCCGGCGCACCCGTTGATTGCCGGTGTCCGCTACGTACACGTTTCCGTTCGCGTCCGCCGCCAGGCCTGTAGGGCGGGAAACCCGGGCCTTGTCGGCCGGACCGCCATCGCCTCCATAGCCAGCCTCTCCGGTCCCTGCGAACGTCGTGATCCGCCCGCCCGGCGAAAACCTGCGCACGCGATGTTGGGAAGAGTTCGCCAAGTAGACATTGCCCGAGGCATCAACCGCGAGGCCGTGCACGGTGCCGATTCGGGCCTTGTCGGCAGGGCCGCGGTCCCCGTTGTGCAGGGGGTCCCCTCCGCCGGCAAAAGTTGTAATGGTCCCTTCGCTGTCAATGCGGCGTACGCGGCCGTTCTCGGTGTCCGCGACATAAAGATTCCCGGCCCCGTCCACTGCAACTCCCGAGGGCTGGGACAGCTGAGCGCGGTCGGCCGGGCCGCGATCCCCGGCGTAGCCCGGCTGGCCCGTCCCGACCACGGTGGTGATGATTCCATCCGCGTCGATCTTTCGCACACGCTCGTTGTTCCGGTCCCCGACGTAAACGTTGCCTCGTTCGTCCGTCGCGACCAGAGCGGGCCAGTGCAGCGTGGCTTCTATGGCAGGCCCACCGTCCCCGCCATGGCCCGGAGTTCCAGTGCCCGCGACCGTCGCGATCATCCCCTTCGCGTCGATCCGGCGGATCCGGTGGTTCTTGCTGTCGCACACATAGACATTGCCAGCCCCGTCGGCCGCTATGCCGCAGGGCTCGTTCAGCTCCGCCTCGGCAGCCGGGCACCCGTCACCCCCGTAGCCCGCTTCCCCCGTTCCGGCCAGCGTCGAGATCCGTCCCTCAGGGTCGATCCTCCGGACGCGGTGGTTGCCGCTGTCCGCTACGAACACGGCCCCGGACTTGTCCACTGCAACGCCTTGGGGTCGGAAGAGCTTTGCCGCCACGGCCGGGCCCCCGTCACCTTCGAAACCTCGTTTCCCCCTACCGGCAACCGTGCTGATCCGACCGTTGGGGTCGATTTGGCGCACGCGGTGGCCGACCAATTCGGCTACGTACAGGGTGCCGTTCCGGTCGGCCGCGATTCCGTCCGGCCAATAGAGCTCAGCCGCAGAGGCCGGACCGCCGTCGCCCGCGCCGCCACGCTTACCGGTGCCCGCTAGGTTAGTGATCGTCCCCGACGGATCGATCTTCCGGATGCGCTGGCCTGCGTGTTCCACTACGTAGACGTTCCCCGCTCGGTCCGTCGCCAAGCCCCTTGGGCGCTGTAGGTGGGCCTCGATGGCGGGGACTCCCTCGGCCGCAATGATCTTCTCGTCTGACCCTGCAACCGTGTCGATGATGCCGTCCCGGTCGATCCTGCGGATCCTGGCGTTCCCGCTGTCGGCCACGTACAGTGCTCCTGCTCGGTCTGAAGCCAGCGCAGTCGGCGAGTCCATCACCGCTTGTGATGCGGGGCCGCCATCGCCATCGAAGCCCGGCGCTCCGATGCCGGCTATGGTGCTGATCCACCCGTCCGGATCGATTCTCTGCACGCGATGGCCGTACTTGTCAGACACGTAGATGTTGCCGGCCCCGTCATCCGCTATTCCTCCGACTATCGGGAACATGGCCGATTTGGCGGCATCCCCGTCGCGCCCGCTGCCGAGCCGCCGCGGTCCCTTGACCGTGACCTTCGAGACCGAACCGTCGGTTGCGATCCTCCAGATCCCGCGGCGACTCCACTCGACCACATAGAGGTTGCCGTCTGTGTCGATTTCCAAGTGTTCCGGGCAACGCAATTCCAGGCTTCCCGATGCATCACTGGTCTGCGTTGCACGGTCCGCTCCCGTCTCGACGGCGGTCGCGACGGAACCGTCGGGTGCAACCCGCAGCACCCGGTCTCCGCCGAACTCGGCAATGTACAGGTTGCCTGACGCATCGACGGCCACGTCGGTCGGTTCTTCGATGTCAGTCGCAGGGGTCGGAGCGCAGCGGACGGGCTCGGGGGGTCCCGACACCGTCCAAATTCTGTACTCGGCAAGCCTCCACCGGCCGCCGACGAGTTCCAGAAAGTACTCGGTACCGCCTTCGACGTGCCTGTCCCCGTTTCGCACCGTGCGGGGGCCGACCTTCCACTCGTCGTCCTCCCGGGCAGCGAGTCTCAGAACCCTGCCGCCGGGCAGCCGCACGTCCTGGGCACGCCCAGGTTGGATCGCGTCCACGACTCCGTCCGGCCGGGTCCGCAAGACGTAGGACTCGACGCCGTCCCGGAACTCGCTGCCTTCGGTGTAGAACCTGCCGCCGCGTGCGAGGGTGCCGCTCGGCGTCCGGGCGAAGTCGATTCGTTTGCCGGTTCTTCCCAGGTCGACGGTGACCAGCCGCTTCAGCCTCACGACCCGCACGTTCTGGTTGCCGTCGTCGGCGATGAACAGGTTCCCCTCCGCATCCACTGCTAGGCCCGCGGGCCGGTAGATGCACGCTTCCGAAGCGGGACCGCCATCGCCCCCTGAACCGATCGTCCCGTTGCCGGCGACGGTCCAGATCCGGCCTGTGGGATCGATCTTGCGGACGCGGTGGTCATCGCCGTCTCCCACGTACAGATTCCCTGACGAGTCCAGCGCCAATGCGTCCGGCAGAAGCAGGCTCGCCTCGGTCGCGGGACGGCCGTCGCCCAATAGGCTGCCATAACCCCTCCCCGCGATCGTCTCGATCATGCCGTCACGATCGATCCTCAACACGCGGTGATTGCTACTGTCGGAAACGAAGAGATTGCCGATTCTATCCGCCGCCAAGCCCGCGGGATGCCACAGATAGGCCTCTGTGGCCGGCCCTCCGTCCCCAACCTTGCCGCACCTGCCCCTGCCCGCAACTGTCGTGATCACCCCGTCCGGACCGACCCTTCGTATGCGGTGATTGCCGCGGTCGGAAACGAAGAGATTGCCGCTCCCGTCCGCCGCCAAGCCCGCAGGACTGTCGAGGAGGGCCTCGGTCCCCAACCCCCCGTCACCGCTGAAGCCTGGCATTCCGGCGCCGACAACGGTCGTGATGATGCCGTCCGGGTCGATCTTTCGTACCCGGTGATAGTGGGACTCGGCCACATACAGGTTGCCGACGCCATCCAGAGCCAAGGAACTGGGGCCTTCAAGCTCCGCATGCGTCGCCGGGCCTCCGTCCCCGGAGAACCCGCGCTCGCCGGTGCCCGCAATCGTCGAGATGATGCCGTCCGGGTCAATCCGGCGCACGCGGTAGTCGGCCTCATCCGCGACGTACAGATTGCCCTTGTTGTCGGCCGCTAGGCCGGAAGGAGAGTTGAGCCCCGCCCATATGGCCGGAACGCCGTCCGCGTTAGAGCTCGGCTTGAGGATTCCAGCCAGCGTCTCAATCACCTTGACCTGCTCTCGAGCCTCAACAGGCAGCCCTCGCCGGAATATCTCAAGCCAGCCAGATGGGATTCCCAGGCGGGGCGGGGCCTCGGATCGGTTCCCTGAGGCACCATCTTTCGAACGATGTTACCGGACTTCGTGCCGTCTCGCGCGCCGCCCAGCCCGGCAAGGGGGAGTGCTCCGGAGGGAGTGGACATGGCAGGAACGTAACACATCACGATTCTCGGGACCATGTCGAGGCCGAGGGCCCTCGGCAGCGATCTCGTCGCCTACGGCGGCGTGTGGCTGGGGGGTCACGCGGACTGCAGAGACTGCCCCGAATCAATTGCCACATAGGCGTTGTGTGTATCTGCAGTGCCCAAGTGCCACGCGTAGCCGGAGGTGTGATCATGGCCGTAACGATTACCGAATCTCTGTCTTCCCGCTGGCCTTTCGACGTCACGAAGCCGAGCCGGACTCTGACGCGTGTTTGTCGGGCGAGCGTGAGGACGGGAGGTGGCCGTCCTTGGAGATACTGCACATAGATGCATTGAACTGACCCGCTATGCGGCAGCGGATTCGTTCAAACTTGGGCTAGGCGAAGTAGACCAGCATGAAGACCGTGGCTGCCCCAAGCAGCCAGCCCCACGGGCGTTCGCTGGCCCAAAAGCTCCGTGCTTTGCCGTCTCGCGCGACGGGCCGGCCCCACCATGTGAGCTGGTCGGTGTCGGCCCGATGAGATCGGTCGCGCGAGCTCACCCAGACCAAGATGGCCAGAGCGAACGCCGAGGTCAGAGCCGTGCGGTGCAGGAAGTTGAGTTCCGCCCCGAACAGCGGTTCGACAGCCGAGCCCGGGGCCCACAGGCCGTAGAGCCACTGGATGCCGAAGGAGAAGAACGGAGAGGCCAGCAGCGCCCAGAACGCTCCTTCTGCCGACGCCCGCCGCCAGAGCACCCCGCCGAGAAACGCTACGGCGATGCCTGGGACCACGTGTCCCATCTGGGCCGGCACCTTCAGGAAGAAGTTGTCTGCGGCTTCCTCGGTGTAGATCACCGCGGCGATGCAGGCGGCGATGAGCACGAATGCGACGATGCACAGCCGGCCTACCCGGATCAGCTTGCGCTCCGAAGCGTCCGGGTCAATGTACTTGCGGTAGAAGTCAAACGTCAGCAAGGTCGCGCCCGAGTTCATCATCGAGTCGATGCTGGAGAGGATCGCCCCGATCAGCCCGGCCGTGATTATGCCGACCAAGCCGTACCCTGCCGGCACTACCATCTGAACCAGCAGCGGGAACGCGTCGTCGGGCAGGGGCAGGGCCGAAATCTCCCCGCGTGCCAGGCTCGCGTCGAAGAGCAGGCCTGCGGCCACTCCAGTGGCGATGGACACAAAGGGAATCAGCAGCTTGAGAAAGCCCGCTACCAGAATCCCCATGCGAGCGTCGAACTCGGTCTTGGCCGCCAGCGCCCGCTGCGCGATGAACTGGTTGGTGGACCAATAGAAGATGTGAATGATCAGCAGGCCGCTGAACACGCCAGTCCAGGGCAGCTGCGGGTGATCGGTCGGCAAGTATAGGTGGAACTTCTGCTCGGCGGCGGGAAGCGCCGCGTCCTTGGCGAGCAATCCGCCCAGTCCGCCGACTTCGGGCTGGCCGAACACCAGCACCGCGACAAAGACGCCGGCCAGCAGCAACAGCACGGATTGCATCACGTCGGTCCAGATGACCGCCTTCAGCCCGCCGACAATCGTGTAAGTGGCCGTGACCAGGGCGAAGATCGCTATGCCGCCGGTGTAGCTGATCGCCAGCGGAGTGCCGTCGAGCAGGTAGCTCAGCGCCCTCGCCCCGATGTAGAACCCGAGCGCCATGCGCACGATCACGATGGTGAGGATGTTGAACGCCGAATACAGCACGCTGCTGCGGCCGTCATAGCGCTTGGCCAGGTATTCGGAGAGCGTGTACAGGCCCATGTTGCGATACAGCGGCAGGAACACGAATGCCAGCATCAACAGCCCGGCAATCGCCAGGAACTCGAAATGAGCCTGCGCGAAGCCGATCGAATAGCCGATTCCCAGCATGCCCACTAGATGGTCGGCACTGACGTTGGTGCCGAAGATCGAGCCGGCAACGCCCCACCACGGCACGGTCCGGCCTGCTAGGTAATAGTCGGCGGCGGTCTCTTCCTTGCGCCCGGCCCACAGGCCGATCCCCAGCACGGCCGCAATGCTGGCGACGAAGATGAAGATGTCAAGCGTCGAAAGTGGGACCGGCACGGCTCAAAAGGTTACGGACGGATGTATGGCGATCACTACCAGATTCCGATCAACTTCCACCACAAGGTGCCGATGGTACACCACACGAACACGTTCCAGAGGGCGACCGCGAAGCCGACCGACCACCACTGCTTGAAGCTGGTGTAGTCCTGCGAATAGAAGATCGGTGAAGGTACGGTGCCGTAGTGCGTCAGGCCCGCCGACAGGTTGGCGAGGCATGCGAGCAGGTAGACCACCAAGCCTACCGGGGCACCCTGGCCGAGCAAGAGTAGCAAGAAGACCGGAAACAAGGTCAGGAAGTGCATCGTGATGCTGGCCAGGCCATAGTGGGCGAAGAAGTAGATCGGGAGCACAATCGCCAGCATCGGCAGCCACGGCATGTCTCCCAGACCAGCACCGATGGCGTCGGTGAGAGCCCGGGGCACGCCGGCATCGCTGAGCGCCCGGCCCAACGTGATCACCCCGCCGTACCAGATCATGATGTCCCACACGGCGTGCTGGCGGATCGCCTCCCGCCAGGGAAGGACGCCGCTTACGATCAACACGCAAGCCCCCGAGACCGAGGCCAGCGCCACCGGCACGGAGTGCAGGTTAGAGGTGATCCACAGGCCGCATACGGCGCACACAAGCGCGGTCGTGAACCATTCCCGCGGCCCCATCGTGCCAAGCTTTTGCAGCTCGTCTTTGGCGAACTGCATGGCGTGTGGCGTGTGCTGGATGTCAGGCGGCACGAGCTTGGCCACGATCCAGACCAAGCCGGCAATGCTGGCCAGGCTCGGCACGATTCCGGCCGCCGCCCAGTGCGCCCAAGTGAGTTCGTAGTCAGCCAGTGTCCGGGCCAGCTCCACGGCCACGAAGTTTCCTGCCTGACCTGTCAGGAACGTTGCCGTTGCGACGATCTCGCCCTGATAGACGGCGGCCATCAGGAACGTGCCCAGCAAC
This sequence comes from Bryobacterales bacterium, assembly GCA_022824585.1. Lineage (GTDB taxonomy): Bacteria > Acidobacteriota > Terriglobia > Bryobacterales > UBA6623 > VXMF01. The sequence goes on along the minus strand of JAJDZN010000255.1, from coordinate 57,337 downwards.
TTCGCCGTTGGGCCGGGGCGCGAGCCGTAGAGTTCGGCCATGCTGCGCGTGATGGGCATGATCACGCCACCCGCCCTGGAGGTGTTGGACGGGATCATGGTGGCCAGCGAGAGATCGCTCAGGATCAGCGCGTAAGCCACTCCCTTGGAATTCTTGCCGAAGTAGCGCACGAAGAGCAGCGCGACGCGCTTGGCGAGGTTTGTCGCGATCAGCACGTGTGCGATCAGAAGGGCGCCGACCACCAGCCACACCGCCGGAGTGGCGAAGCCCGCCAAGGCTTGGTCCAGGCTCATGCTGCCGCTCCAGACGGCGGCAATCAAGGCCAGCAGGATCACCGCGCCGCCGGGAAGGGGCCGCAGCATCAGCCCCGTAATGGCGGAAGCAAACACCCCGGTCAGGCGCCAGCCCTCGTCTGAAACGCTCTCTGGGCGGGGCAGGACCCAGTAGACGGCAAGCCCTATCGCGACAACGATAGCTAGGCGCCTCATGTCGGGAGCGGCGCTTGCAGGGGGATCGGACGGCATTAGCGGGTATCGAGAGCCGGCTCGGGAGGGAAGCGACTTCGGGTCAGCGATCTCCCATCAAACCACGGACAGCGTCTCGGCATCCCAGCCGATGGTTCGCGACTCGTTCAGGGAGATGTTGGCGAGCTGCACGATGAGCGCGGCTTGGAAGCCCTTGTCCATCGTTGCTCGCGGCTTCTCGCGCGTGCGCACGCAATGCAGGAAGTTCATGACGTGGTCGATGGTGGCTTGGGCGAAGCCGCCGGGCTGTTCCTTGTCGAGTGAAGGAGTTTCGGGGGAATCACGGGGAAACACGCGCAAGAACTCCCTTCCGATGTCCATGCGGGCCAGCGTGCCGTCGTAGGCATTGAGCTGGTCGGCGCGGCTGGCGTAGCGCATAGCGTTGTAGTTGATGGTGAAGATTGCCATGAAGCCTTGCGGGTACTCGGCTGCCACGACGACCGATTCGGGCTGGTCCATGCCCGCCACGTGCGGCCGCAACGCGGAGGCATTGACTGCGACGGGGTAGCCCGCATCCATGATCAAGTGGATCGAATCGAAGATGTGGCAGCCTTGGTCCTGCGCGATGCCGCCCGAGTATGCCGCTAGGCTGCGCCAGTTGAAGAAGACCAGGGGGTCCTTGGGAACCTCGGGCGAAGGCCCGAGCCACGCCTCCCAGTTGATCGGTCCCTTGAAGCTATCGCGGCGCGGTTCGGTGCGCGAATTGAGCCAATACGTGCGTACCATGCGCACAGTGCCTAGCTCGCCACCGCGCCGGATTTCGCGAGCCTCCAGGTACAGGTTATAGCTGCGTCGCTGCATTCCGACCTGCACGATGCGATCTGACTCGCGTTCCGCCTCGACCAGTTCCTTGCCCTCGGCGGGCGTATGGCACAGCGGCTTCTCGACATACACGTCTTTCCCGGCCGCCATCGCGTCAAGAGTCATGCGGTGGTGCCAGTGCTCGGGCGTCGCGATCAGGACCGCGTCCACATCCTTGTCGTCGAGCACTCGCTTGTAGTCGCGGTAGGCCTTGCTGCCCGGGCCGGCTGCCGAGAGACCCGACTCGAGGTTGGGCTCGTACACGTCGCAGACGCCATGGACGGAGAGATTCGGATCGCGCTTGAACTCGGACATGACTCTGCGGCCGCGCCCGCCGGAGCCAATCAACGCGAGGCGGACTGACTCGCTGGGAGTCTGGGCTATGGCGGCACTAGCTGTAGAGAGAAAGAAGATGCGCCGGTTCATGGGTGCGAAGATTCTCGCATACCGGCGGCATCTACAGCGCGTACGGGGCAGCGCCTGCCTGCTGCCCGCAGAATCCCGTGCCGCCCGTACGACAATGAAGGCATGGGTGGCGACCAACAGGCCGGCTCCGGCTTCGCATCGCGCAAGGCAACGTTGTTCGCGACGGCGCTGGCGATCGCCAGCGTCGTGATTCCGTTCTGGTTTTGGATGGACACGTGGTTCGGCAAGGAACTTTCCGACGAACAGATTCAGGAGTACCTCACCGACACGGAGCGACCTCGCCGGGCCCAGCACGCAATGGCCCAGATCTCTGGGCGCATGAGTGCCGGCGACGGTTCGGTGAAGCAGTGGTATCCCGTGCTGCTGGATTTGGCCCGCCATGAGTTGCCCGAGTTGAGACTGACCGTCGCTTGGCTCATGGGCGACGACCCTTCCAGCGACGAATTCCACGCGGCGCTGCTGGACCTCGTCTCCGACCCGCATCCGCTGGTGCGCCGTAACGCCGCCCTCGCGCTGGCAAAGTTCGGCGACCCCGCCGGTCGCGCTGAGATGCGCGGCATGCTCCAGAGCCAGCGGGTCGTCAGCGACCACGACGGTATCGTGCGGAATCGCCTCCAACCCGGTGATGCCTTCGATGCCGGGGCGTTGCTAGTGCGGGTCGAGCCGGAGGGCGGCGGCGATCCCTTCGATGTCCGCGCCGCCGTGCCCGGCATTGTTGACCGCCAGCTGCGCGCGGACGGGGACACGGTTAGCAGCGGGGACGAAGTCACTCTGGTTCGGCCGGAAATGACGCATGTCATGCAGGCCTTGCTGGGACTCTACATGGTGGGGACCAGCGAAGACATCGCCTTGATCCAGCCCTACCAGCGGCCCCGCGACGAACTGGGGCCGCAAGTCGCCCAGCAGGCTCGGCAGACGCTGGAGCGAATTCGCCAAGTGGAGGGCGGTCAAGCTGCCGGCGCGCCAGCTGCGGCTTCCAATTGATCCAGCGTCACGATTTCGTAGCAGCTTGGATCATGCATGATGCGGTCCACTAGCGCCACGTGCATCGCGTGCCCTGCGCGGGAGGCGACCACCCTTCCCAGCAACGGGTAGCCGAGCAGGGCAAGGTCGCCGATCAGATCTAGCAGCTTGTGGCGGCACGGTTCGTCCGCAAAGCGCAGGCCGCCCTCGTTGAGCACGGAATCGGTTCCGAAGCAGACGGCGTTCTCCAGTGACGCGCCGCGAATCAAGCCTTGGTCTCGCAGTAGGTCCAGGTCTTGTTCAAACCCGAAGGTCCGAGCTGGGGCAATGCCTTCTACGTAGGCCTGCGGAGTGACTGTCAACTCCTGTCTTTGCGGGCCGACCAGCGGGTGTGGATACCGAGTCTCGCAGACCACGCGGAACTCTCGGGCGGGTTCGATGGAGATGCGCTTTTCCCCGTCGCTCACTTCGACAGGCCGGATCACGCGCAGGTAGCGCCTGTGCCGGCGCTGCTTGCGCATCCCCGCCTTGCGCAGCAAGTCCGCCCACGGCAGCGCGCTGCCGTCCAGGATCGGGACTTCCAGTTGGTCGATTTCGATGCGCACGTTGTCCACGCCCAGGGCCCGCAGGCTGCTCAGCAGATGCTCGGTCGTCGACAGCAGCACGCTCTGGCGCATGAGGCTGGTCGCGAAGCTGACCCTCGCGACATGGCGCCAGCTTGCGGGGATCGAGAAATCGTCCAGATCGGTGCGTACGAACACCACTCCCTGGCCCGCCGCGGCCGGTGCGAGGCGCAAGTTGACGGCGACACCGTAATGCAGCCCTACGCCGCTGGCGGCTACCGGGCGTTCGATCGTGTGCTCGTAACGAGCAGCGCTGCCGTTGGCGGAGAAAAGCACGAACCGAAGCTCTCTGTCGTGATAGCAGGTTCGGAGAAGTTTTGCAAGTATCTGTTAAATAATGACTTGGATACACTCAAGTGTGTCAAAATTGCAACGACAAGGGTCTAGACCACACCATACAATCGGCTCCGGTTGAGCAGCGACAGGGGATCGAAGTCGGCCTTGATGCGCTGCATCAGCTGCAGCTCGCTGCCGCCAGCGTTCCATTGCTCGATGCTGTGCTTGAGCGAGTCAGGGCCCGCCTCGAGAGTAGCGCGGAAATCCCCTTGCCGAAGTTCGGCGATGGCGCGCCCGGCCGTCTCGCTGTCCGGCGCCAGCAGGAGCCCGGTCGCGTTGCCGGCGCGAAGCGCGGCTGCGCAGCCGCAGCGGGCTGCCAGCTCCAACAGTTCTGCCAGCCTGGTCTGGACCGTGGAACAGCGCACCAGCGCGCCGTCCGGGTGGGTGTTCAGCCAGCTCGGGCCGCATTCGCGCACGCGCTGCCAGAGTCCCTCCGGCGCGCCGTCAAGGCTCACGCCATGTGTCGCTGCGAGCGTGTCAAAAGCCTCGTTGAACCGGCGCGTTACGGAAGGGCTTCCCGCGGCCTCGGCGAGCAGCGCCGGCGAGCCACCCAGGCCGAGAGCTTGGGCAGCGCCGGCGTCGAGCCAGTCGATCGCGATCGGTTGCAGGACGCCCCCCAGGATTTGCTTGCGCACCTCCAGCAGGGACGCCGATGCCCCGCGGAACACGAATGAAGCGAAACTCTCGGGCATGGGGAACAACTTGAAGTTCGCTGAAGCGATGACGGCGAGCGTGCCAAATGATCCGATCATCAATTTGGCCATGTCCAGTCCGGTCACGTTCTTGACGACCATGCCGCCCGAACTGACGATCTTGCCGTCCAGCGTTGCGAAGCGCATGCCGATGGTCATGTCGCGCGCGGTGCCGAACCGTCGACGCCGGCTGCCGCTGGAGTTCGCTGCCAGGATCCCGCCTACGGTCGCATCCTCGGCGAACGGAGGGTCGAGCGGAAGAAACTGGTTGTTCTCCGCGAGCGTCCGGCTCAGGTCGGCGTAGCGCATGCCCGCTTCGACACTGACCGTGAGGTCGGCGGGCTCGTACGCCAGCAGGCGGTTGAGGCCGCAGGTCTGCAACCGGCAGGTGGCCTGCCGGAGCGGACCGCCGAAACTTGCCTTTGAGAAGGCGCCCCGCGTCTCGATGCTCGCCTGCTCCTCAGCGCCGCGGAGCAGGGCGGCGCGCAACTCCTCGATTGTCGATGGTGCGAGCGATTCGGGCATGAGGCGTTAGGCAGGACTCGGGAGGCGCGCAATGTGACGCTCCGCCATCGGGCGGGCTCCGACAGTCTCGACTGCAAGCAAGCGTGCCGCCGAAATGGCTACATTACGCGCTCGAAGATGGCGAAGTCTCCCGGATTCCAAGCTTGCGCGATCACGTACAGCTTGCCATTGGCCTTGTGCAGCACCGCGTTGTGGACATGCTGGAATTTTTCGAGGCCCAGTTCGGCTTTGGGCAGGATGGTCGATACCAACCTGTCGTCTTCGAGGATATAGATCGGTGCGCCCTGCGGCCGGTCCGCGCCGTGCAGGGCGCCGACCACGCCGAGGTTGTCCAGATAGTCGACATCGCAAGGAAACGATCCCAACGGGAGCTTGAGGGTGGAGATGTACTGGCCGTGGCGCGTGAAGCGATCGATCTCGGCGTTCGGACGGTCGGCGACATCGACGCGGCGCGTTCCCATCGGAACGGTGATGCCGTGACCGGTGCCGAACTGTCCGGCCCCGCTGCCCTTGCCTCCGAAGGCGAGGTCGTACCAGGAGATCTTGAATGGACTGGTGCTTTCCACCTTGGCGGTGATCACGTAGTCCAGCGACGAATAGCCGGTGGCGACGTACAACAGGCCGTCAAGCTCCTCGACGTCGGTCGGCACGAAGTTCCCGCGGCCCATGAAGTAATCGGTGGCGGTCGGCGTTCCAAGGTCCTCGCCGCCACTGGGGGTGGTTAGCTTGTGCTCGAGCTTTCCGCCCAAATCGGTCGTGTAGACCGTGCTGTTTCCGTTGCCGGGAAACGTCAGGTGAGCGGCGCCGCTGGAGTCGTACCAGATCGTGGCGTTGTGCATGTTGTGCGGCTTCATCTCGGCTGCGGTGGGCAGCATCTTGGTTGCGCCCAGGTCGCTGCTGATCTGGATGATGCCGGCGCCCGGCAGCGCGAAGTAGACCTCGCCCTTGCCGTCGCGGCGGTCGATGGCGAATCCCCCGTGGGCCTTCTCGAGCACGGCCTGGGCCTCTTGCGGAAGGTGGCTGCCCTTGTAGACGACCTTGAACTTGTAGTCGCCCTGTCCGCTGGTGAGGTGGTTGTCTGCCGCAGTCGGTGCGGGCGCGAAACTGGCGTGCCAAGTGACCAGCAACAGAGTGGCGAATAGCGCCGTGAGAAACGTGCGTAACATGAGTGCCTGCCTTTGGCAATACTGTACACGACTGTGCTGTCTGAACGTGCGGTGCGCGTGCGATTTGGACCGGACTGAGGCAAGCTCGCCCTGATCTGCGGCACTTCGGCCAAGTTGTCCGGCGGGTGTTAGTCGCAATCTCCGAGTTCGGCTCGTTCGATTTCTCCCAGGCCTGCAGCTGGCGCTCGCGCCCGCCAGCCGCAGGATCTTGTCGCGGGTGCTGCTGACCCAGTCGAATCGGGCGGTGGTGGTAACATCACACTAGGCAGTTGGCTGCCCTGCGCCGTTCGAGGCAGCGTCCGCAGCCGCTGGTGCCTAACGCCCATTGGGCAGGTTCGCAGCATGTCCGAAGTCAACCTACAGCCCGTGGACAGTAGCGCCGAATGGGGGCACCTGCCCAATCCGGTTCGGGAAGAGATCGACATCTTCGAGACCGAGCTGCGGCGGGTCCAGGCCGGCTTGGTCGACGAGAAGATCTTTACCGAATTCCGCCTGCGCCACGGCGTGTACGGGCAGCGCCAGGATCGGGTCCAGATGCAGCGCATCAAGATCCCGATGGGGCGGATGAGCGCCGACCAATTGGTAGCGTTGGCGGACATCGCCGAGGAATACGCCGTTGGCGTGCTGCACGTGACGACACGTCAGGACTTCCAGTGCCATTTCGTCGACATCAATGACACCCCGAACCTGATGCGACGGCTGGCGGCCGTGGGCATCACCACGCGCGAGGCGTGTGGCAACGTCATCCGCAACGTGACCTGCTGCCCGTGCGCGGGAGTTTGCACCGACGAGGCGTTCGATGTCGCTCCGCATGCCCACGCGATGGCGTACTTCATGCTGCGCCATCCGGATGCGCAGAATTTCGGCCGCAAGTTCAAGATCTCCTACTCGGGGTGCTCCGAGCACGGTTGCGGCCTGGGCCGGATGCACGACATCGGCGCCGTCGCGAGAGTCCGAGATGGAGTTCAGGGTTTCGAGGTCTACGTCGGCGGCGGACTCGGCTCTCTGCCGCACCAGGCAAAGCTCTACAGCGAGTTCATGCCGGCCGACCAGATGCTGCCCTTGGCGCAGGCGATCTCGCGCGTGTTCGCAAGGCTGGGAGAGAAGAAGAATCGCGCCAAGGCGCGCATGAAGTTCTTGATCGCCAAGCAGGGGATCGACGAATTCAGGCGGCTGGTCGAAGAGGAGCGCGAGCGGCTGTCGGCCGACCCGCGGTGGGAGGGCGAGCTCCAGCTGGCGCTGGAGCAGCTCCGCGACGAACCGTTGAAGCCGCCTTCGCGGCTCGATGCGGGCGGCGGCCAGAGCCCGCAGTTCGCCGAGTGGCTCGAGCTCAACGTGCATCCGCAGAGCCAGGATGGCTATTCGATGGTGGACATCTACTTGCCCCTCGGCGACATCACCTCGCTACAGGCGCGGCAGCTGGCGGATGTCTCGCGGAAGTATGTCAAGGACACTTTGCGCACCACGGTCGACCAGAACCTGCTGCTGCAGTGGGTTTCTAACGCGGACCTGCCGGGCTTGTTCGCCAACCTGGCCGAGATCGGCCTTGCCGAGACCGGGGCGGGCCGGCTCAAGGACGTCGTTGCCTGCCCGGGAACCGATTCTTGCAAGCTCGGCATCACGGCTTCGCGGGGCTTGGCGGCGCACCTGAGGAAGGAATTCGGCAATGGAATGAGCGCGATCGCGCACCGCTCCGATCTCAAGATCAAGATCAGCGGCTGCTTCAATTCTTGCGGCCAGCACCACATTGCCGACATCGGGTTCTTCGGCTCTGTCCAGCGCAAGAAGAACGACACCGCGCCGGTGTTCCAAGTCACTCTGGGCGGCTCGACGCGCAACAATGCCGAGTCGTACGGCCTCGCCGTCGGCAAGATCCCGTCGCAAAACGTGGACAAGGCCATCGTCAGGGTGACGGAGTTCTACAACCGCGAGAAGCGCGGCGACGAGACGTTGAGCGACGTGGTGGCCCGCCTCGGCAAGACGCGCGTCAAGCAAGAGCTGGCCGAGTTCATGGAGCTGCCCACGTTCGAGGAGTCGCCCGACTTCTATCGCGATATCCGCCAGCCATGGCAGTACAAGCGCTCGATCGGTGTCGGCGAGTGCGCGGGCGAGGTTGTCGATCAAGCGGAGTTCTTGCTCGAGGACGCCGACCGGATTCACTTCGAGTCCACCTTGGATCTGGAGCGGGATCGATTCGGCGACGCGTCGGCCAAGGCGTTCGAGGCGTGCAAGAAGGCCGCCGACGCGCTTCTGTTCACGAAGGGGCTGTGGCTCTCGGACCGCTACGACACGGTTGAGGAATTTCGCAAGCACTTCTACGACACCGACAGCTTTTATAGGCCGTTTGCCGACAACTTCATGCGCACGGCGCAAGAAGGCCCGAGCGAGGATTCGGAACGGGCCCGGCTGCGCGTTGAAGAAGCGACCCTGTTCATCGAGGCGGCACAGGGCGTGTATTCGCAGGCGACGGATTTCTAGGCCTGGCCGACCGCATGCAATCAAACTTGCAGAGGATTGATGTCAAGCTGTTGCTTGACTGCCCACCCGTTCCCGACCTTGACCAGTTCTTGGTGATCTTCGACCGCTGGCGCAAGGCCGACGACCATCCGGCCGATTGGGTGGACCTGGCAGACTACGCCCACATGCCCGGCGGGCCGGGAATCCTGATCGCCGGCAAGCGGGACACCTTTTCCGTCAACCTCAACCCTCCCGGCCCGGGCCTGTTGACCAGTGTTCGCAGCGGCTTGGAAGGCTCGCTGGAAGATCGCTTTCACGAGGCGCTGCGGCGCGCCCGCGAGTTCAACGCTGCGGTCATGGCGGAGCCGGAATTCCCCGCTGAATTCTCTGTTCGCGAGGGTGCATGGGAAATCTACGTCAATGACCGGCTGGGGTTCCCCAACACGGATCAGACGGATGGGATGGTGCGTCCAGCCTTGGCTGCTGCGCTTGGCGTAGCTCCTGGGTCGTTGACGCGCGACCCTGATTCGCGAAATCGCCTCGGATACTCGGCTAGGTAGGCGGTCAGCCAGCAAATAGGCCCCGCACGATCTGACCGGGCAAGGTCGGCAAGACCGTTACTTTCGCTGCGGGCCCTCGATCCCAGGCACGCATTGCGGGTCAACGCGATCCGCGCTCGCTCCGGGCGCTGTAACCGGGGCGATCTAGGCCGAGCCCTCGGAATCCTATCGAGTGCTATTCTCAAATTTCGGGCCCGCCACTCCGACCCGGAGTTAGTGCAGCCTCTGCCTGAGGCGAGTGGAGCTCCCATGCTGACGTTCCAAGAGATCGTGATGCGCCTGAAGGCGTACTGGGCCAGGCAGGGTTGCATCATCCAAGAGCCGTTCGACTGCGAGGTCGGCGCGGGGACGATGTGCCCGGAGACTTTCTTGCGCGTGCTGGGCAGCGAGCCCTACAACGTTGCCTACGTGCAGCCCAGCCGTCGTCCTGCCGATGGGCGGTACGGCGAAAACCCCAACCGCTTGTACAAGCACATGCAACTGCAGGTGATCTTGAAGCCCGCGCCGGAAGACGTAGTGGATCTCTATCTGAAGAGCTTGGAGGAGATCGGGATTGACCTCTCGCAGCACGATTGCAAATTGGAAGAGGACAATTGGGAGTCGCCGACGCTGGGGGCCTGGGGCGTGGGCTGGCAGGTCATGCTGGACGGCCTCGAGATCACGCAGTTCACCTACTTCCAACAGTGCGGCGGATTGGACTTGGACGTCGTTCCCGCCGAGCTCACCTATGGCCTGGAGCGATTGGCTGCGTTCATCCAGGACGTCGAGAGCGTTTACGACATCCGCTGGAACGACCGCTGGACCTACGCCGACGTGAGGCTGGCCGACGAGGAGCAGTACTCCGCGTACAACTTCGAGGAGGCTGATGTCAGCTTCGTCTGGGACGAGTTCAACTTGCATGAAGCCGAGTGCAAGCGGCTCCTGGAGCGCTATGCGAGCGAACTAGCGCCGTTGGAACGGCGGCGTTTTCCGCTGCTGGCCGCGTTCGACCAGACCTTGAAGTGCTCGCACTTGTTCAACACGCTGCAGGCCCGGGGCGCGATCAGCGTCACCGAGCGCGCCCAAGTGATCCAGCGAGTGCGCAACTTGGCGGTTGCGGTTGCCAAGGCGTGGGTCGACCAACGGCAGCACTTGGCTGGGGAGGCAGCGTGAGCGACCTGCTTCTCGAAGTCGGCACCGAGGAGATCCCGGCTCGCTTGGTGCCGGGGGCGATGCGGGACTTGGAAAAAGGCTTCCGGGCGGCCCTGCGCGAGCTCGACCTCGAGTGCGGCGGGCGAATCTCGGTCGATGCCACGCCGCGCCGCTTGGCGCTGGTTGCGGAGGGTCTGCCCGATCGGCAGCGCGACCGGACCGAGACTTTGGCGGGACCGTCGAAGCAGATCGCGTTCGATCCCGACGGGAACCCCACCCGCGCGGCGCTGGGATTCGCACGCAAGGCGGGCGTTGCGGTCGAGGAGCTTGAGCTAGGAGATGACGGCAAGCTCACCGTGCGGCGCACCATCGCCGGCCAGCGAACGCACGACCTGCTGGCCAGCGCCCTGCCGGACGTCGTGCTCGGCGTGCGCTTTCCGCGCAGCATGTACTGGAAGGGCAAGGGCAGTCCTCGATTTATCCGGCCGATTCGCTGGCTAGTGGCGCTGCTCGATGGCGATGTCGTGCCCGTTGAGTTCGCCGGGGTCAAGTCCGGCAATGTCACTTGGGGGCACCGGCGGCTCGGTTCCGGGCCGATCACCGTTAACTCGGCCGAAGAGTATCGGTCTGGCTTGCGCGCAAATGCCGTGCTGCTTTCCGCCGAAGCCCGGGCGTCGAAGATCGTCGCTGACGCCGAGGCGCTGTTGCCAGCCGGCTACGAACTGCGGCGCAACGAACGGTTGCTGCAGACGTTGGTATTCGAGACGGAGCATCCGACGGCGGTCTTGGGGAGCTTTGACGAGAGCTATCTGGACCTTCCCGAGGAGGTGCTCGAGACGGTCATGCTCGTCCATCAGAAGTACTTCGCCGTTGAGGACAGCTCACGTGCGATGGCGAATCGCTTCGTGGCTATCGCGAACTCTGGCAGAGACATCGATGGCGTGATTCGCAGGGGTCACGAGCGCGTCCTGCGGGCCAGATTCAATGACGCCCGCTTCTTCTGGGAGTTTGACCAGAGGAGTTCGCTGCCAGATCGCCTGGAAGAACTGAAGTCGGTCACGTTCCAAGCCTCGCTGGGCAGTTACTGGTCCAAGACCGAGAGCAACGTCGAAGCAGTAGCGCGCCTGGGCGAAGCTCTTTCCGTCAACGCAAGCGACGCGAACCGCGCTCTGCGTGCTGTGCGCCTGGCAAAGACCGACCTAACGACCGAGATGGTGGGCGAGTTCCCGGAACTTCAAGGGAAGATCGGGGGTCTGTACGCAGCCGCGCAGGGAGAGCCTCGAGAGGTGGCTGACGCGATTTACGACCACTACCTGCCTGCGGGCGGCGCGGGTCCAATCCCGCGATCGTTGGTCGGGCAGCTGGTGTCGCTAGGCGACCGGCTGACGACTCTGGGCGGGATGTTTCGGATCGGCCTGATGCCTACCGGATCGAAGGATCCGCTGGCGCTGCGCCGGGCGGCCTTCGGCGCGATTCGCATCGTCCTGGAAGGCTCTCTGGCAATCTCGCTAGACCGGTTGGTTGAGACCGCGTCCGCCGGCGCCAATGCGCCAAAGCTGCGAGATTTCTTCTTGGATCGTCTGCGCTTCTGGCTGCAGGAATCGGGCGGCTTTGGTGCGGATTCCGCAGATGCAGTCTTGGCTGCTTCCGACGCCGTGCCCGTCGACGCACTAGCACGGGCGCGAGCCTTGGCCGAAGTGCGCCACACCCCTGACTTCGAGGCTCTGGCGGTCAGCTTCAAGCGGATCCGCAATATTCTGGAACAGTCTGGAACGGCACAATCGCTGGACGGAGCGAACTTGGATCTCACTCTGCTGGAGGGCGGGGCGGAGGCGGACCTGCACGCCTCGCTGCAACCCGTTGGGACAAAGATTGCCGAGTGCAATGCCAAGCGTGACTACGCGACCTCGCTGCGAGCGATCGCTACGCTTCGGCCGGCCTTGGACCGCTATTTTGACGATGTCCTCGTGATGGCGGAGGACGAGTCTGTGCGTCGCAATCGCTTGGTGTTCTTGGCGGGCATGCTGAAGGCTCTGTCCACCATTGCTGACTTCTCGCTGATCGATGCGGAAGCGGCCGGCGGCCAGCGCAGCTAGCTGCGCCTATAGTCCCCCGCGGTCCGGAATGTACTGCCGCAAGAAGCGGGCGCTTTGTCGGAGCGAGAGCTTGCGATCTTCCAGCGAACCCTCGTAAGCCCGATCCTCCACCTCCACGCAAACCGGGCCGTCGTAGCCGGTCGACGTCAGGACGGAGAAGAACTGCCCCCAGTCGACGTCGCCTAGCCCGGGGAGCTTGGGCGTGTGGAATTGGAGGGGATACGCCAAGATGCCGACGTCGTCGAGCAGCTTCCGGTCCACCCGCACGTCCTTGGCGTGAACGTGGAAGATACGGTCGCTGAAGTCGCGCAACGGGGCGATTGCGTCCATCTGCATCCAGGTCGGATGCGAAGGATCGTAGTTGAGTCCGAACGAAGGGCTGGGGATGTCCTCGAACATACGGCGCCAGATGGCGGGCGAGCAGGCAAGATTCTTGCCCCCCGGCCATTCGTCGCGAGTGAAGATCATCGGACAGTTCTCGATTCCGATCCGGACGTCGTGATCCTCGGCGTAGGCAACCAATTGCCGCCAGACCTCCAAGAAGCGCGGCCAGTTCTCTTCTACGGACAGAGTCCAGTCGCGGCCCACGAACGTGTTCACGGTGGACAGACCAAGCGCGCGAGCGGCGCGGATCACAGAGCGGATTTGGTGTTGGGCGACACGGGCCTCCTCGCTGTCCAGCGAGAGGGGATTGGGATAGTATCCGAGGCCGCTGATCTGGACTTGATGACGATCAAGCGAAGCATGGACGCTGTCTATGCCAGCATCGTCTAGGGTGGCAGTGTCGATGTGAGTAACGCCGGCGTACCGGCGCTCGGCCTTGCCGGGCGGCCAGCACATCACCTCGATGCAGTCATAGCCCTCTGCTGCACCGATCCGACAGACCTCGTCTAGGGAGACTTCCGGCAGGATGGCGCTTACGAATCCAAGTTGCATGCCTGTTCACAGGGTAGCGCCAGCATCGCCCAAGTCGCGGAGCCCTGGCCCGCGGGAGCGAAGGGTCGAGGTAACAACACCAGTTCGCGGCCCTGTAAGCACAGCGATTTGCGGGCAGCCGCGTCAACGTGGGCTAGGGACAACACGAGTGCTGCGAATCGGGAGGGCGACCCGTCCCGCTCGGCCGTGGTGAGCTGCTATTCCAGCCTGGCCGGCTTTCCGGCCTTGTAGCTCTGCCAAGCGAACCAGTAAGCGACATGCCCGGGGAGCCGGGCGAGGCTCTGGCCGCCCGGTCCGGTAAGGGAGGCCTCGGTGACGGTCCATTGCGTCCCGTCGCTCGTCATCTGGAACGGATCATTCTCAGTCGCGACAAACGTCCGTCCTCCCGATTCGTAGGCGCGGACCGTCTCCGTTTGGGCGTTCCCGATGAGGACCACATCGCGCGGTCCCGCTTTGTCGTGGATGACGGCACCGCCTCGGAAGAGCGAGAGAGCCCAAGCCATTTCGTTGGCTCCGTCCCGCAGCACGAAGATACGGTCCTTCGGCGCGAGCCGGCGATCTCGGACTACCACGGGAAACATGAGATCGGGGCTCGCAAAATACTCGCTGTACGCTCGTCCGGGCCGATAGTCTCGATCGAAGCCGGTGTCGAGGGAGAGTGCCGTGGTATTCGGATGGGCGGCGAGCCAGTCCTGCCAGCTCGTGATCACCACCGGCAGGACCTTGAGTTCGATGCCGGACTTGGCCAGTTTCCCGACCACGGGCCGCCCGGTGAACTGATTCCAGAGCGACTTCGTCTGGGTGTCGTACATGAGCTTGTTCGACCGATAGAGAAGGCCGGAAGAGCCGAAGACGAAAGGCGTCCGGCGGCCGGGTACCAGGGCGTCGAAGAGGATGCCCGACCGGCAGAGCGTGCAGTAGGCGAGGGACACCGGGACGCCGCCTACGACGTCGTTAAACATCTCGTGCCAGTCGAGGATGCGGAGCGGATAGGCGCGCGAGTCGCCATTGATGCTGACCCCGAAGACCAGTTCCCGGTCGGTGAGGTAGGTCGCTTCACCGGCGGGGATCTGTTTGGCGTTCACCAGCGCGGGGATCCCATCCTTCTTGACGCCTCCCCAGACGATCTCCTCGACACGGATCTCGTGCCTCACCCCCGGGTAGAGGAAGCTATGGAAACTGCTGTCAATCCCTGCGAGGAGGTCTGCCTTGAAGGAAACGAACTCCCGGTAGGGACGGATCTCGGCGTGCTCCTCCAGCCACTCCATCCACGCATTCCAGTCGCGCGGGATCTTGGCTCCGGCGAGTCGTTGGAGCGCGTCGAGAAGCCGGCCGTCAGAGTCGGGCAGAACGCGTAGCGCCGTGATGAGAGCCGGCACGACGTCCTTCTTGTTGCGTTTGACCAAGAAGCGCAGCGCTCGATCCCGGTCTGCCCAGTTCCGCGAGAACAACGCGGTGCGCACGGTCGCAGCGATGTTGGACCCCGGTTGGGGAACACTGCGGCGAAGCGGGGCATTGCCCGAGGTGTCGCCGGGCAGCCTGGGTCCCTGGGCAGGGAATTGGGCACCGAGGTCGGAGACGATGCCGAAGAGCAGTAGTCCGGCGAACAGCAACGCGAAGCGATTCGCGAGGAGCATGACGGAATCAGTCTAGTCCAGCGGAAGCGTCCGCGGGATTCCTCTCGTGCTGCCCGAGCGGACCCAAAGCCTCTCCGGCTGGACGCGCTTGCCACTGTTTTGGCACTGCGAGACGTGCACATGCCCGCCGATTGGTGCAGACACAAGAGGCGTCCGGAAGGGCCTCGCCTCGTTAGGATTGCAGTCGCCATGCAACTGGAGCTCTCGATCGAGGGAGTGATCCATGGGCGCTCAACCAGACCCTAGAATCCGGTCCGTTCCCACGGCCGTGCGGGGGCACTGGATGACCCGGGACGAGGTGGAGAACTTCAGTGCCTCGTTCTTTTCCGGTGCCGTTTCTTGGCGGACTCGAAAGTCGGGCTCTTTCTACCAGCGCAGCAACATCGCATCGATGTAGGATGTGGGGCACACGGGCCAGCGGTCCCGCGGGGTGACTCGCGCCACCATCGCTTCACGGAGGTTTTCAAGTGCACGATCCACGGTCTTCGCGAACCTTGGTAGCGACGGGGCGAATCGCGCTGGCAATCCTGCTGCTCGGAGCGATCGGCTGCACGCGCGAGCCAGCCGAACCACCGTCGCGGCTCAACGTCCTGCTTATCACGGCCGATGATCTCGGTCTTCAACTGAGCGCGTACGGGGACAGTGTCATTGAAACTCCGAACATCGACGCCCTCGCGGCCAGCGGCGTCCAGTTCGACGTCGCCTACGTGGCGCAAGCGTCGTGCAGCCCCTCCCGCAGTGCTATGTTCACGGGCCTCTATGTGCACAGCAACGGGCAGTTCGGGCTGACCAATGCCTCGGACTTCAGCCTGCACCCACACCTGCACGACGCCACGATTCCAAACGTCCTCAAGCGAGCTGGTTATCGAACCGGCATCATCGGGAAGCTGCACGTCGCCCCGGAAGACAAGTTCCGGTGGGACGTCCGTTCGAGGGTGGACGGCCGCGACGTGAAGGGGATCGCGGCGGCCGCCGAAGAGTTCATCGGTAACGCGGACGAGAGCCCGTTCTTCTTGATGGTGAACTACACCGATCCGCACGCCTTCCGCAGGCGGGATCCGGAGACGCGGGAGATCGTCGGGGACTGGACCTTCATGGACCAGTTCGAGGGCATTCCTCCAACCTTGGTCGAGCCAAGCGAACAGACAGTGTTTCCATTCCAGAGGATCGACACCCCGGAGCAGCGCGCGCGAGTGGCCGGCTACTACAACGAAGTCGTGCGGCTCGACATCGGAGTCGGTCTGCTTGTGGACGCCGTCCAGCGAAAGGGACATTCCGGCGACACGCTGGTAATCTTCACGGGCGACCACGGGCCCCCGTTCGACCGTGGCAAGACAACGGTCTACGAGGGCGGCTTGCGGGTCCCTTTCCTTGTGCGCTGGCCCGGCGTGTCACAGCGCGCGCGGAGCGGGGCGATGGTCTCGACCGTCGATATCCTTCCTACAATCCTGGACGCAACAGGAGCGCTCCCTGCTGTCGAGATGCAAGGGATGTCGCTGCGGCCGGTCCTGGAGGATCCCGAGGCGCCTTGGCGCGAATACCTTGTCGGCGAGTTTCACATGCATGGGCCGCCATGGTTTCCCCGGCGCGCCATCCGGGACGACCGGTACAAGCTGATTCACAATCTGCTGGCCGGATCCGGGCCTGCCAGAATCGGCATCGATGGGGACTTGGGCTACGTGACTTCTCGAGAGCAGCGCTACGAGGGGACGCCGGTCCGGCGTGCGTTCGACAGCCTTGCTCATCCTCCGGAGTTGGAACTGTACGACTTGGATGAGGATCCCTGGGAGTTCCGCAATCTCGCCGGCGACCCGGAACACGCAGCGACACTGGAACGATTGCAGGCGGCCTTGGACGACTGGCGCCGCACGACGAACGATCCGTTGCTTGATCCTGCTTTCATTGCAGCGATGCGCCAGCGTGTGGACAGCTATTGATGTCCAGCGGCAAGGCGCCGAAGGGGTAGCCAGCGATTTGGCCAATGGCTGCGGGGCAGCCTTGGTCACTGCTCGCGAACGTTCTGTTCGGCCACGTCCTTGGTGGGCCGGGCATGTCGCGGCGAACCGTCGGCACGGCCTGAAAACGCTCTCTTCTGGATCCGCAACCCTGTTAGGCATTGGTCAACCCGACAGCGGCCAGGTTTGCTGCCAGATTTGCTAAGATCAAGGCTTCGTTACCTACGCTTGCGGACCCGAGGGTGTCCGGTCGCGACGCTCCGAGCCCAACCTCCGATCAATCAGATAGCACCGGCTCTGCGCACCGTGGGCGCGGGGCTGTTGAGTCCACGCTGAGCGTCCGGCAAAGCGATCCAAGACAGAGGGGAATCACCAACATGGCAAAGCATGTGTTCTCATTCGGCGGCTCCAAGACCGATGGCAACCGGTCTATGCGCGACACGCTCGGCGGCAAGGGCGCCAATCTGGCCGAGATGGCCTTGGCCGGAGTGCCCGTCCCGCCCGGCTTCACTGTTTCCACGCAGGTCTGCAACATGTATCTCGCAGGTGGCAACCGCGTGCCCGATGAGGTCGAGGACGAAATGGCGGCGGCTCTGCAACACCTTGAGAGCGACATGGGCAAGCAGCTCGGCGATGCCGCCAACCCGCTGCTGCTGTCGGTGCGTTCCGGCTCAAAGTTCTCCATGCCGGGCATGATGGACACGATCCTCAACCTCGGCCTCAATGACAGTGCCACCGAGGGTCTCGCTGTTCTGAGCGGCAAGCGGACCTTCGCCCTGGACTGCTACCGGCGCTTCATCATGATGTTCGGCGACGTCGTCATGGGCGTGTCCAAGGGAGAGTTCGAGGAGATTCTCGAGGACATCAAGGAAGCCGCGGGTGCCGAGAATGACATGGACCTCGATGCCGAGCAGCTGGCAGGGGTGGTCGAGGCGTTCAAGGCTCATTACAAGAATTCACTCGGAGAGGACTTTCCGCAGGACGCGCAGCAACAGCTCAAGATGGCCCGTGACGCGGTCTTCCGGTCTTGGGACAATCCCCGCGCCAACCACTACCGGCGCATGAATGACATCCCGCACGACCTCGGCACGGCCGTCAACGTGCAGGCGATGGTGTTTGGCAACCTCGGCGAGACTTCTGCGACGGGCGTAGGCTTCACGCGCGATCCTGCCACGGGTGCCAACGAGTTCTACGGAGAGTTCTTGGTCAATGCGCAAGGCGAGGATGTCGTGGCAGGGATCCGCACCCCCCGGCCGATCAATGAACTCGAGGCAGTGCTGCCCGAGGCCTACGGTGAGCTCCGCACAATCACGGCCCAGCTAGAGCAGCACTACCGCGATGTGCAGGACTTCGAGTTCACGATCGAGGAGGGCAAGCTCTTCATGCTGCAGACGCGCAACGGCAAGCGCACAGGGGCCGCCGCGGTGAAGTTTGCCGTGGACATGGTCGACGAAGGGCTGATCAACGAGCGGGAAGCTGTCATGCGGGTCGAGCCGCAGCACTTGGACCAGTTGCTGCATCCCGTGATCGAGCCCTCGTCAAAGGGACAGCTCACCACCCTGACCGTCGGTCTGCCGGCCTCTCCCGGCGCTGCCGTCGGCCGAATCGTTTTCACGGCCGATGCTGCCGTGGAAGAGGCCGCCAGCGGCAACGCCGTGGTGCTAGTGCGGGCGGAGACCACGCCGGAGGACATTCACGGCATGGAAGCTGCCAAGGGTATCCTGACTTCTCGGGGCGGCATGACCTCGCACGCTGCCGTGGTGGCTCGGGGCATGGGCTCGCCCTGCGTCGCCGGCGCGGGCGACGTGAGTGTCGACGCCAAGGCCGGCCAGATTGCCTGCAAGGGCCACACGCTGCGAAAGGGCGACTGGATTTCCATCGATGGCTCGACCGGCGAGGTATTCGCCGGCCAGGCCAAGACCATCGATCCTGACCCCACTTCAGGCGACTTCGCTCAGTTCATGGAGCATGTCGACAAGTACCGCACCGCCAGGGTGCGGGCCAACGCCGAGACGCCGCGCGACGCTCGCACGGCCCGGAACTTCGGCGCTGAGGGCATCGGGCTTTGCCGCACGGAGCACATGTTTTTCGAGCCCCACCGAATCGAGCACGTTCGCCAGATGATCTTGGCGGAGGATGCCGAAACGCGCGCCGCTGCGCTCACCGAGCTACTGCCGATGCAAAGGCAGGACTTTGTCGAACTCTTCGAGGTCATGGACGGCTTCCCAGTCATCGTGCGCACGCTCGATCCGCCCCTGCACGAGTTCTTGCCCAAGCGGGAAGAGCTGATGGTGGAGCTGGCGCAATTGCAAGCCGGCGGCGGGGACGAGGCCAAGCAGAAGGAAGTCGCGGCGCTGTTGGAGCGCGTGGAAGAGCTACACGAGTTCAACCCGATGCTGGGACATCGGGGCTGCAGGCTGGGGATCACATTCCCAGAGATCACTGCGATGCAAGCCCGGGCGATCTTCGAGGCGGCCGTGGAATGCGCCGAGAAGGGTGTCGACGCGATCCCGGAAGTGATGATTCCGCTGGTCGGCAACCACAAGGAACTCGAGAATCAGAAGAAGGTGGTCGTAGACACTGCCAACGAGGTGTTTGCTGCTGCTGGGCGGAAGGTCCACTACAAGGTCGGGACAATGATCGAGGTGCCGCGGGGAGCGCTGACTGCCGACGAGATCGCGCAGCATGCCGAGTTCTTCAGCTTTGGCACGAACGACCTGACCCAGACCACGTTCGGCTTCAGCCGCGACGATTCCGGGACGTTTATCAACCCGTATTTGGAAGCGGGCATTCTTGAGGACGACCCGTTCCAGGTGCTCGACTCGAGTGGTGTCGGGCAGCTGGTTGAAATCGCCCTGGAAAAGGGGCGCAAGACCCGTCCCGGGCTCGAGGTGGGAATCTGCGGCGAGCACGGCGGCGATCCCAAATCTGTGACCTTCTGCGTGCGCGCCGGGCTGAACTATGTCAGCTGCTCGCCGTATCGCGTGCCCATCGCGCGTCTGGCCGCGGCACAGGCTGCGATCTCGGCGAACTAGTTTCCGCACCTGCAGGTGCGGCCTTCCAAGCACGCTCGGCTGGTACCGCCCGTGTCGGGCGCGGATCATTCAGTTTGACTCCCGGCGAGTAGAGTCTGGGAGGAAACCCCGGCAGACGACGGCCCCGCTCCGCGGGAACCTGGCCCCTTGCTAACGATTCCCCAACTAATCCGACTCGGAATAATTCGGTTCAAGATCGCGACGGTTTAACGAATCGTTGTGGGAAACAACAGCGCGATTCCCTGCGGCGCGCCTATTCGGTCCGCCAATTCTGCGATCGACGGGCACAAAGACTTGCCGATGCGGTACAAACAGTGAGGGCTGCTCTGCGAGGACTGGCAAGATGCTTGTTTGGGATCACGGCCCTGCGAGGCAGCAGGCACTGGTTTCCGGTTCCGCAGTCCAGAGAAGGACGCGTCCGAGTCTGCCTTCCGCCTAGTGCGGGGTTCTTCGATCGCCGTCTCTTACCGTAGTGCGATGCCCAGACTTCGAGCGGCCGCAGCCACCAGCAGGAGCAAGCCATGAACTTAGTGAATGCAATTGCAGCCACGTGCTTGGCCGCCGCGATGCTCGCCGCATGCGGAGGCGGGGCACAGGCTCCTCAGACCGACGAGGATAGCCTGTCGGTCCGCTCGCTGAGCGCTGCCGACTACCTAGAGAAGATTCACGGCGGTTGGCTCGGCGAGGCAGTCGGGAGCGCTCTGGGGATGAGCGTGCAGAGGATGCACAAGCAGGAACTCAAGTCATTCCTCACCGATTTGGGGCAGTGGCCGCTTACCGACTACATCAAGACACTGCGGCCTAGCTTGGATCCACACCGCGAGAAATGGTACACGGCGGATCATTGGGGTCCGCCTGGGTTCGGTCCCGACGATGACTCGCTCTTCCAAGTCGCGAATCTGCTGTTGATCGAGGAAAAGGGGCCCGAGATTACCAGCCAGGACATTGCCGACCAGTGGCTCGCGTCCTTTTCGGTGTTCGAGGCCCAGAACTGCGGTCGTGCCGTGAGGGTGGCGGAGCGACTCTTGAAGGAGGGAGTGATGCCTCCAGAGTCGGGCCAGCATGAAGCGGGCGAGTTCATGGGGGGCCAGATGAAAGGGGAGTTCTGGGGCTTCTTGCTGCCCGGGAATCCGGAAGCGGCCGCCGAGTACGGGCGGATGGACGCCGAGGTTGCCTTTCATACTGCGGGCGTTTACGGCGAGATGTTCATGGCGGCCCTGACAGCCGAGGCTTTCTTTGAGTCCGATCCGACCAAGCTCTTGGAGGCAGGGCTCGCGGTAGTCCCCGGGGACAGCGACTACGCCCGTTGCATCCGAGACGTGATGCAGTGGCACGAGCAGTGGCCAGACGACTGGGAAAAGGCTCATGAGCAGATCGATGTCAACTGGGCACCCGAAGGTGACAAGAACCGCCGCGTGTTTCCGAACAACGCGGTGATCGCATTGGCTCTGCTATATGGCGCGGGCGACTTCGACAAGACGGTCGGAATTGCTGTCATGGCTGGCTGGGACACGGACACGAATGCGGGCGACGTCGCGCCCGTACTGGGAGTCATCCTCGGGGCGGGAGCGATTGCCGAGAAATGGACCGAGCCCATTGCTAACATCTTTCGCAGTGACGTGAAAGGCGCTGAGGAGTTGGAGATTGACGAGCTAGCGCGTCGCACGGCCGCCGCCGGTACGCGGATGACAGCGGCGAAGTCTGCTGGCTTGGTCCAGATCGTCACTCAGTAAGGGATCGCGCGCCGGCCCACCGCGAGTGGAGGAGGTCTGGTGGCTCGCTGGAAAGCATGCGAAAGTGCGCCATGGCCGGAGCGAGAGCCGCGACCGCGGTCACGGCGGCGCTTGCGGCGATGACTGCGTCCGCCGCACCCAGCTGGCAAGAATGCGCAAGATGCCACGCTGAGGTGGTTGAGCAGTACCGCCTCAGCGGCATGGGCCGCTCGATCTCCAAGCTGGCCGACGGCCATCCGATCGGCCCGTACGGACACGGCTTCTCCGGCACAGCGTTTCGCACGAGCGCGTCGGCTGGGAGCCTTGTTCAGGAGATCGAAAGGGGTGGGCTTAGTGCGGAGTACACGATTGACTATGTGATCGGATCAGGAAACGCGGCGTTCGGATACTTGGTCCGTGTCGGCGATGCGTTGTTTCAGTCCCCGATCGCGTACTACACGGAGCGCGATCAATGGGGCATGGCACCGGGCATGGAGCGGGAGGCGAACCCTGACTTCAACCGCCCGGCGACGTCCGAGTGCTTGTGGTGCCATGCGGGCAGGCCCGCGCACACGCCCGACACGGTGAACCGTTACGGGGACCCGGCGCTCAAAGCGGAGGCCATTTCCTGCGATCGCTGCCACGGCTCCCCCGAAGCGCATCTGGCCGAACCCAGCGCGGCCACGATATTCAATCCGGCCGCCGCCTCGCCGCGCGAGCGGGATAGCGTCTGCGAGCAGTGCCACTTGGGAGGGACCATCCGCATCCTGCATCCCGGCCGTACGTTCGGTTCGTTCCAGCCGGGAGGGCTGCTGGAGGATTTCTGGACGGTGTTCGTGGGAGTGCCACGGACCGAAGGATGGCAGGATCGGTTCCAGGTTGTCAGCCATGTCGAGCAGTTGAACCTGAGTCGCTGCGCCGTGGAGTCCGGCGATGCGCTTTGGTGCGGCACGTGCCACAATCCCCACGAAGTTCCCACTGAGCCGAAGGCCTACTTCAGCGCGCGGTGCCTGCAGTGCCACGAAGACGGGTCGCCCCCGGATCATGCGACGCGTAGCGGAGACTGCATTTCCTGCCACATGCCGAGACGCCAATCGCACGACAGCGGCCACAGCGCATTCACAGATCATCGGATCACTCGCTACCCGTTGCCAGAGGTCAATCCCGATCCGCCCGACGAGCTCCGCCCTTGGAGGCCGGCTCCTCGTACTGTTCGGGTCCGAAACTTGGGAATTGCGAACGTTCTTTACGGCCAGCAGCGCGGTTCCCAAGAAATGCTACGGCGAGGCCTTGGGCAGTTGAGATCTGTCGCTGGATCGATCGGGAACGACCCAGCCGCGTTGGACGCCTTGGGAACGGCCATGGTGCTCACCGGGTCTCCGCGCTCAGCACTGCAGAAGCTGCGAGAGGCTGTCTCCGCAGGACCCGTCGGAGCGCTTCAATTCAATTCGCTAGCAGCGGCGTGGTGGGCACTGGGCGATGCGGACCGAGCTGAAGCTGCGCTCCAAGAGGCTATCCGCCGGGAGCCGACGCTGGAGTCCAGCTACCGGATGCTGGCGAGGGTGTATCACGATCTGGGCAAGGATTCAAAAGCGACGGCGACGTGGCGGAAGCTCCTCGAGAGACGACCGAGACTCTTGCAGGCGCGGCAAGCGGTGCGCGAGGCCGATTCGCCATAGCTGCAATGATAGTTGGGGCTCGGAGACTGGGATGGCATCGGCCGAAGCAATGTCCCCCTGTGCGGCGGAAGTGACTCGATGGATATCGTTGCAGGCAGTGATCAACGTCCCGGCAACGCCGGAATCGATCCGACCGCCGTTGGAGAGCAGGCTATGACCCCGGATCGTCGCTTGCCACGTCGCAGCGTTCTGCTGGGCCCGCCCGTCGCGAGCTTGCTGGCAGGAGCCTGCCAGCAAGCACCGAGTAACGCGGAGGGGGGAGGCGAGTGGTCCCCACGACTGTCGGAGAACATCGGCTCGCTGGACGATGCAACGCTGCGCTGGATGGCTCAGCTGGGCTTGAAGTGGGTCGTCTTCCAAGGCACGGACTCGGTCGATCGCGACGGCAAGGGCCATTGGTCCGAGCAGGATGTAGCGGCCGTCCAGGAACGGTGCGCTAGCTTTGGCCTGAACCTGCACTCCCTCATGCTGCCTATCGGTTGGCTGATGAATTCGATGTTGGGAAGGCCGGAGCGCGACCGGGACATCGAGCGCATTCGAACGAGCATCGCAGCCGCCGGCGCCGTCGGCGTCACCGTCCTCGAATGGCGCTGGTCCCCAGACTTCCGCTGGGGAGATGAAGTCGGCTACTACGACAAACCCGGCCGTGGCGGTGCCACCTACAAGGGGTTCGACTTCAACCGCGTCCGCGAAGCCCCGCCCTTTGAAGAACTCGGCAGCATTTCCAGGGAAGATCTCTGGGATCGCATGATCTACTTCACCAATGGCGTAATGGATGCTGCCGAAGCGGCCGGCGTCAAGATGTCGCTGCATCCGAAGGATCCCCCTGTCAAGGCGATGCGAGGCGTGAGCCGCCTCCTGACGTCGACCGAGGAGATCGAGGCGTTCTTGGATGCGGTGCCGAGCCCCGCCAACGGTTTCACGTTCTGTCAGGGGACGGTGACCGAGATGGGCGTGGACGTCATCGACGCCATTCGTCGAATCGGCGGACGGGGGCGAATTCACCATGTCCACTTCCGGGCTGTGCGCGGTAGCGTGCCCCGGTACGAGGAAACCTTCATTGACGAGGGCGACGTCGACATGCTCGACGCCATGCGGGCATACAAGGACGTGGGCTACGATCTGGCGATCGTCTCGGACCACAGTCCGGGTATTCCCGGGGACCTGCCGGGCCGCAAGATTGGCCGCTCGTTCTCCCATGGGTACATCCGGGGGCTGGTGCAGGCGGTGAACGCATGACGGCCAGGCGCCGAGAACTACTTCGCGATGGCGCTGCTGTGGCCATGGCGGCGGCGCTTGCTCGATCCGCGTCCGCCCAAGGCCCCCCGATCAAGATCGGCAAGGGCTTGCGAGACCTGTCGGACGAGACGCTCGAATTCTTCCAAATGCTGGGCATACGCCATGTCGTGATGCCTACTTCCTACTCGCTGGCGCAGCGCCGGCGAGGCCTCGTGCCCGCAACCGACACCGGCCCTCGCACCGATGCACCGATGAGGCCGTGGGACCCAGAGGAGCTCAAGCGGATCAAGTCCCGCATCGAGAACAAGGGCCTCGTGCCGATGATGCTCCATCTGGGCAGAGTGCATCGCGTGGTGCAAGGACGGCCCGACGCTTCGGCTGAGATTGAAGCTGTCAAGACAAACATCCGGATCGCGGGAGAGCTTGGGATCCCCGTAATTGAGTACAACTTCATCGCCCTGAGGGGCTCGGAGGGCTACGGGCGGACGACCGGGCCGGGAGGGATCGGGCTCCGCGACTATGACGAGGCTCGGACCCGCGACCTGCCCCCCTTGGACAACGTCGGGACCCACTCCAGAGAGCAGCTTTGGGAACGCTTGGACGGGTTCTTGAGAGCGGTCATCCCGGTTGCCGAAGACGCCGGCGTCCGGCTCGCTATGCACCCAAACGATCCGCCGATTCCGGTGTTTCGAGGCGTGGCGCAGCCGATGCGCTCGCTGGCGGACCAGAGGGAGCTCATCCAGCTAGTCGACAGCCCCTCGAACGGGATCACCTTGGACACTGGTGTCACTACCGAAATGGGCGAGGACGCAGCCGAGGCGATTCGTTACTTCGGATCGCGCGACCGTATCAATCACGTCCACTTCCGCAATGTCCGCGTAGAGGTGCCATATTACAAGTACCTCGAAGTGCCTCACGATGCCGGCGATTGCGATATGCTCGCCTGCATGAAGGCGTTTAAGGAAGTCGGGTACCGGTATCTGGTGATTCCGGACCACACCCCGGAATTTAGCGATGATACTGTGGGATCCCAGATGGGCTGGGCCTTCGCCATCGGCTATCTCAGAGCTCTCCAACATGCTGCCGAGTCATAGTCGCGGTCCCCTTCCGGATGCCCCACCCGGAGACTCGCTGATCGCGCAATGTCACGCGTCGACAAGTCAGGGCGCATGGAGGATTTGATGGCAGCAACGCTTCGGGTCATGGTTGGGGTGGCGCTAGCCGCGACGCTGCTCGGGGACGTCGTCGAACAGGGCCCGCGAGATTCGGCGCCGTCGGGCTTGCTGGCGGGAGTGGCCCGGGGGGACATTACCCCGCCGGTCGGCATTGCGCAAATGAACTGGGGCTCCCAAACGCATGTGCGGGCCGCTGGCATTGACCCGGCCGGCATGAAGGCCACTGCGCTGGTCCTGTCAGATGGCAACCAGAAATTCGCGATGGTCGACGTCGACCGCATCTCGAGTGCTGGCCTGGAACCCGCGATCGCGGCAGCCGCGAAACGGACCGGAATTCCCGAGGCTCACATCCGCATCGGTGCAACCCACACGCACGCGGGCGTGGCGGTGAGTCCCGCCAAGGGCCCGCCGGGCCTTGATCTGACTCCGCTGGTTGACATGGCCGAAAGGTACCGTTTGTCTGTGATTGACAAGGTAGCGGGATTGATCGCCGAGGCGAATGGCCGTCTCGAGCCTGCACACATGCATGGCGGGCGTGGGGAAGGAACGATCAACATCAACCGACGCGTTCGCGCTGACGGTGATAGCCCGCCCGCAGTGGGCCGCAACCCAGCCGGCTTCGTGGACCGTGAACTGGTAGTGTTCCGGATCGATGATGCTCGCGGACAAGCGATGGCTGTCCTGGCCAACTTCCAGTGCCACGGCACGGTGCTCGCATACGAAAACCGATTCATCTCTCCGGACTGGATCGGGATGACACGCGCCACGGTCGAGCAGGCGTTCCCGGGGGCCTTCGCCCTCTTCTTCCAGGGAGCGGCCGGCAACCAGGGGCCGATCGAGGGATTCTCCGGGGATCTCGTGGTTGCTCACCGCCTCGGTCGCACCCTGGGCCATCAGGTTGCGGCGGTCGCGACGCAAATCGAAACGGTGCACAGGGTTCCGACGTTCGAGGGATTCGTCGAGTCCACCGCCTTCCAGGCCAAGCAGCACTGGCGGGTCCGAGGCCCGCGGGACACCACCTTGCGTTTCTCCTCGCGAATCGTCGACGTGCCGCGGCGGGCCTACTCCGAGGACGAAGTCGCCAGTATGCGGTCGAGGCTAGAACGGGCGAAGCAACAGCTCGGGCAACTGCCCGAAAGTGCAACCGCTCTGGAGAGACACCAGGCCGGCGCTCGGATCCGCCGCTTTGCCGACCTGCTGGCACAGTGGACACGGCCTGTCGATCCTTCCCCGCTGCAGATCGAGGTGCAGGCCCTTCGGGTCGGAGAACTCGCGCTCGTCGCGATGCCCGGAGAGCCGTTCGCCGAGATCGGAGTGGCGGTCAAGCGGGCATCGCCGTTCGAGTACACGATGTTTTGCGGCTATTCGGACGGCGTGGGAGGCGATTACGTGCCAACCGCCGACGAGTACCAGCACGGGGGCTACGAAGTCGAGAGGTCACCGTACAACCCGGGCGCGGCAGACCAAGTGATCGAGGCGGCTTCGGCCTTGCTGGCGAGCCTTCGTTGACCGGCCGGCGGCGACCCGACGGCGTGGTTGGCATTGTCGGCAACGCATAGGTGCTTGCTGTCGAGCGAAACCACGAGTGCATTCGGACGATCGACTTCGTCGCTGATCGCCCGCGTGACATGACCGGGCTGTTTGGGGCTGCTCGACCTCCCGCTCGCCGTCCCGATGCTGGGTTCGGCGCTGCTATCCGAAGGGCGCGCCACCACCCGGTCGCGCCCAAGGCCAGCCGGTCGCTTCCGCTTGCGGGCATTGCGCCCCGATCTCAATGGCAGCTTGGAAAGCGGGTCCCGACCATACTAGACTAGGGACCGGTTGAGGCTTGGATCGACCCGGTCGCCCAGGCCAGTGCTCCCCGATCGGGAGCTTGGAGGAACAAACGATGAAGATTCTAGGGACGATGGTGGTGGCAGTTGCAATCACAAGCCCGTTGATGGCTCAGGAGAACCCGCTGAGTCAAGAGGCCAAGCGGGCCTGGAACCGGACGAAGAACCTGATTGTCGCCGCAGCGAACAAGATGCCCGAGGAGCACTACAGCTTCAAGCCGGCTCCTGAGAGCCAGAGTTTTGGCGACTTGGTGGCGCACACGGCCAATGCCGCGATGGGGTCGTGCTCCGGAATCGGCGGAGAGCGGAAGCGGGCGGGCGTGAACGGAAGTTCGTCCAAGGCCGATCTTGTCGCCGCGA
Source organism: Bryobacterales bacterium (assembly GCA_022824585.1). Taxonomy (GTDB): domain Bacteria; phylum Acidobacteriota; class Terriglobia; order Bryobacterales; family UBA6623; genus VXMF01. The sequence continues at coordinate 29,477 of JAJDZN010000255.1, read as the reverse complement.
TCGATGCCGCAATGGCGGAATGTGAGTCGGCCTACGGTGGGCTGACTGACAGCAATGCGACGGACATGATTGCCGGCAGACGTGGTCAGAGTCCCCGCATTGGGTTGCTGTATCGAAACACCATCCACATCGAGCACGAGTACGCGCAGATGGCGGTGCACATGCGGTTCAACGGGCTGGTGCCGCCTTCCAGCGAAGGCCGCTAGAGCATCCCATCCAAGGGGCCGGTCAGGCCGGACCAAGCGCCTGTTGCACGAACGGGCGCGACGGGGAGCCTTAATTTCCGGCCACCACGGCCGAACGGCCAAGTTCGGGGGCGTCGACTTGTCAAAGGGAGTCCTGTACGCTCGGCGACAGGCGATTCGATTTACACTGCCCAAGCGGTGTCCAATGTGGAGAACGGCGGCGACCGCCGATCGCCACGTAGTATCCCTCCAGCGTAAGCTGGTCTAGTGGGCGTCTGAGCTTACGCTGGTGATGGCGCGGCCAGGCAGAAGAGAACAGCCCGGCCATCCAACCTCGGGAAACTCGAGCTAGGCGCAGCTGTCCTCGTCATCACCGGGCCAATGGGTTAGGTTCAGTGGGTCATTCCGTTCGCAGTCACCTCGGGATCGAGATCCGGTCATACGACGAGACGATTCGTCGCTTCATCCCGGGATACGAAGCGATGCTCGAGGCAGCCTCGCGCGAACTGGTCGCAAATGCACCCGCGCTAGTGCTTGACCTCGGGGCCGGAACGGGAGCCTTGGCCGAGGCCGTCCTTTCGGCTGATGATGGCGTCTCCGTAGAACTCATCGACATCGACCCCGAGATGCTGGCTCAAGCGCGTGCACGACTGGCCAGCTTCTCGGCGCGAGCGCGTTTCTCCGGGACTTCTTTCCTCGGGCCGCTGCCTTCGTGCGATGGGGCGTCAGCTTCACTGTCCCTCCATCACATACGAACGCTGGACGCCAAGCGAAGCCTGTATCGCAGGATTCATGAAGCGCTTAGACCGGGTGGCACGTTCGTCAACGCCGATGCGGCCGTGCCAGCGGAACCTTCAGCACGAGAGGAGGTGCTGCGGCAGTGGGTAGGGCACATGGCGAGCTGCGGAATCGGAGAGAGCGAGGGCTACGAACATCTTGAGCAGTGGGCGGACGAGGACACCTACTTCCCATTGGAGGATGAACTGGAAGCTGTCGAGGCGGCGGGTTTCGTCGCCGAATGCGTCTGGAAGCAGGGGCCGATGGCCGTGGTCGTCGGTCGAAAGCGCGCGTGAATGGCCGACAAGCTAGATCGATTTCCGTAGGCTGTCGCAGTGGTAGCGGCAGTTGCGGCCATCCGCAGTTACGACTCAGGCTGTGCGTTCCTTCTCGGGTGCTGGATCAACCGAGACAAGTGCGTCGCAAGCGCATCGCGCAAGGCCTGTTGGCCGCTTCAGTCGCGAACTGCAGAGCCATCGATGCGGCGAGAACGAAGTGCGTTCGTTCAGGGCTCGGCTTCTGCGGTCGGGCTGGCCGGCGGCTCTTCGACGGCGATAAGCGTTGTGTTCGAATCGACTCCGGCGACTTGGATGACTAGGGGGACAGCACTCCCGGACGGGGCTTGCTCCGACAACTCCACGTTGACCTGATATAGGCCAGAGAACGATGGCACGAGGCCGGAGAACGCCACTGTCATCGGCTCGCCGCCGACCAGGACACTGACTGGCTCGACTGTGGCGGAGATGGGGTCCGCCGAGGCTGCCGCCCCGGTGCCGGGCGGATTCGTCACCGGCCCCAGACCCGTTGCGAAGATCAGTAGAGTCTCGCCGGAGCGGGCTGGCCGAGCCCACGGGATCACTCCCGCGGGTCCAGCTACCAGCCCTCCGCTCGAAGCGATCAGCGCCGCAGCCTGGCCAAGGCTGTTCAGCGTGAAAACGCCCGGGCTGACGCGAGCGAGCGGCACCGTAACGGCGGGGCTGGTCATGTCTTCGACCGTGACCGTGAGCGTCGCTTCAGCGAGCCCGGCCAGCTCCCAAGGTATTTGGAAATTCCGTTGTCCGGGCGCGGCGAAGAGCTGCGGTGCCGCTGTCACATCGTTGAATGTCATCGACCCGCCGCCGAGTTCGTGAGGCAGAGGTCGGCCCTCAGCCGCCTCCGTGGCGGTCGCAAGACCCACTCCGAATGCCGTCGCCAGGCTGCCGGGGGCCAGTCCCGAACCGACTTCAAGCGTCGCTGAGTTCACGACTCCGCCTTCGGAAACGTGCGGCAACGGCCGTGGCGCGTCAATGCGATAGATGACGCCTGAGTCGGCAAAGTAGACCTCGCCGGCCTCGTCCTCGCCAAATGTCCTGATCGTGATTCCAGTCTCTCGAGGTCCAAGCTGCTCCCAGGCGCCGTCTTCCTGATACGCCGCGAATAACTCCCCCGTGCAATAGTCAGCGAAAAAATACGTGCCCGACAGTTGGGGGTGTCTTGTTCCGCGGTAGCGATAGCCACCGGTGACCGAGCCCCCGCAATTGCCGCCAGAGTTAGCGTATTCCAGAATCGGCAGGACAAGCGATCCGGCGGCATTGCAGTTGGTGGGCGGGTTGTAGCAACGCGAGCCCTCCATCAGCCGCCAGCCGTAGTTTTCGCCACCGGGGCTGCCAGCCGGCTGGAACGAGATCTCTTCGACAGCGTTCTGGCCCACGTCTCCGATGAACATGTCGCCGGTGAGACGGTCAAAGCTGAACCGCCACGGATTGCGCAATCCATACGCCCATATCTCCGGACGAGCGTTTGGCGTGTTCACGAACGGGTTCGACTCAGGTGCCTGCGCAGTGGGTCCTTGGTCGATGTCAACCCGCAGCATCTTTCCCATCACACTGCTGAGGTCCTGAGCTAGGTTGGGCGGGTCTCCTGCCCCTCCGCCATCGCCCATGCCGATGTATAGGTAGCCATCAGGTCCGAACTGGATTTGGCCGCCGTTGTGGTTCCGTCGGGGCTGCGCAGCTTGAAGGAGAATCGTTTCCGATTCGGGATCGGCCAGATTCGAATCGGAACTGACCTGGAAGCGCGAGACAACCGTGCCCCCGCCTAGATCGGTGTAATTGACGAAGAAGTAGCCATTGGCGGCGTACGTTGGATGGAACGCCAGGCTGAGAAGCCCGCGCTCGCCGCCGGCGCGGACACGGTCCCGAATATCCAAGAACGGGGCGCTCAGCAAGCTCTCGCCATCGTGGACCAGCACCCGACCGACCTGCTCGCTGACGAAGAGTCTGCCGCTGCCGTCACCGGCATGCGTGATCGAGGTTGCGCCTGAAATACCGCGGAAGACCTCTGCGAAGGTCAGCTCTGCCAGGTCAACCTGAGCGGCCGCTGGAGGAGCTAGGACAAGCGCCAAGGCCGCGGAGGCGACGAGTCTCTTAATTGAATAAAGCAATTTCCCCGAACCTGTTGCGACCAGTCCGAATTATAGGGGCTGTTGCTGTCTGCCGGATTCGGCGGAAGCGCGCCGGCAGGTGCTCGGTCGTCACCCGGACAATCTCTGGCTGCACGGCAAATCCAACTCTCAATCCCACCTCTTGGGCCAGTTCACAGTAGTGATTCATCGGTCCGGGCTGGAGACTCAAGCGTGCAAATCGCCGCATGGACGAGCTCGCGGACTACCCATGCGTGCTTGTCGTGTGCCGGGCAAACGCAGGCTGCTTCCTACCGGTCGGACAGGGAGCGAAACGCCGCCAGCGCTCTCTCGCGACCCTGCCTGTGCCCAATGATAGGCGGGACGCCGGCCGAGCCGGGTACGTAGCTCGACGCTGCCGGCTGCCATCTGCGCAGGTAGCGACCTGTCGGGTCGAATTTCTCGCCCTGGGTGATCGGGTTGAAGATGCGAAAGTACGGCACGGCGTCTGCCCCGCAGCCCGCGACCCACTGCCAGTTCGCGATGTTCTGGGCTGGGTCCGCATCGACGAGCGTGTCCCAGAACCAAGCCTCGCCGCACTGCCACGGTAGGAGCAAGTGCTTGGTCAGGAAGGATCCGACACCCATCCGGACCCGGTTGTGCATCCAGCCCGTGACCCAGAGCTGACGCATTCCCGCGTCGATCCATGGGTAGCCTGTCCTGCCTCTCCGCCAGGCCTCAAGAGACGCTGGATCGTCTGCCCATGGGAACCGCTCGAATTTCTCTTGGAACGGCCGATTCGCGAGGTCGGGGAAGTGATAGAGCAGGTTTGCAGAGAAGTCTCGCCACACGAGCTGTCGAAGAAACGAGTCGATACCCGGGCCTTCGCCAGGGCTGGCACGCTGTATGCGTCGGGCCGCATGCCACAACTGGCGGGGCGACAGCTCGCCGTGCGCCAAATACGGCGAAAGCGCCGAGGTTGCGTCAATGTCCGGCCGGTCGCGGTCCTGCGCGTACGAGGCCACATCCTTGTTTAGGAACTCGAACAGTCGCGACTCGCCGCTGCTTGCTTCAGGAGCCCAGGCCCTGCGCAGACCGCTTGCCCAGTCCGGGTTGCGGGGAAGAAGCCGCCAGTCTTCGAGCGTCTCCGACTCCACTGAGATGTCGGGCATCGTTTGGCGGCCGGGGGCCGCGAGCGGTGCCGATGGTTCGGCCATTGCAAGCGAAGCCTTGTAGAAGTGCGCGAAGACCCTGTAGCAGGCTCCCGACTTTGCCAGCAGCGTCCCCGGCTCGCGCAAGTACGCGCCCTCGAAACTGTCGGAGAGGATTCCAATTCTCTGTAGTTCGATTCCGAGAGCCTTGTCGGCCCGAGCGCCCCATGGCGTGTAGCGCCGATTCCAGTGAACCCTGCAAGCGCCCGTAGCGATAGCGACATCGATAACAGCGGTATTGAGGTCTCCCTTTCTGAGGATCAGCGGTACTCCAAGGTCCGCTAGCTGTCTCTGCAGGCGGACGATAGCGTAATGCAGCCACCAGCGCCCTGCGCCGCCCAACGGGCGCCCGTCGGCCGCATCATCAAGCACATAGACAGCAAGGGTCGGCCCAGCCGCCATAGCCGCGCTCAAAGCGGCGTTGTCGGCGATGCGTAGATCCCGCCGGAAGACGACTATCGAATCCTTCTTCATCTCCCCTCGAATCGGTGAGCCACGGAGATCATTCTCGCAGCCAAGACTCGTGAACTGCGCAGCGGCGGAAGCTCATTGGGCTCGAGGCGTCTTCTTGCAGACATTCAGCTCCTCGTGCCCTGCCGGGCATGGCTCGCGTGGCCGCGGGGTATCCCTGTGCCTCTCCGTCGAACGGCAACGTGCTAGGCCGTGTGATCGCATGGTTCTATGGCCGAGCACACAGGTCAGTCTGAATCGTGATGGCAGGACAGCTCACGAGAACCTCGCCAGCTGGCGAACTTCAGACATCGTCTGGGAGAGCGGTACGTTCGGGTGGTATTCCAGTTCTGCGTACCCGTCGTACTGTCAGCGAGGCATGATACGAGATGACTACAATGTTCTATTCTGCGCGGGGGCGACTCTTCAGAGCTTCACGATTCGGTTTCGCCAAGTCGCCGGTGTCTGCGGAGATTCCTGGGGAGTTGATTCTAGCGGCCCGGCTAGCTGGGAGCGCCTGAGCGCTAGACCGACCGCGCACGTACCCAGGGGTCAGCATGAAGACGAAACTGCCAGCGAGGCATTCGGATCCAGAGCTAAATGAGGCTCCGAACCAAACGAGAGTCAATCCGAAGTACAGACTGCCAGCGGGACTCCCGGCTTGCGTTGCAGATGGCAAGACCGGCCTGAAGGTATTGCAGGATCTGTTCGGCCTAGCCAACCGAAAGGCGTGGCAAGCGATCCTGCACGCCGAGCCAGTGAGGCACCACCTTGAGGGGCAGAAACTGAAGCTTCGCGGGCTCACTACGTCCCAGAAGGTCGAGCGTAGGATCCTTGCCTTCTACGGTAGTCCCGACGCCCGTTCGGAGGGCTGGGAGGTGTACGTCTTGGATCTGGTGACCAATCATGATCCGGACCGCATACCGTCGCTTGAGCACGCGGCCCTAGAGCGTTATGACCCGGAATTCTACGAACGGGATTTCGACTTCGATCGTGCTGAGCGGGCGCTCGGAGATGTAGTTGGCTTCCGGCACTCACGACGCATCTCCTCCATTGACGAGCCAGCACTTGCGGTTTGGCCAGATCTTCGGGATGACCTCCTTCGCTGGGACGAGATTCCTGCCGATCGCCAAGAGGCAGCCGTGCTTGCGACCTTCGCGGTTGCCAGCATTATTGATGACGTAAGGATTCTTGAATGGGCTGCAGCACGATCCGCACGACTAGCCGCGGAGTTTGCGTTCGCAGTTCGGGACTCTGCGAAAGAGGCTGCAGAACCGGCTGACTCCGGGGCGCTCGATGCCTCGGAGCCAATGGCTGGCCCGGCCCGCTTGCTGGAGGAATGGAATCGCTCGTGCGATCTCATCACTGAAATCGCGTCAGATCTCAAGTCCAACTCTCCGAAGCTCCAGCGTCTAGACGATCTGGTTGAACCCGTGAAGCAGCTTGAAGCTTTGCGATCAGAGATGACCGCCGCCATCGATCTCCGAAAGCGTCAGGCCTTGGTCCGCCGTGTTGCCGAGACCCTGACCGCTTGCGCGAAAGAGTACGATGCGCCATGGCTCGACGGTATCCGAAGCCAAGTGTGTGCGCTGTGGCAGATCGCGTGGTGCCTTCCGCCAGCCGTTCGTGAAGATGAGTTGGAGAGAGATCTCGACCGGCTGCGAGACCACCTGACCGGAGAACTCGGACAGTGGTGCGAATTTGAGACCGCCAAGGAGGATCACCGTGCGGAACTCGTCGACCTGCGAATCTCGGCCGATTCAGATCTAGAGTCTCAGTTGGAGGCCGAATCACGCGAGCAGGACTTGCAGGAACTCATCCTGAAAGCTGCCCGGCAAGCGACCAGCTGCAAGCGGCGCATCGTGGCGGCCATCGCTCCAGCGGGCCACGAGTTCGATACATCGAAGGACTATCAGGCAGAACTGGAAGAGGCCCTCGCGAATCCGGAGGTAGTTGAGGTGGCCGTCAACTCTGACAGCACCGATGGTGCCTCCTCTGATGATCAATTCTCGAGCGGTGCGGACCCGGCCGCGCCTTCCAGTTCAGGCGGCGAAATGCAGGTCGGTGGAGAGGGCTCGTCAAGGAAGGACAGAGCGGCGACGACCGCGAGCGACGTCAGTCGCAAGGGTCGGGCGAAGGGCGCGGCCGCGAAGCGTCGCACCGCGAAGAGGGGCGGTTCGCGTGCTGACAGGGCGTCCACCCGAAGTCGCAGCGAAGCAGTCAAGAGTGAACGGTTCTGGGACAGGCCTTGGGAAGAGTGGCTCGAGCGCATTGGCGACCCGAGCCATGCCGACAGCGTGAAGCCTTGGAATCCCACCAACGTGCCGGCCTGCCCCGTGACAAGCCCATTCGCTGATCCCGTCAGCTTCGCCGAATCCCTAGGTTCGAAGCTTAAGTCTGGCGTTCTCGAGTCTCCCCGGCACACGTTGTTGGCTCTCGCGGAATTCTTGGGATCCGACCCGCAGAAGGGGCGCAAGGAGTGGAAGGAGATATATCGGGAAATCCTGAACCATTGCGTGCGAGACAACTTGGACGTCAAGGATTCCCAAGCGATCGCGTTCGCGCTGATTTCTCTGATCTTAAAGGCGGGTCCTGAACTCAACGAGTACAGGCAGCTGGTCGATTCGGCGGATCGCTTGACTGCGCAGACGTCAGATTTCGAAGACGTGAAATGGGCGTTGGAGCTATCCAATCCGTTCCTGCTGAACCGTTGTCCGGATCAGGGTTACCTTGCCGTGTACTTGGAGAACATCTGCAAGTATGTGTCAGCGTCCGGGTATCATCTCTCGTCGAAGCATCAAGCAATGCAGGCCGAGATCCAGAAATTCCTCCGGTCGGCCAACGGCGATGCGACCCCGGCACCTGTGGCAGCTCGATCCGTCCAAGACTTCCAGCGGCTCTCAAGATTCCTCAAGGGGAAGAGTGTCGTGATCTACACGTTGCAGCTGTCAGCCGCACAGATAGCGCGGGACAGGATTCGAGCCATTGAAGCGAGTGCTGAAATTAGGTTGCTGCATAACACGGTGTGGTCCGACAGCCTTCAAGATCCGATTCGCAACGCCGACCTTTGCGTCATGGTCAAGAGTGCCGCGACACATGCCGTTACCGAAATGATCTCTCGGACCCGGCGCAATGTGGGGAAAGAGGTGATCGTCTCTTGGAACGGGGTTCACAGCCTGATCCGAGCGATCGAGACCGCTGCCGGACTCGGTGAAGGTTCAGCCTTGGTTTCCGGGATGCACGGCGCTCGCGCCGTGGCATGAGCCAGCAACGGAGGGTCCGTTGCGAACTGCTCGGAATTCCCACGCGAGGCCGCTAGCCAAGCAATCGCGTGGTCGTGTGCATCGATAGGCTTCGTGCCTTCAAGAACAAGCTACAGGGACGGCTCTACAAGGATGGCGAGATGAGTCTAAACGGCGGGACGGGGAGCTCGTTCATTTCAATGGACCGCAGTCTTGTCCGGCGGTCCCACTCGGCAAGAAGACATCCTTTTGGATGCGCAGCCCAAGCGCCCTGAATACCTCAGCAACTCGTGCCAAACTCGCGGACTGATAATCGCTCGCTTCATAGCGCTGAACCTGCTGCTCCTTGATGCCCAGCCTCGCAGCCAACTCCTGCTGGCTTAGGCCCGCGGCAATTCGCCCTTGCACTAAAGCACGCGGTAGGTCATCAAACGACTCCAGCGTCAGGGTTTGCCGTTTTCCCGACCTCAAGGCCTGATATTCTCCTAGCTCGGCCTTCAAATCTCCCAGCTGGCTCCTCAGGGCATCGATCTGTGCCTTCTTTAGCGCTGGGTGCACGCTAGGAGTGTCCGGGGCTGACACGAGTTCGGCAACCGCGTGCTCAAACTTCTCGACTTGGGCTCGAGTAATCCGATACTGTCGCTCGTTCTTGATCACGGCTGCCACCTCCGGAGATCTAGAGCGATGATGCCCTTGGGATCCCCCGTCTGTTTGTCGATCTGGAAGAATTCGAGGAACGTTCTGCCGCTCGGACCGTTCGGTAGTTGTGCTGGAAACAGTTCGCCTCCGAAGCGAGCCTTTTGCGCCGCCCGTCCGTTTGAAAAGTCGAGAAGAACCGGATCCAATCGCTCTACGTCCACCTCCATCACATCCCAGCAAGCGTCGAAGTCTCCCGGCCTGTCCTTCGCCGTGACAAAACTCCCATCGAGATAGACCGATTGGCACCCCGCTGCACGAAGCACCTCAAGGGCCTCCTTCAATCCGTAGAGCAATCTCTGCCGATGGGGCGTACGACCAAAGCGACTCGGCAGGTCCGTCCAGTCGGCCCAGTGAATTCCGACTGGAAGATTGCCACGGCTATCGAAGCACGGCACCACAACACAACTATAACGTTGTGTTCAGCGCAATGTCAAGTCTGTTTGATGCCATCGCGCCCTGCAGCCCCCGGCCGACTGCATGACCGCTGACGAGACTCATTCTTTAGGGGATTCCTCGCTAGGTCCCCAGACAGGCTAGGTGCAGTTCTACCCAACACCACTTGGGACGATCAGCCGTGGACTGAGTCCGCGACCGGGCACCGCTCAATGCTGCGTCCAGCTCCAGCCTCAGCTGGTCATCGACGCTAGGAACTCTTCGTTGTTCTTGGTCTTGACCATGCGATCCAGCAGCAGCTCGGCTGCTTCGACCGTTTGCAGCCCGCTTAGCACGCGCCGCAGCACCCAGACCTTGTTCAGGGTTTCCTGTCCCAGCAGCAGCTCTTCCTTGCGCGTCCCGCTGCGGTTGGTATCGATCGACGGGAAGATTCGCTTGTCCACGAGCTTGCGATCAAGGTGGGCTTCCATGTTGCCCGTGCCCTTGAACTCCTCGAAGATCACCTCGTCCATGCGGCTGCCGGTCTCGACCAGCGCGGTGGCGACGATGGTCAGCGAACCGCCCTCCTCGATGTTGCGCGCCGCGCCGAAGAATCGCTTGGGGCGCTGGAGCGCGTTGGAGTCTACGCCGCCGGAGAGCACCTTGCCCGAGGGCGGAGCGATCGTATTGTAGGCCCGCGCAAGGCGCGTGATCGAATCCAGCAAGATCACCACGTCGCGCTTGTGCTCGACCAAGCGCTTTGCCTTCTCGATCACCGTCTCGGCAATATTGACGTGCCTGGAGGCCGGCTCGTCAAATGTGGAGCTGACCACCTCGCCGCGCACCGAGCGTTGCATGTCGGTGACCTCTTCCGGGCGCTCGTCGATCAGCAGCACGATCAGGTAGACGTCCGGTTGGTTCTCCGTGATGGAGTTGGCGATGGCCTGCAGCAACATCGTCTTGCCGGTGCGCGGCGGAGCCACGATCAGCCCGCGCTGGCCCTTGCCGATGGGAACCAGCAGGTCCAGCACCCGCCCGCTCAGGTTGTTCTTGTTGGTCTCGAGCTTGAACTTGCTCTCCGGGTAGAGAGCGGTCAGGTTGTCGAACAGAATCTTGGTCTTCGCTACCGCCGGCGGTTCGAAGTTGACCGCCAAGACTTTCAGCAGGGCGAAGTAGCGCTCTCCGGCGTGGGGCGGGCGCACGTGCCCGGCGACGGTGTCGCCGCTGCGCAAGTTGCAGCGCCGGATCTGGCTCGGCGAGACGTACACGTCGTCCGGGCCGGGCTGGTAGTGGTACGCCGGCGAGCGCAGGAACCCGTAACCCTCCTGCGTGATCTGCAGCACCCCTTCGGCCAGGATCAGGCCCACGCCGTCGGTTTGGGTTTGCAAGATGCTGAAGATCAGTTCCTGCTTGCGCAAGCCGGCGCGAGTCTCAATGCCCAGTTCCCGGGCCTTGCGGTACAGCTCCGTGATGCTGAGCGCCTTGAGCGGGGCGAGTTCCAGCGGGCGCTTGCCCTCTTCGAGCATGCTCTCGACGATGGCTTGGTATTCGGCCTCCTCGTCGACCTGCTCGGCCTTTTGGCCGTGGCGCTTGCCGCGGCCCCCAGACTCGCGCCGGAAGCGGGCCTTGCGCGCGGGCTTGCGGCCGTAGCGCTCCCCTTGGGGTGGCTTGGCGCCACCCTCTTCGGCCTTGTCTTCGGGGCTTTCGTCTGATCCTGCCGCCTCCCGGAACCGACTGCGCCTGCGCCGTCCGCTGTGCCCCGGCTCGGCATCCGAGCCGTCGGAGCTCTCGTGGCCGCCAGAAGGCTCCTGCTCGGCGGAAGGGGGTGCCTCGGCTCCGGCTGCTTCGTCGCTCTCGGAGGTTGCCTGCGGACTGTCGGCAGGCTCTTCCTTCGGGCGGCTCTTGCGCCTCGCTGCGCGCGCCGGCTTCTTCCGCTCGGCTGGCACCGGCTCTGCCGCTTCGGCCGTCGGACTAGCTACCGGAGTGTCGTCCGGGCCGTCGGTGGAAGTAGAAGGCATGGTTGATCTCGTGTATTCCGCGCAGCCCAGTAGAGGACGCCAGCCGGGACTATGTGGCAAGAGCCGAATCGATGGCTCGCCAAAGTTGCTGCACGCCTTCCCCCGAAATAGCCGAGAACGGTACCGGGGGGGCGAAGCTCTCCTCGATGGAGCGGATCGAGCGCAGTCGCGCTGCTCGTTTTAGCTTATCCGATTTGGTGGCCGCCACGCAGAACGGTTGTTCGTTGGCATCCAGCCAGTCTGCCAGCTGCCGGTCAAGTGCGGTCGGGCCGTGGCGGATGTCGACTAACGCAACGACGAGCTTGAGCTGTTCCCGCCGGGCCAGGTACGACTCGGCCAGCCGCTTCCAGTGTTCTCGCTCGGCATGCGACGCCTTCGCGAAGCCGTAGCCCGGCAGGTCGACGAAGTAGAGCCTGCGGTCGATGCGAAAGAAGTTGATCGCTCGCGTCTTTCCCGGCGTCTGGCTCGTCTTCGCCAGCTGCTTGCGTTCGGTGCCGCCCTTGCGCTTGCGGCTGCGCTGCAGCAGGGCGTTCAGCAGGCTCGACTTGCCCACGTTGCTGCGTCCGACGAAGGCGATCTCGGGAAGCCGGTCGCGCGGGAATTGCTCGGCGCTGTTCGCGCTGAGGACAAACTCGACCGCCATGGTGCGCCGCCGGGCGGCCGGTTAGACCGCCGGACGGTCGCCGTGTTGGATCACCTGCACGCCGCCTGCGGTGAACGGATGCTTGGACAATCCCGCGATCGGCTCGACGAAAGCCAGATCCAGCACGTCATCCATCGTCTCCACGAAGCGCAAAGTGAGGTTCTCGCGGATGTTCTCGGGCACGTCAGGCAGATCCTTCTCGTTTTCCTTCGGCAGCAGGACCTCCTTGATGCCGTGACGGCTGGCCGCCAGAAGCTTTTCCTTCAGTCCGCCGATGGCGAGCACCTTGCCGCGCAACGTGACCTCGCCAGTCATGGCGACATCACCGCGCACCTGGACCTTGGTGAGGGCGCTTGCGATCGCGGCGGTCAGCGTGATGCCGGCCGACGGGCCGTCCTTGGGTATCGCGCCTTCGGGCACGTGGACGTGAATGTCGAGGTTCTGGTAAAAGCCCTTGGGCAGGCCGAAGGCGCCGGAACGCGAGCGGATGTAGCTCATCGCGGCGCGGGCGGACTCCTGCATGACGTCGCCCAGCTTGCCGGTCAGGGTCAGCTTGCCCTGCCCGTCCATCAGCGTCGTCTCCACGTGCAGCAGCGTGCCGCCCAGTTCGGTCCAAGCCAAGCCTATGGCGGTGCCGATCTCGTGCTTGAGCTCGGTGCCGGGCTCGCGATACTTGGGCACCTTGAGGAACTGCTTGACCGACTTGGCGTTGACGATCGCCTTCTTGGCGCGCCTGGGCTTCTTGCCGCGCACGACCTCGAGGGCAACCTTGCGGCAGATATTGCCGATCTCGCGCTCCAGGTTTCTCACCCCCGCTTCGCGGGTGTACTGCTCGATGATCAGGCGGATGCCGTCCTCGCGGAAGTCGATGTCCTTGCCCTGCTTCAGGCCCACGTTCTTGATCTGCTTGCCGATCAGGTGGCGCTTCGCGATCTCAGTCTTCTCGTCCTCGGTGTAGCCGCTGATGCGGATCACTTCCATGCGGTCCAGCAGCGGTGCCGGGAGCGTGTGCAGCACGTTCGCCGTGGCGATGAAGAAGACCTGGCTGAGATCGAACTCCACGTCGAGGTAGTGGTCCTGGAAGGCGGAGTTCTGTTCCGGGTCCAACACTTCCATCAGCGCCGCGGACGGGTCTCCCCGGAAGTCGGCGGACATCTTGTCGACCTCGTCCAGCATCACGACCGGGTTTCGCGTGCCGGCCTTTTTCATCATCTGGATGATCTGCCCCGGAAGAGCGCCGATGTACGTGCGCCGGTGCCCCCGGATCTCCGCCTCGTCGCGCACGCCGCCCAGCGACAGGCGGACGAACTTGCGGCCCGTGGCCCTGGCGATCGACTTGCCCAGCGAGGTCTTGCCCACTCCCGGAGGCCCCACGAAGCACAGGATGGATCCCTGCGGGCGGCTGACCAGGCGGCGCACGGCGAGAAACTCAAGGATGCGCTCCTTGACCTTCTCGAGGCTGTAGTGATCCGCGTTGAGCACCTTCTCGGCATTGGAAAGGTCGCGGATCTCGCGGCTCTTGGCCTTCCAAGGCACCGATAGCAGCCAGTCGATGTAGTTGTGCGAGACCGTGCCCTCGGCAGACATTGGCGGCATGTTCTCGAGCTTCTGAACCTCTGCGAGCGCCTTCTTGCGGGCGTCCGCGCTCATGCCGGACTCGTCGATACGGCGGCGGTACTCGTCGAACTCGCTTCGTTCGCCACGGCCGAGCTCTTTCTGGATGGCCTTGATCTTCTCGTTGAGGTAGTACTCTTTCTGCGCCTTCTCCATCTGTCTCTTGACGCGGCCTTGCACCGTGCGATCCACGGCTAGTTTTTCGAGTTCGATGTCGAGCAGTTCGCCGATGCGCCCCAGCCGCTCGAGCGGATCGAAGATCTCGAGCAGGTCTTGCTTCTGGGAAACGGACAGCGGGAGGTTGGCGCCGATCGTGTCAGAGAGCTTGCCCGGATCGTCGACGCGAACCGCCGCGATCATCGTTTCGTAGTTCAGGCTCTGGCTCTGCTTGACGTACTGCTCGAACGACGCCGTGACGCGTGAGACGAGGCTTTCGAGGTCTGGATCGCTGATTTCGGGGAAGCGCGCCGTTTCGACCAGCGCCTGCATGAACCCGTCCTCGATGCGCACGCTGCGCAGCGTGGCGCGCTCGAGGCCCTCGACCAGCACCTTGATGTTGCCATCAGGCAGCTTCAGGCTTTGGACGATGCTAACGACCGTGCCGACCGCGTAAACGTCGGCGGGGGTGGGGTCGTTGTCCGACGCGTCGTGCTGCGTTGCCAGGAAAATCTTCTTGTCGTGGGCCAGCGAAGCCTCCAGCGCCTTCACGCTGGCAGCTCTCCCGACGACGAACGGAGACATCATGTGCGGAAAAATCACCACGTCCCGGATCGGCATCATCGGCATCCGGGCGCTGGTCTTGGCAGCGATCGCACTAGGCATGTCTCTATTTTATGCTGCGATTCCGACACGCGGCCAGTCACGGGCGCCGGCGCCGGTGGAGAATGGCGTTGCGGCGGCGATCCCTGCGAAGCTGCCGCAGTCGGACGCCCGCCCGGGCTGCTAGCCTGCTTTGTCCAGCAGGCGGGCGCGGAACTTCTTCTGGTCTTCGAGCACCATCTGCTCGGTGACCACGAACCGCTTCACCCGCTTCGGTTGCGAGGGCAGGTAGTACATCAGCTCAAGCATCAGATCTTCCATGATCATGCGCAGGCCGCGCGCTCCCAAGTCCCTTTCCACGGCCAGCTTGGCGATCGCCTGCATCGCGGCCGGGTCCAGCACCAGCTCGATGTTTTCGTACTCGAAGAGCTTCTGGTACTGCTTGACGAGCGAATTGCGCGGGGCGGTCAGGATCTGCACCAGCGTCTGCTCGTCCAGTCCGCTCAAAGTGGCGCTGACGGGAAGGCGCCCGATGAATTCGGGGATAAAGCCGAAGCGGATCAGGTCGTGGGGCTGGACTTGGCCGAGCAGGCCCAAGTCGGCGTCGCCGCCGGCATCGCCGGGCTCCGAGGGCACGCCTTGGCTGATCGCGTCAGCCTTGCGGAAGCCCACGACCCGCGTGTCGACGCGGCGGGCCACGATTCGGTCGAGGCCGACGAATGCGCCGCCGCAGATGAACAGGATGTTCGTGGTGTCGATCGGCGTGAACTCCTGGTGCGGGTGCTTGCGGCCGCCTTGCGGCGGCACGTTAGCGACGCTGCCTTCCAGAATCTTTAGCAGCGCCTGCTGGACGCCCTCGCCCGAGACGTCGCGGGTGATCGAAGGATTCTCGTCGCGGCGGCTCAGCTTGTCGATCTCGTCGATGTAGATGATACCCTTCTCCGCTCGGCTGACGTCGCCGTTGGCTGCTTGCAGCAGCTTGAGGATGATGTTCTCTACATCTTCGCCGACGTAGCCGGCCTCGGTCAGGGTCGTGGCGTCTGTGATCGCGAAGGGAACGTCGAGGATCTTGGCGAGCGTCTGTGCTAGCAGCGTCTTGCCGGTTCCGGTAGGGCCGATCAGCAAGATGTTCGATTTCTGGACTTCGACATCCGGCTCCGCCCCCGTCGTGGCCGGTCGCTTCTGTTGCATGAAGATGCGCTTGTAGTGGTTGTAGACGGCGACCGACAGGCGCTTCTTCGCGGCTTGCTGCCCGATGACGTATTCGTCGAGCTTGTCCTTGATCTCGTGCGGCTTGAGCAGCGTGAAGCCTTCTTCAGGCGGCTTTGTTGAGCGCTCCTCCTCCAGGATCGCGCTGCAAATGGCGACGCACTCGTCGCAGATATACGATTTGGGGTAATCGCCCGGCGTGGCGATGAGTTTTGTGACGATCTCGTGGCTCTTGCGGCAGAACGAGCAGCGCAACGCTCCTTCAGCGGACGACCGTTTCACCGACCTCTCCGAAGCGCGGGAATAGACTGTGGCGGCAGTACACGCTAGGCGACCGATCCCATCGTACCAAGAATCCTCCTGCGGCGGGTTCGCATGCGATTTCTCGCTGGAAGCGCCCTACGTGCTGACGGCGTCGGCCAGCAAGGCCAGCGCGCGGCGAACCTCCTCGGGCCCGCTCACCCGATAGCGCGCCCCGGAGTTCCCCGCTTGCGGTCCCACGTAGACGGTTATGGACTCAGCCGGCAGGGCGGCGAAAGCGGTCTCGTCAGTAGTGTCGTCGCCGAAGTAGATCGGCAGCCCGCCCACCTCGCCCAAGAGCTCCAGAGCGGCTGTCCCTTTGTCGACGCCATCGTTCGGGGTAATGTCGAACACTCGCTTGCCTTGGCTGACGTTGAGGGATCCGATGGCCGCTGCTTGG
Source organism: Bryobacterales bacterium (assembly GCA_022824585.1). Classification (GTDB taxonomy): domain Bacteria; phylum Acidobacteriota; class Terriglobia; order Bryobacterales; family UBA6623; genus VXMF01. Next base: position 13,218 of record JAJDZN010000255.1, on the reverse strand, counting down.
CGGACCGCGCGCTCCACACGCTGCCAGTGCCGTGCATCGACGTTGCGGAAGTGTGCCGCCGCCGCCGTGCCCTTGTCCTCGACCTGGAATCCCTCGATTTGACCCAACTCGTCCGCGAGGCGCTGGCAGCATGCGCGGATCTGCGACAGGCCGGCCGGGCTGGACTCGACCTCGGCGCTGCCCGGACGGATGCGCTCTCGGCCGTGGCTGCCGAAGTAGTGAACGTCGGCCAAGCCCGCCAATGCGCGCACGTCGCGCGCGCCGCGCCCGCTCACGATCGCCAGGGTGACGCGCGGGCTTGCCTGCAGCTTGCGGAGCGTCGGCAGCGCGGCATCAGGAATGCGCGCATCGGAGGGCCGCGGCACGATCGGTGCGAGCGTGCCGTCGAAATCCAGCATCAGCAACAGCCGCTCGGCCTGGGTCAGGCGACCGGCCACCGCCGTCCAGTGCTCGAGCAAGTGGATCACTGCGCGTCCGGCTGGCCAGGCACGGCTTGGAGGATGCTGCCGATCCAGCCGTAGATGTTATGGGTGCGGACATGCTCGCGCAGGCGCCTCATGCGTTGTCCGCCGTCAGCGTCTGCTCGGCTGCTGAGCGCGAACAGGCGCTCGGCGAAATCGTCGACTGCGAGGGGGTTGAAGCAGTCTGCTCCCGGCAGCTCCCAGGCCGCGCCCGTGAACTCGCTCAGCAGCAGGTGCCCGCGCTCGTCGTTGCGGGCGGCCAGGAACTCCTTGGCAACCAGATTCATGCCGTCTTCCAGCGAACTCACCACGCACACGTCAGCCAGGCGGTACAGCGCCAGCACGTCGTCATCCCCCAGCTGCCGCTGGATCGAAATGACCGGGCCGGGCTCCCTGCCGCTGCCGCCTGCGTTGATGCGCTTCTCGATCGCGGCGACCGCCTCGTGCAGGTCGCGGTAAGCCGGTATCTCGGTGCGGCTGGGAGCGCCGGCGTGGATGTAGGCCGTCTTCGCGCGCATCTCCGGGTGCAGCGCGAGCATTCGCTCGATCGCCTGCAGGCGCTCGATCACGCCCTTGGTGTAATCGATGCGATCAAGGCCGAGCACGACAAACTTGCCGTCCAAGCGATAGCGCTCGCGAAGCTCGCTGACTGCCTCGTCACACGCCGCGCCGGAAGCCCTCCGGGAGACTCGGTCGAAGTCGATCGAGATCGGGAAGGCCTGCACTCGCACAGGGCGTCCGTCCCGGAGCAGGGTTCGCGAGTCGGCGATGTCGCAGCCTGCGCGCGTCCGCGCGGCCCGCAGGAAGCGCTCGGCGTACTCCGGCACATGGACGCCGAAGACATCGTTCCCCAGCACGCCGTCGAGGATCTGCTCGTGCCATGGACACATCGCGAGCACTTCGGGCAGAGGCCAGGGGATGTGCCAGAAATGCACGCAAACTGCGTTGGGACAACGCTGCTTGATGAGCCTCGGGAGCAGTGCGAAGTGATAGTCCTGGATGAAGATGATCGCGTCCTGATCGCCCACCACGCGGGACACCGCAGCTGCAAACTTGGCGTTGACCTTGCGATAGGCCTCCCAGTGGGCGGTGCGAAACACGGGCTTGGTGAAGGCCAGGTGGCAGATGGGCCAGATCGCTTGGTTGGCGCAGCCGTTGTAATAGCCGTCGTTTTCTTCGCTGGTCAGCCAGACGCGCTGAAGGTCGTAGGCAGGGTTGTCGGGAGGGACTCGCAGCCGGCCTTCGGGATCAGCGCTCGCGCGATCGGCATCCCCCGAGCCGTGAGCCACCCAGACGCCCCCGACCGCTTGCATCACCGAGTTCAGCGCGAGCGTCAGGCCGCCCACGGCCGCTTGAGCGCGAACCTGGCCGTCGGGGCCGAAGCTGTGCACGAACGGCTCGCGGTTCGAAACGTTTACGAAGAGGCGGGTGCCGACCCGCTTGCGGATCAGCTCGGCGAGTTCCGACTTTGACCGCGCGAGGCCGGCAACGCTTGCTTGGGATGGATCGGAAGCAGACATGAACCGTGAGCCGTCGCGAGGGCGGGAGACAGGGGTGCCCTAGCGCAATAGGGATTCCAATTCCACCCGCGCATCCGTGCGCTCGTCGCGGTATTTGACGATAACCGGGGCGTAGAGCGACAGCCCCATGTCGCGTCCCTTGCCCGAGGCGATCGGGCGCGACCCCGGAACGACGACCGCTCCCGGCGGAATCACCAGCGGCTCGTCGCCCGAGGCGCGGTGCACGACGCCATGCACGATGTCGTACACCGGCGTGGAGCGGGTCAGCACCGTGCCCGCGCCCAGGACGGCGGAATGCTTGACGATCGTGCCTTCGTAGACTCCCGTGTTGCCTCCCACCAGCACGTTGTCTTCGATGATCACGGGCAGGGCGCCGACCGGCTCGAGGACCCCGCCGATCTGGGCGGCGGCGCTGAGGTGGCAGTTCTTGCCGATCTGGGCGCAGCTGCCTACGAGAGCGTGCGAATCCACCATCGAGCCGTCGTCGACGTAGGCCCCCACATTGACATACATGGGCGGCATGCACGTCACGCGCCGGCCGATATAGCAGCCGTCGCGCAGGCTGGAGCCGCCCGGCACGAGCCGCACGCTGTCTTCCACAGTGAGGTCGCGCGGCGGGTAGGTGGACTTGTCGATGAACTTGAAGCGGCTGCCCGGCTCGGACATGTCGACGCTCTTTCCCATGCGGAATCCCACGAGGATGCCGCGCTTGACCCAAGCGTTCACGCGCCAGCCGTGCGGCGTTGCCGAAGCGTCCGGCTCGGCGGCTCGCACCGAGCCGTCGTTGAGCGCGGCCTTGAACTCGGAGAATATCTCCAGATCTTGATGCGTGTACGATTCGCGGTTCTGATCGTACATGGCATCGATTCGGGCTTGCAGCATCAATCCAATCGTACAAGGCTTGCGGCCGGAGCCTTCGATCCGACCCGCCGGAGCCTAGGGGACGGAGATCCCTCCCCGCGGGCTCCGGCCGACCCGGGCGCGAGGCCGTGCCTGAACGATCGACTTGGAGAGTTCGCATCTTCCACGGCGCGCGCGAGCCGAGATCCAGCTCCACTCTCCCCGCGACGACCGGGCTTCGGAATATCTCCGCAGGTCTCCGTGCCGCCATGATTCTCGAGCGGGCCGGACTCGGGTACGATAGCGGCACTCGGAGCGAAGTGTCTGCAGGACGCGGCCGGGCAAAGCGCATGCTTCGGCTACACGCCCAGTTCCATCGTGATCCGCAATCGAACCAGAAGCGGTCAGCGTGCGACTCTGTCGGTGCGTCTCTTCGCCATCCTGCTGTTGCTCCCGGCTTGCTTGTTGGGACCTGTTGCCGGCTGGGCGCAGTCAGCGGAAGCTGCGTTCCGGTGGCCCGATGGCAAGCGCGCGGCTGTCAGCCTGAGCTTCGATGACGCCCGCGCGTCACAGGTCGACACTGGGCAGGCGGTGCTGGCCCGCTTGGACGCGCGGGCGACCTTCTATGTCGTGCCGGTGCACGTCGAGGCCAAGCTCGCCGGCTGGAAGAGGCTGGTAGCGGCGGGCCACGAGATCGGCAACCACTCGGTGCGGCATCCTTGCACTGGGAACTTCGAGTGGTCGCGGGAAGCCGCGTTGGAGGACTACACGCTTGAGCGCATGCGCCAGGAGCTCCTTGAGGGCAATCGGCGCCTCGAACAGATGCTGGGCGTCACTCCGGTCACGTTCGCCTATCCATGCGGGCAGACCTTCGTAGGACGCGGACGCGCTGCCCAAAGCTATGTCCCGCTCGTCGCCGAACTCTTCCTCGCCGGCCGCGGCTGGATTGACGAGACGCCGAACGACCCGACCTTTCACGATCCTGCCCAAGTCAGCGGCATGTCGATGGACGGCAAGGACTTCCCGGAGGTCAAGACCCTCGTCGAGAATGCCCGCGAAGCAGGGCAGTGGCTGGTGCTGGCAGGACACGAGATCGGCCACTCGGGGCCTCAGACTACCCGGATCGAAATGCTCGAGAGACTTGTCCCCTTCCTGCAAGATCCGAACAATCGGATCTGGTTCGAGACCGTCGAAGCCGTGGCGCGCTACCTGAAGCGGCATCGGCAGGAGTAGCCAGGGGGCGGAGGCCGCCGTCCGGCGGAGATTTCGGCGGCGCGAGCGCTCGAGCTGATCTTGCGCGGGCGGACGGGGCAGGAACCCGTCTTGGCTGGCCGACCCTCGCTGATGCTACCCGGCTTGACTGTTCACGATCCCGCCCGAATACGTTGGCATGGCTTTGCGCGCCAGTGATAGACTTGACGCTCACGGAAGATGGATGGCTTTCGTCCCAATTCGTACTCCGGCAAGCTGATCATTGTCGAGGGCATTGATGGCTCCGGCAAGTCCACCCAGCTCTCGCTGCTGAGCCAGTGGCTCAGGTCGAAGCGCCTCGTAGTCTCGTTCAGCGAGTGGAACTCGTCTTCGATCGTCCGCGGCACCACACGCCAGGGCAAGCGCAAGCAGATGTTCACGCCCACCACCTTCAGCCTGATCCACGCGACCGACTTTGCAGATCGGCTCGAGCGCCACATTCTGCCGATGCTGGAGGCAGGTGCCGTGGTCTGCGCCGACCGCTATGCCTTCACGGCCTTCGCCCGCGACGTCGCCCGGGGCGTGCGTCCCCAGTGGGTTCGCAACCTTTACCGCATGGCCATCAAGCCAGACTTGGCGTTCTATTTCCGCGTGCCCCTCAATGTCGCGCTCGACCGCATCCTGGGCGGGCGCGCCGCCCTCAAGTACTACGAGGCCGGCATGGATCTCAATCTCAGCTCCGACATCCAGGAGAGCTTCGCGCTCTTCCAGGAGCGCATCCTGCATGAGTACGACTCGATGGCGGAGGAGATGGGCTTTCATGTCATCGACGCGACCGGGACGATCCAAGAGCAGCAGCGCCAAGTGCGAGAGATCGTGATGGACACCATCGGTGATGCCCTAGAGAAGGACATCCTGCGCCAGCCCAAGAGCGAGCGCCGAGCATGACTAACAAGAGCCCCGCGCCGCTTGCCTTCTACGCTGACCCGCTGCCCAACGTCGACCTGACGGAACTGCAGGGAAAGCTCATTGTCATCGAGGGGCCAGACTCCGTGGGCCGCAGCACACAAGTGGAGCGCCTGCGCAACTGGCTCGAGGCCAACGGCCACGCCGTGGTCGACACTGGCATGACCCGCTCCACGCTCACCAAGGAGGGCCTGCAAGAGGCCAAGAACGGCCACACGCTCGGACCCCTCACCATGGGCCTGTTCTATATGGCCGACTTCGCCGATCGCTTGGAGCGCGTCATCGTGCCAGCCCTGCGGGCCGGTTTCGTGGTCCTGACGGACCGCTATTTCTACTCGGTCGTCGCCCGCTCCGTGGCCCGTCACCAGGATTCTGAATGGCTCGAGCGGGTGGCCGGGTGCGCCCTTGTCCCCCATGCCACGTTCTACTTGCGCGCCTCGGTCGACGAGATCGTGGCGCGCACCGCGCGCGGCCGGCGGTACTTCGAGTACTGGGAGAGCGGCATGGACGTGCCCTACGGCTCCAATCGATACGAGAGCTTCCGCGGCTATCAAGCCAGGCTGATCGAGGTTCTCGATTCGCTCTCCGAGCGCTACGGTTTCACCGTAATCGACGCCAACCGGCCGCCGGACCAGATCTTCGCCGACCTGCGCAAGGGCATTGCGGCCCTGCTAGAAATCTAGCGGGCGGATTCTCTGTGAAGCCAGCGTACGAACTGCTCGTCTTCGACCTGGACGGGACGCTGATCGACTCGACGCAGGATCTGGCGCAGTCTGTCAACGCCACCAGGGCGGATGCCGGCCTGCCGGCCCTGCCGACTTCCGCTGTTGCCTCGTTCGTGGGCGACGGGGCCGAGATGCTGATCCGCCGGGCGCTCGGGCCCGGTGCTTCGGACGCCCAGGTGGCCCGGGGCCTGGCCCACTTCCTGCAGTACTACCGCGAGCACATGCTGGACCACACCGTCCTGTACACAGGCGTGCGGGAAGCTCTCGCTGCGTGGGACGCGGCGGGACTAGCCATGGCCGTGCTGACGAACAAGCCCGAGCGCTTCAGCCGCGATCTGGTCGCCGGCCTGGGATTGGGCGAGGTCTTCGCGAGGGTTTACGGCGGCAACAGCTTTCGCACCAAGAAGCCTGATCCGTATGGGCTCCGTCGAATCATGCGCGAACTCGGCTTCAGCCCTGCCAGGACGCTGATGATCGGCGACAGTTCGGTGGACGTGCTGACCGCGCGCAACGCGGGCACGGACTGCGCGGGCGTCCGCTACGGCTTGCGTCCGGAGGATTTCGACCGATACCCGCCGGACATCCTGGTCGACGACATGCGCGAGCTCGCCGCTGTCGTGGGCTCCGCAGAGCGGTCCGCTCCCGTGCCTACGTGAACGCCGGAATCCCGGTCACGTGCGAGCCGAGGATCAGCGTGTGGATATTGTGCGTGCCCTCGTATGTCTTGACGGTCTCGAGGTTGCACATGTGACGGAAGATCGGGTACTCGTCGGTAATCCCGTTGGCTCCGAGCAGGTCGCGGGCCCGGCGCGCGACTTCCAAGGCCATTTCGGCGTTGCTGCGCTTGATCATTGACACGTGGACATGGCTCAGCCGCCCTGCGTCCTTGAGCCGGGTGGCGTGCAGGGTGATGAACTGCGCCTTCGTGATCTCGCTGATCATCCACGCCAGCTCGCTCTGAACGAGCTGGTGCGAGGCGATCGGCCGGTCGTCGAACTGCTTGCGCAGGATCGTGTACTGCCGGGCGCAGTCGTAGCACGCCATGGCCGCCCCGATCGCGCCCCAGGCGATTCCCAGGCGGGCGTTGGTGAGGCAGCCGAGGGCAGCCTTGAGCCCCTTGGCCTCCGGCAGGATGTTGGCTGCCGGGATGCGGACGTTGGAAAACCCGACGCTGGAGGTTGTCGAAGCCCGCATGGAGAGCTTGTTGTGCAAGTCGACGGCGCTGAAGCCGGGCCGGTCCGTTTCCACCAGGAAGCCGTGGATCCTGTCGGTATCGTCGAGCTTGGCCCAGACCACCGCGATGTCCGCCAGGCTGCCGTTTGTGATCCATGTCTTCTCGCCATTGATCACGTACTCGTCGCCGTCGCGCACGGCGCGCGTGAGCATGCCCGAGGGATTCGATCCGAAGTTGGGCTCGGTCAGCGCGAAACAGCCCATCGCCTTGCCCTGCTGCATGGCCGGCAGCCAGCGCTGCTTCTGCTCGTCGGTCGCGTACGAGTGGATCGCGTACATCGACAGGCTGCTCTGCACCGAGACAAAGCTGCGCAGCGCAGTGTCGCCGCGCTCGAGCTCTTGCATGACCAGCCCGTACTCGACGTTGCTCAGGCCGGCGCAGCCGTAGCCGTCAAGGTTCGCGCCGAAGAACCCGAGATCGGCGATCGGCGCCGTCAGTTCGTTGGGGAACGTGCCGTCGCGGAAGTGCTGCGTGATCAACGGTATGAATTGATCCTCGACGAATTGGCGCGCAGTCTGCCGCACCAGCAACTCCTCCTCGCTCAGGAGCGAGTCGAACTCCATGAAGTCGACGCCTCGAAACTCGAACATCAATGCCTCCGAATTGGCCCCATGGTAGCGCGGGCCCCTTGGCCCGCTCGCGCTGCGTGCTAGGATGCCCGAGGTGGACCTGCGCGAGCCCCGGGATTGGATCGCCGCCGCGTCGCGCATCGTGGGCTTCACCGGAGCCGGGATTTCGACCGAGTCGGGCATACCCGACTTCCGCAGCCCGAACGGTGTTTGGGCGCGCAACCGCATCATCGACTTCCAGGAATTCGTGACGAGCGAAGAGGGAAGGATCGAGTACTGGCGACAGAAGGTCGAAGCGTGGCCCGCCATGCGGCTGGCGCGCCCCAACGCCGGCCATCAAGCGTTCGTCGACCTGCACCGGAGTGGCAAGCTGGTCGCGCTGGTCACGCAGAATATCGAGCGGCTGCACCAGAAGGCGGGCCTGCCGGCCGAGAAGGTGTTGGAACTGCACGGCACCACGACCGAGGCGGTCTGCCTGTCATGCGGGGACCGCATCACATCCGACGAGGCCTGCGAGCGGGTCGAGGCCGGCGAGAAGGCGCCGCTCTGCCGGCTCTGTGGCGGATTGCTCAAGCCCGCGACGATCTCGTTCGGCCAGTCCATGCCGCTGGACGTGATGCAAGAGGCACAAGCCGCGGCCGAGAGCTGCGACCTGCTGCTGGCAGTGGGCTCGTCGCTGGTCGTGGAGCCTGCGGCGTCCATCCCGCGCTTGGCCAAGCGCGCCGGCGCGCGGCTGGTGATCGTGAATCGAGACAGGACAGCCTTGGACGACATCGCCGACTTGGTGGTGCATGGCGAGATCGGCAGCGTGCTGCCGGCGATGGTGGGCTCGGGCGACTGATGGCGGGCGGCTCGCGCCTGCCGTGGAATGAGGGATGCCGGAACTTCCAGAAGTCGAGACGGTCAAGCGCTCGCTGGCCCCGCATCTGCAGGGCAGGACGATCGAACGCGTTGTTTTTCATTGGCCGCGCACGTGTGTCGGGAATCCCGACGAGACGAGCGCGCGACTGGCGGGACAGCGCATTGACGAGGTTGGCAGATACGGCAAGTACCTGCTGTTCCGGCTGAGCAAGCACGGCCGGGGCTCGTTTCTGTGGATCCACCTGCGCATGACCGGAAATCTCCTGCTGAATGCCCAGCCGGGCCCCTACACCCGCGCGGAAATGTTCCTCTTCGGCGGCACCCACGTTGTATTCCATGACATCCGCAAGTTCGGCAAGTGGCAGTGGTCGCAGGACTTCCCGGAGCGGCTGGCCCGACTGGGGCCGGAGCCCCTGGAGATCGACTCGCGGGATTTCACCAAACGCCTCTCAGAGCGTTCGACGCGGCTGAAGGCGTTGCTGTTGAACCAAGAGTTCGTGCGGGGCCTGGGCAACATCTACGCCGACGAGGCCCTGTATCGTGCCAGGCTGCACCCCGAGCGCAGCGCGGCCAGCGTCAGCCCGCGCAAGGCGCGCGCGCTGCACCAAGCGATCCGCGACGTGCTGGAAGAGTCGATCTCGGCGGGCGGGACCAGCATCAACAACTATGTGGACGGCCAGGGAAGCCCGGGCTACTTCCAGCTGCGCACGCAGGTCTACGGCAAGACCGGCCAACCGTGCGCGAGTTGTCGCGCCACGTTGCGGCGCATCATCGTAGCTCAGCGGAGCACGCACTATTGCCCGCGCTGCCAGAGGCGCTAGCCGCGATGCCCATGCGCCTGACCAGGATCGGCTTGCGCAAGATCCGCATGCCCTTGGTGCGCCCGTTCGAGACCAGCTTCGGTCGCACCACGGAACGGCAGATCCTGCTGGTGCAGGTGGAAGACTCCGACGGCGCCATCGGCTGGGGCGAGGTCACCTGCGGCGAGCGTCCGTTCTACAACGAGGAGTGGGTCGACGCGGCCTGGCTCGTGCTGCGCGACTTTGTCGCCCCGCGAGTCCTGGGCAAGGAGCTAGAGTCGGCGGCCGATGTCGGGCGGCTCAGCCACGCGATCCGCGGGCATCGAATGGCCCGCGGCGGCTTGGAGGCGGCCTGCTGGGAATTGGAGGCGCGCAAGCTGGGGCGGCCTCTGTGGCAGCACATTGGCGGCGCGAGGCGCGAGGTCGCGTGTGGCGTCTCGATCGGCATTCAGAACTCCGTCAGCGAGCTGCTGGAGCTGATCGGAGCCGAGGTCGAAGCTGGCTATCAGCGCGTCAAGATCAAGATCAAGCCCGGGTGGGACGCCGATGTCGTACGGGCGGTGCGGAGGCAGTTTCCCGATATCCGGCTGATGGCAGACGCCAACTCTGCCTATTCGCTCGATGATCTCGAGAGCTTGCAGCGGCTGGACGAATTCGGCCTGATGATGCTGGAACAGCCCTTGGCTCACGACGAATTGATCGATCATGCCGAGCTACAGGCGCAGTTGAAGACTCCTATATGCCTGGACGAGTGCATCCGCACGGCCCATCACGCCCGCCAGGCGATCCGCCTCGGGGCGTGCGGCATCATCAACGTCAAGCTCGGTCGCGTCGGCGGGTTCGCCGAAGCGCTGCGCATCCACGATGTTTGCCGCCAAGCGGCCGTGCCGGTGTGGTGCGGGGGGATGTTGGAGGCGGGTATCGGCCGGGCGCACAACATTGCGCTGTCAACCCTGCCGGGGTTCGTGCTTCCGGGAGACGTCTCGGCTTCGAAGCGCTACTGGAGCCAAGACGTGATCGATCCGCCCGTGCAGGTCAGCCGACAGGGAACGATCGCTGTCAGCGACGCTCCCGGGCTCGGCTATGGCTTGGACGAAGAGCGCATCGAGTCGCTCACAGAACGTCGCCAAGACCTGCGCTAGGCCGCCGCAGGCGGGTTATTGTGGGGCGTCTGCGTGGCGCGCCAGTACCACGGTCACGTTGTCGGGAGCGCCCAGCCTGAGCGTTGCGTCGATCAGCCACTGCGCTTTGTCTTGCAGCGATCCTTCGCGGTCGAGCGTGCTGGCGATCACATCGGGCGAGGTGACGCCATGCAAGCCATCGCTGCATAGAAGCAGGATGTCGCCCGCGTGGAAGTCCGACGCCACGATGTCAGCGGCCACCTTGTACTCTGCCCCGACGGCCTTGGTGAGCACGTGGCGCTTCGGATGGTTTTTCAGCTCGGCTTCGCTCAGCCCGGAGGCCTGGGCGATCGCGCTGACCCAAGTGTGGTCTGCTGTCAGCTGCTCTAGCTTCCCGCGCGAGAAGCGATAGGCCCGGCTATCGCCAGCGTTGACGATCTCGACTCGGTCGGGCTGCGCGACCGCTGCCGTGACCGTGCAGCCCATGCCCTCTAGGCAGGGATCGTTCTCAGCTTCCCAGCGGACTCGCTTATTGGCCAGTTCGATCGCCTGCATGATGGTGGCCGCGGTCGGCGCTGCCTGCGCGCTGCGCACCTCTTCGACAAGCGTCTTTACCGTGAGCGCCGAGGCGCGCTCGCCGCCTGCCGCGCCGCCGAGGCCGTCGGCCACGACGAAGAAGCCGCGCTCAGGCACGGAGTCGAAGCGGTCTTCATTGTTGGCCCGGACGTTCCCGGCGTGGGTCGCTCCGCAGGAATCAAACATGAACTGCGACTAGAGCGTATCATGCCTCCGCCGCGACTGGCGCAGAGCTCGTTCCGCGCACTGGACGCCGCGCCGGAATCGCTGCCGGTCCGTCGGCACGGTCTGCCCGGACGGCGTCTCGAAGTCCCGCTCGGCTCAGTTTCGGGAGACGTCGATCACCACCCCTGCGGTATCGCCGACGCGGATCGCCGTGCCCGCGCCTGCCGCTTCGCGCCGGACGATCGAGAATCCGCGGGCTTTGCCCCCAGGCCCGCATCCCGGTGTCGCCGAAGTCATCTCTCCCAGTGCACTGTCCTGATACCGCACCACTGTCTCGTCTGGCACGGCTGCGGAGTCGAGCTCGATACCGACCAGCAGGCGGCGCACTTGGCCTTGCGACCGCACCCGCTCGACGATCTCTTGGCCGGTGTAGCAGCCCTTCGTGAACGAGACGGCGCAGAGCTGCTGGGTCTCATGGGGAATATTCTTGGGGCCGAAGTCGGCGCCGAAGCGAGGGACGCCCATCAAGACTCGGTTTGCCTCGCACTCTTGGGCGGTTGCATGACGCGCCCCTGCGGCTAGGAGCTGGTCCGCCAAGGCTGGGCCCTGCGGTGCCGGGACTTCGATCCAGAAGCCATCTCTGCCCGCGACCAAGCCCTGGCGGACGCAGGTCGTCCCGTTCCATGCGAAGGTCAATCGTCCTGCGGGCGCCGGCAGGCCCATGGCGGTGACGGCGCTGGCTGCGTCCGGTCCGGCGACGCCCAATCGAGCGGTCTCCGCCGAGACCGCTTCGAGGCCGACATCGTCCATGATGATGTAGCTCTCGATGTGCTGCCTCAGCGCGTCCGCGGCTTCCGGCTCGCAGTCGATCACGACATGATCGCGGTCGACAAAGATGTGGCTGTCGGATTGGATTCTGCCTTGCGCGGTCAAGAAGAACGCATAGGCTCCTTGCCCCGGCGCCAAGCCCTCGATGTCATTGCTGCAGATCGCGTGGAGTAGCCGGATTCGATCTTCGCCGGTTGCGCGGAGCCTGCCGCGCGCCGACAGATCGCTCCACGCCGCGCGCTGGTGGAACGCTTCGCTGGCCGTCACTAAAAAGTTGATAGCATACCAGCGATGATCCACGAAACCATGCCTGTCGGCATGCTGCAGTGCAACTGTTCGATCATTGGCGACGAGAGCACCCGCGAGGCGGTTGTGATCGACCCAGGCGACGAAATCGGCCGCATTCAATCGGTGTTGCGGAGGCACGGGCTAAAGGTCAAGTGGATCGTCATCACCCACGCGCACATCGATCACATCGGAGCTGCCGGCAGGCTCCGGGCTCTGACTGGGGCGCCGATCTACATGAACGAGGCTGACTATGGGCTCGTCAAAGCCCTCCCGGACCAGGCCAGCTGGCTGGGCATGCCGGAGCCGGACGGGACTTCTATCGACGTCGCGCTCAATGACGGGGATCTGCTCAAGATGGCCGGAGCGAGCTTCGAAGTGTTCCACACCCCCGGGCACACGCAAGGAAGCGTCTGCCTGCTGATGGCCGCCCAGAACAAGCTGATCGCCGGGGACACGCTGTTCCGGGACTCGATCGGCCGGACCGACCTCCCCGGCGGTGACTACGGCCAGATACTCCGCTCGATCAAGACCAAGCTGCTCCCGCTCGACGACGAAATCAGCGTGGTCTGCGGCCACGGACAGGGCACGACGATCGGGCGCGAGCGGTTGCACAACTACTTCCTGAGGAATCTCTAGGACGCCTCTCGGGCGGGCGCGCCGCCGGTCGGTAGAATCGTGACATATGGCGAAGAGGATCTTGCTCGTTACCGGAGACGCCGGCGAGAGCTACGAGGCGCTGTTTGCCCTCCACCGCTTTCAGGAGGCGGGCTACGAACCCGTCGTGGCCGCTCCCTCCGCTCGCCGGCTCCATCTGGTCATGCACGACTTCGAGCCCGGCTGGGACACCTACATCGAGCGGCAAGGTTACGGGCTCGACGCCAACGTCGCGTTTGACGACGTGGACGTGGACAAGTATGCCGCAGTGCTGCTGCTGGGCGGCAGGGCGCCGGAGTTCTTGCGGCATATCCAGCGCGTCGTGGACATCGTGCGGGAGTTTGTCGCGCAGGGCAAGCCGGTGTTCTCGATCTGCCACGGGATCCAGATCTTGGTGGCCGCAGACGTGGTTGATGGCA
>JAJDZN010000096.1 GCA_022824585.1 Bryobacterales bacterium | reverse complement strand
ATGACCGATCATGCCCCACGCGTTATCGCAAGATGTGGGCCGCGGTCGTTTTGCGCCGGTTATGCCGAGGGCTAGGAGATTGCGTTCGCGCGTGAGTCGCAATGAGCACTCGATTCGTCGATGGCGGAAATCAGCACTAGGAAAACAGGTTCCGCTGAAACGAAACGATGAAGAGGGCTTAGGCGGTTGGATCGTCGTTTATGTCATCGGTTCGATCCCGTTATTGACGATCTATTCGATGGGACTCTCGGGGTGGTTCTTCGAGTATCCGGTTGGTCTCATGCTCGCGATCTTCGTCCTGCTTGCAGTTCCGTTACTGCTCGTTCTTCGGAAGTCCCCCAAGGCACCGCGGTGGAATATTGCTGCGTTGTGGATCATGGCCGCACTGATGATTCTGCGTTCGATCAGTGTGATTCTGTTCCCGATGAGTAGCGACGATGCGCCGCCGTTGCGTGGCGACGAACTGCTGGCGGTAGTACAGCCCCTAGGCGTGATAGTGGCTGTCGCGCTGGGATGGGCACTGGTCTGGACTCGATACTTCAGGAATTCGGTGCGAGTCAGAAGCACGTTTCGCCAAAAGACATCGTGTAGCGGTTAGCGCTGAAGGAAGCTTTGTTCCATTCAGACGAGACCATCTCGCTTGGCCTCTTCCAGGCGATTCAAGCGGCAGACCTGTATCGCTCCGTCGGACGCCCCCAGGGCACGCGAAGTCGATCTCGCCATATCCAGCTACGCGATTACGCTCGGCACCTAGCATTGGACCCAGAAGCTTAGCGATTTCAGCGACATCCCAGGCTTGAGCATCCCTACGCCGAGCTTAACTCTGGTTCGAGTAAAGCGGCCGCACACCGGTTCCTCGGGCTCGTGGCTTGCCGGCAGTCCGCGGCGTTTCTCCGAATTCGCGCAAGGAGCTTTGATGCCTACTCTGAATTCCAGCCCCACGCGGAAACCTAGACACGGGCCTGCCCCTGCCTTGGCCTCTTGGGCTCAGATCGCCCTCGCCACGCCCTCCAGCTGGCCTACTGGCAAGGTTGTCTGTTTAGGTAGGAGCAGGTCGAAGAGAGCCCAAATTCCAACTTTTGCGTATGTGATATACGCGAAAGTTGGAGATCTTATTGCAGCTGGACCGTTCCAAGCTCCACGGTTGCCAGTCCTCATGTCGGCTTGGCGATCCGGGCCGACGTGAACTGACCACCCGGCGATGTGGTCCTCCGGCTACCGAGTCTGCATGTGAACGCGGCCGATATCGTCCTTACCGAAGAACTCCCATAGCGGAACCACGACCGGCTTGTATCTCGTTCTAGCCACTGCCGAAATGAACCGCTTATCAGCCGTGACCACTTCGGTGCCAATCCGAAGCGCAAGGGCCAAGTACATGCAGTCGTACGCAGGGTGACCGAGTTCGATTGCGATTCGCACTGCATCCACGGACGTTGCTTCGTCCTCCGCCCAATTCAGCGACATCGACGTCACCTCGTTGGCCAGACGACCTGCTTCGTATCTGTCCAGAGATCCCGCTAGTGCATTTCGCCACAAGACATTGGCGACCTCTGACGCCAGTAATCGGGGAGCGCACAGTTCGTACGACGGGTCAAGCAGCCGCACCGCGATCCCCGAGTCAGATTCGGGAAGCAGCCACTTGGCCGCGACACTGGCATCGACCACGATTCGCATTGTCATCTGCCGTGGTTGCGATCTCGGTCCTCTCGAATCAGAACTTCGCTCGGGGTATGCGGACCCTTCAGCGTGATTTCCTTCTGCAACTGCTCGATACGAGCACGGAAGACACGTTTCCTAACATCCATATCGTTATCGACCGCGGCGCCGAGAATCTGGCGAACTTCTCCCTCAAGCGATCTGCCGTTGATTTCGGCCCGAGCTTTCAATCGTTGCACCACGGATTCATCGAGTCGGCGCACGGTTATCGCAGCCATGACGTCATCTCCATCAATTATGCTAGCATCCTGACAGCATAATCGGAGCTTATTGTAGGCAGTTCGATCAGTCACGGGCCTCCAACTGCCGTCTTCATCAACATGCAGCTTGTTGTCGGCGGTATTCAGATCCACAGCCCGATTGACAGCCGTTCTCTTCTGCCAACCTGCCAACACCTGATGACTCAGGGGTGCCCCTGCTGGGCGCATTCCGGATCAATGCCGTTATATGGTAGTATGGTATTGTTATGGCAACGATAAAGGTGACCTTCTCGCTCGCCCCGGAGACCGTAACCATGCTGAACGATGCGGCCGATCGGCTTGGCAAACCTAAGAGCAGAGTAGTTCGAGATGCGATCCAGGAATACCACGCCAGCATCGACCGCCTAACGGAGGCAGAGCGGATCCGCATGCTTACGGCGTTCGATGAACTCTCGTCCAATTTGCCGCCTAGGGCGGATGAGGATGTCGAACGAGAGCTTGAGGAAATTCGAGCCAGTCGGCGTGCTGGAGGTCGGGCTACGAGGGCTGAATGATCCTACTCGATACGTCGGTCCTGATCGATGCCTTGACCGGTTCGCAGCGGTTGGGCCCCGCATTGCGTTCCGCCCTTGCGAGGGGGACTCGGATGGCGATTCCTGCGCTGGTATTGTTCGAATGGCGCCGCGGGCCTCGCAATCTGGCCGAACTGGCTCTGCAGGAAGCCTTGTTCCCGTCCGACGAGGCCGTTTCGTTCGGTCCCTCTGAGGCGATTGAAGCCGCTGAGCTGTATCGCTCCGTAGGGCGATCTAGGTCACGCGAAGTCGATCTTGCGATAGCCGCTTGTGCGATCGCGCGTGGGGCGGAGCTATGGACCCAGAACCTTGCCGACTTCATTGACATCCCGGGCTTGAACATCCATACGCCAGTCTGATCCTCGGACTTACCGAGAGGCGGTCCGATCACGGCTTGGGACTGGAGGGTGCACTGGCAGTCGGTGCTACCAGGAAGCCCCGATGCGTGCGTGCCTCGGAATTGTGTTTCCGCCGCCAACTCCCTGATTCCCGTTGCACACCCGCGCGGAGTTGAACGTCATTCCTTACAGTCTTGACCTCGCTCCGGTCGAAATCGCTCGCCGTACTTGCGGCCTTGGTGCTGGTCCCTTGGCTGTGGGCGGGGCCTTCCGCCAACGAGTTGTTTCGCAAGGGCAACGCTGCGCAGCGGCAGGGGCGCCACATCGAGGCCTTGCTGCTCTACAACCGCGCCCGGGCATTGGACCCTGGGAACGCCGAGTACGTGCGGGCGGCGCACAGCGTTCGGCGCGGCGCTGCCCAGCTCTTGGCCGCTGCCGGGCGATATCAGACCGCGCTCGCTCTCGCGCCGGATTCTTGGGAGTTTCGATCGCTCTCGGAAATGGAGGAAGAGACGGCGCCTGCGGCCACCATCACCGTCAACCGAGACGGCCCGCAGCCGCGCCAGCCTGCGATGCTGCGCTATGCCCAGCACGAAGCGGCATTCCGCTTCCGGGACTCGATCCGGCAAGCGTACGAGGAAGTCGCCCGAGAATTCGGCGTCCACGCCGTATTCACCGAGGATTTCGATGGCGACACTTTGATCCGGGCCGATCTGTCCGAGTGCGGATTCCGCTGCGCGATGCGCATCTTGGGCGCTCTGGGCAAGTCAATAGCAGTGCCTATCAGCGATGACGAGTTCCTAGTGGTGCCGGGGACGGCTCCGAGCCGTGCCGTATATGAGACCGTTGCGCTGGCTACGATTCCGCTGGATAGCGCGCTAGGTCCCGAGGGTGCCGCTGAGATCGTCCAGGCCATCCAGCAGGCATTGGATGTGCGCCGTCTCCAGAGTGGTACCACCGCCGGCACCATACTCCTGCGGGACACCGTAGCCAAGATCAACCTCGCCCGGTCTCTCGCAGGCGACCTGTCGCTTCCGAGTGCGGCAGTAGTGATCGAGTTGCGCATGATCGCGGTGTCCAGCGGCCGCACTACCAGCGCAGGCATTGACTTGCCGGACACGTTCCCGATGACGAACTTCAGCACTCTGTTTGGTGCCATGCCGGACGCTGCCGGCGTCGAGCGCTTGGTTGGAATTGGCGGAGGAAAGACAGTGCTGGGCGTTGCCTTGGGTAACGCATCTGCGTTGGCTCGCCTCGACGCGAGCTCCGCGCAGACCTTGCAGGAGATGAGCCTTCGCAGCCTGCACGGCATGGCGGCTGAATTCAGGATTGGGGAACGCTATCCGATCGCGACA
>JAJDZN010000039.1 GCA_022824585.1 Bryobacterales bacterium | reverse complement strand
AGGGCTTCGCCGTCTTCCGCCGACCAGATCGGCTCCCCGGCGACCAGCACTCGGACCGCACTCGTGTGCGCAACTTCATTACCTCCGGGGAGCAAGGAGGGTGCGCCTTCCCCGCGCACCGCGATCCATCCGCTGCGATCAAACTGCGCTTCAGTCTCAAGGCGTAGCGCACGCACTGCCCCTTCGCGAACCTGCTCGGATGCCTCCGCTACGACCGCGCCGTTTCGGACGAGCTCGAGCCGTTGCAGGTCTCGCGGACTCCGCATCACCGCGCTCACGCGGACACTCCCGCCTGCGGCGGGCAGGCAGAGCGTTCCACCGGGTCCCACGCCGTTCGCGACGAACTCGATCAGCGGGCCGCTGCTGACGAACGTCTCGCCCCGCCTAACGGCTTCATTCCAAGCTGGGGAGCCGGTCGAGTTCCCGGTCTTTGCGTACATCCGCATCGCCCCGAGGAACGGCTGCCAGGGCTCCCGGCGCGGATTGTTCGGCAAGTCGGTGCCGGCAGTCGCGGGCAGCGCGTAGCCGCAATTCAAGAGACGGTACCAGTTGTCGAGCGGCCACAGCTCCCAGCTCCAATTTCCGATTTCAAGGAATTCCGCGGCTCCTCCCACTGCATCCGCGAGAGCGGTGGGACTGTTTCCCAAGTTGCCACCGTGGGCGATTCCGGCCAGCGCTCCAGTGGCGCGGGCCTGCCTCATCACGCTTGCGAGTGTCGGGAAGTTGTACGGTGCCTCGGGCACGCCAGCCATGATGGGTGCGATCAGATCGCCGAGGCCGAACAGGAGAATATGGCCCTGCAATCTGTCCCGATACTCTTCGCCTGCCACGATCGTTCTCGTGCCATCGGCGGCTTCCCCCCGCTCACCGAAGGCGAACTGCCGTGCCCAGGTGCCGGGCACCATACCGCCCCTTAGAGTCATGAACTGGCTGTGCGCGATGTCGTCGCCAGACATCATTGCGAACCAGTCACGATCACCGTCCGGCTCGGTCCGGTCGTAGTGGAGGTGGGCGTCGGCTGCGCGCCACCCCTCCTCGCGAAGGCGATTCCAGCGCCGGAGGTCGGCCGTGATGCCAACTGGATCCTCGCTGACGTCCGCTTCCAAGGACACCGGCAAGTAGTCGAGTCCCTTGACGACGTCGACCTTCACCCGCTTCGCGCCACGCGTAAGGGGAACCCAAACCGGACCGGTGCCCCGAGCGTACGTGACGACCTTCGTTTGGCGCTTGGACAAGTGCACGGAAACGAATCGCAGCCCGTGAGGTCCGATCCAACGAGGCTCGTGCGGCTTGCCGTCGACGGATATCGAAAAGCGTGCGGCGCTCCATTCGCCCGTGGCTTCCTCAACGACGTTGAGTACGAGAATCGGGCTCCACGCGCGGTCGCTTTCGGTCTGCGCGTCACTGGCCAGTTCCAGCCAGATGGCTGAACAACCTGCGAAGACTACGAGGGAAACCAGCCGAAACCGCAGAGCCCGGCGGTGGCGATCCATATCGGAAACTCCTTGGTGCGAGGATAATCCAGAATCGCGCCCGCCGCCATCGAAGCTCCTTGCTTCGTGCGATTTGTGCGTCAGGTACTTCCAAGACGTCGTACAACGGCGGGGCGAGACCGAAGGCGAGGCCGGTCCCGCGACGAGAGCAAGGTCGGCGACGCGACCGTTCGGACCAGACAGTCCGCCATCCGATTCGGGATCAAGCCCGACACACCGCGGCCTCGTTCAACTCGATCCGGATGGAGTCCGTCTTCATGGTTCTCAGTGCGGGTGCCGACATCGCGGCCGCGCACGCCGCCGAAGCCGACCCTCCGGTGCAACACGTACTCCCTACCGAACTATTGTCTGCCCTGAACGACCGCATACAGCTCCCCAAGATCACAATCGTCGCGTGACCGGCCATAGCGGTATGATCAGCTTGATTGGTGGCTCAGAGGAGCTGCCGCATCTACCCTTAGCGCCTGACGTGCAAGCGGTCAAGGCAATCTACACCAACTCACGCCATGCAAGCAGTCAGCCAGAGCCTAACCAAACTAGTCGACGGCAAAGTACAGTACATCATTCCTGTGTTTCAGCGCGATTACAGCTGGACAGAGGAGCAGTGTGCGCAGCTATGGAAGGATGTCTTGAACATTGCTAGCTTGCCTTCACCCGCCAAGCATTTTGTTGGCTCTATCGTATACGCTCCCACCCACGACACGGCCGCCCATCTACCACGCTGGCTGCTAATCGACGGACAGCAGAGGTTGACGACGGTGATGCTACTAGTTGCGGCACTCCGGGACTATCTAAAGGAAATTGAATACAGCGACCCATATCTCACCAGTGCTACTCTCGACTCCCAATTCCTACGTAACGTTGACCTCCCAACTGTCAGCCGGCCCAAGCTAGTCCTCCGCCGTCACGACCATGAGACCCTGCATGCCTTGCTCGACTGCGATGAGCCGCCCTCGAAGGAATCCGAGCGCATTCGCGAGAACTATCGATACTTCAGGGAGGTCGTGCCCAAAGTAGATCCGACGATAATCTATACGGGCATCAATCGACTCGAAATCGTAGACGTTACGCTCCACGCGCACGACAATCCACAATCTATTTTCGAAAGTCTCAATTCAACCGGGCTTGACCTTAGTCCTTCCGATCTAATTCGGAATTTCATTCTAATGAGCCTTCCCGAGTCTGATCAGACCCGCCTCTACGAGAGAATCTGGTATAAGATTGAAGTCCTATTCCGGGGTCATGAACACATCTTCGATAACTTCGCTCGTGATTATGTCGCGTTGAAGACCAGAGCAACAAAACAAGGGAAATCCGATGCTATTTACTATATGTTTCGACGCTCGTTCGCATCCTTTTGTGAAGCATCTGGAGGGCTGGAGGAGGCGCTTTCCGAGATTCAGTGCCACGCACGATATTACGCTGCGTTTAGCTTGGATCGAGGAGATCCTGACCAGAGCCTACGCACACCGCTGAAGCAACTTCGGAGACTAGTCGATGTCCCTGCGATCCTTGTCATGCGTCTCTTCGATTGTCACGCGCGCATCGGATCGTTGCCTATTGAAGAGTTTTCCGAGGCATTGAATCTTCTAGAAAGCTACGTGTTTCGACGTGCTATCTGCGGACTCCAAACTCGCGGCTATTGGTCAGTCTTTGCCATGATGGCTCACCAAATTGACGAGCAGAACCCTCTCAAGAGTCTGAAAGTATGCTTGGCTCGTCAATCAGAGAACTACAGATTCCCTAGCGACCAGGAGTTCAAATCCCAGTTGGAGCAGCAAGACATCTATGGCAAACGAGTATGCCGAGTACTGTTGGAGCGACTGGAAAACTTCAATACGAAGGAACCCAGCAATACGAGCGAGTACTCGATCGAACACATCATGCCGCAAAACGAGCGTCTTCCGGAACCGTGGCGCAAGATGTTGGGGTCGGATTGGAAGACGATCCAAGAACACTGGCTACATCGTCTCGGAAATCTTACTTTAACGGCTTACAACAGTGAGATCTCGGATCGATCATTCGAGACGAAGAAGATGATCAAAGGGGGATTTTCCGATAGCGCCGTACGGTTGAACAAGTTCGTCCGCGAGCAGGCGGTGTGGACTGCCGCTGAAATCCATCGGCGAGGGGTTGACTTGGCGACCCGAGGATTGAGGGTTTGGAAGGAGTTGCAGGTGTCGCCGGCGTTGCTGGAAGAGGCCAAGAGAGCGGAACTATTGAAGCGGGCAGAACTGGGCAGCGTAGAGAGAGTGACGATGGATGAGCACGCACGTGAGCTGTTCCGTGGGTTGAGAGATCAAGTCATGGGGTTCGAGCAGGGAATAGTGGAAGTGGCGGAAGGACAGTCCATCAGTTACCACGCCGGAGGCTTCTTCGTGGAGGTGTTGCCCCGTACGGGCCGGCTGCTGCTGCTCCTCGCTCCAGGGTTCAACGAGATTGAAGACGCCAACGGAATAGCCGTGGACTCGACACAGTGGAAGTACTTCGTCGGATCGAAGTATGACGGGGGAGTGGCAGTCGACGTAAGGGATGACAAGGATGTGGTTCAGGCCATTCCGCTAATCAAGCAGGCACTGGAACTGGTGGGCAGGGGAAGCGATCTCTGATGGACCATTGCCGATCCCAACACCCGCCTAGAGGTTCGTGGCGCAAGATTGTGACGGCGACACTCAAGACCAAGACACACATTGGAGGAACGTACGCTCACGAAGCCGTAGAACTTGCGTCCGAAGTGGCTGCGAGACCTGCACGAAGGGCAGGATGCAGCCATTGCAGCCACTCCTGGCTGGTCGCCCCAATTCTCAGAGGAAGAGTTCTTGGCTGAGCTACTCGAAAACAATCCCTGAAGGGCCGAAGGTAAGTCGTCGCCGGAACGCGATAACTGAAGAAGAGTATTCTTCGGATAGCGGTTAGGCAGAAGGGCGTCAGACTCCGAGCAGTCCGCTCAACCCGCGCCAGTGGATCAGGATCCAAGAGATCAAACGGTGGTCGGTGGCTCATCGCCGGGGGAATGGTAATTGAGTTTCCCTCAAGACGTCGAGCCGGGTTGCGCTGCCATGCTTCTTTTCCTAGATGGTTCGACGCAACGACGGAAAGTAGGCGAAGCGCCTGTCGGATCTTACAGCCCGTCGTTCGATTCGGGATCAGCCTCGGTTCACCGCGGCCTCGTTCAACTCGATCCCGAGGCCCGGCTTCTCGGTCAGTTCCATGATTCCGTTCTTGGGCAGCACGTGCTCGCCGTAGAGCTCGGCCACCTCGTCCAGCGGACCAGAGAATTCCGCCGAGAACTCGTGCGGCCGGGTAGCGGTCTCGACCGTCGCGTAGACATGCAGCGAGGCCATCGAGTTGATCCCTGCGTGGGGGCTGTGGGGCATCACCGGCTTGTCCAGCGTTGTCGCCATGTCGTAGATGCGCTTCACTTCCGAGACACCTCCAGCGTTGAGAATGTCCGGCTGCAGGATATCGGGGTCGCCGAGCAGGACCAATTGGTGAAACCACCAGCGGTAGGCGTCCTGCTCGCCTGCCGAGACGGCCACGTCGAGGGCGTCGGCGACTTGCTTGAGCCCGGGCAGGTCGTAGTGGGGAATCGGCTCCTCGAAGTGATTGATGCCGAGCGCTTCGAAGCGCCGCCCCTGCTGGATGGCCGTCGAGACCGAATACCCGTTGTTGGCATCGAATGCGAGGTAAATCTCGGGAGCAAGGAAATCTCGCACGCGCCGGAACATCGCGAAGTCCTTGTCTGGGTTGATGTCTTGACGCCAGCCGCGCCAGTCCATCCGGATCTTGAAGGCCCGGAATCCCATATCCCAGCCTGCCTTGACCTGACCAAGCATCTCGTCCGGTTCCATCCGCCAGCCCGAGCCGGTGCTCCAATAGAGCGGAATGGCGGCGCGCGCCGCGCCGCCGAGCAGCCTGAAGACCGGCAGGCCAGTCTCCTTGCCCATCAGGTCCCACAGGGCGACGTCGATAGTGCCGACTGCCCAGCCGGGCAAGCGGTGAAAGACCTCGCCCCGTCCGAGTGCGAGCGCATTCCAGTGGCGGTCGATCGCGAGCGGGTTTTCGCCGACGAGCGTGGGCTTGATGACTTGTTCGAGATAGGCGCTGAATACAGCTTCCCGTCCCGGAATGACCCGATTGGGGCCCGGCGCTTCGGCCCATCCTTCGATGCCGGCGTCAGTCTGGACGCGCAGCAGGTTCTTGCCCATCTTGAGCGGCGTGAGCGTGATGTCTGTAATCTTCATGGCTGGGTTCGGGCTCCGCCAGTTCCGCCTCGGATCTAGGAAACGTCAGGCCGAGGCCCGTCTGGGGTGCAGTCTCTCCACGTCTACGAAGTACGCCCCGCGGGTTGTGCCGTCGACGCGATCGAGCCAAGTCCTCAGCTCGGCCGAGCCCGCTTCTAGCTCGGTTTCGAAACGCACCGAGCGCGCGCCAGACAGAATAGATCGTCCGGCCTCGAATGGGCCGATCTTGATGCGCGCCGTGATGCCGTCGATCGGGTAGTCCGCCTCGGGCGGCCGCTCCATCAAGGTGAAGGCGTACCTTCCAGACTCGGCGACACGAACGGCCCAGAAGGAGTCGCCGTCGTACCTGCGAAACTGTTCGGGATTCTGCATTACGGCTTGGTTTGGCGGGCCGCCGTCGGGACGCCAGTCGAAGCTGGTCAGCCGGGTCGGGTTCCCGCCCTCGGCTCCGATCGGTATCTCGACGTACTCGTGCGCCGGTCCGGAGACTTCCGCCCACCATTCGTCGTAGGCGGCTCTCAGCCGCGCGACCTCCTCCGGGTGCTCGGCAGCTACGTCGCTGGCCTGCGCCGGATCGGCCTTGATGTCGTACAGCTCCTTGCCCTCGACCAACCGCCAGCGCTCGTCCAGCACGGCGCTGTTGAGGTACGGCTGCGGGTCGTGCATCTGGCGCTTGCCTTCGACGTAGAACTGCGAGTGCTGCGTGAAGTGAACGCGGCCGTCGGCCCACCCCGGCTCCTCCCGCAGCAGCGGGCCCAGGCTGCGTCCGTCAAACTCGATCGGCTTGGGCAGTTCGAGAGCGGCAAGCTCGACCAGCGTCGGGACGACATCGATGGCGGCCGCTAGCCGATCGACGTCCCTTCCGCCGCCGATGCCGGCCGCCGGCCAGCGCACGAAGAACGGCACGCGGTGGCCGCCGTCATAGACCGAGCCCTTGCGCGCGCGCATGCCGGCAGAATGGCCCTTCCATTCGCCTTCGTTCGACAGCCCCGCAGCGGTCCCGTTGTCGGTCATGAAGATGAAGAGCGTGTTGTCGGAGAGGCCGAGCTCTTCGAGCCTCGTCCTGAAGGCGCCGAGGTTCTCGTCGATGTTCTCGATCATGCCGTAGAACTTCGCCATCGATGGGGGCGCGCCCTTCGCTTCGTAGGGCTTGCTGTAACTCTCGTCGACGAACAACGGCCCGTGCGGAGCGTTCAGCGGGAAGTAGGCGAAGAACGGCCTGTCGCGGTTCTGCTCGATCCATGCGAGGCCTTCGCGGAAGAAAACGTCGGTGCAATAGCCTTCGTACTGCTCGACGACGTTGTTGTGCGAGTACCGGTCGTCGAAGTAGTCGTTGCCCCAGGCATCGGCCGCTTGAGTGGCGCCGCCGCTCCAGCAGACTACCGTCTCGTCGAAGCCGCGTTCGTTTGGCCGGAAGGGGAAGTTGTCACCCAAGTGCCACTTGCCGAACAGGCCTGTCGTGTAGCCGTTGTGCTTGAGGATCTCCGCCAGTGT
>JAJDZN010000241.1 GCA_022824585.1 Bryobacterales bacterium | reverse complement strand
TGCAGCGCAGCAATCGCGATGCCTCTCTGCGGCGGCGCAATCGGGCTTGGGAGCAAGCAGCTACCCAGGGTCCGCCCCCGGCGTCAAGCGCACACCATATCGCCTCAACCACAGATCTGTAACGGAATTCTGACGCGGTAGGCGCCGTGCCCCCGGAGGCGACCGACCCCGGTGTGTTCGGAAAGCCACTTTCGAGAAGAGTTGCGATGCCTGCCACTCTCTCCACGCTTCCGGTCGCAATGTCCCTCCGGCTACATCCAGTGCAACCGCGATCGAGCAGGAGATCTCCACAAGGGCATCAAGAGCTGGATTGCCTACACACTCACCTCCGCGACCATTCTTAAGCGTGCCGTCAAAGCTGTGACCCAAGGCGACTCCCCGGCGCAGACCAGAGCGTGAACTGTATTCACCGGATGAGCCGGCAGTCCTGATACAAAGTAAGGAATTCACAGGACCCAAAGCCACTCCAACAAGCGAATAAGAGGAGACGGAGCGGTGGTTTGCGGCCAGCACGCT
Organism: Bryobacterales bacterium; assembly: GCA_022824585.1. GTDB lineage: Bacteria > Acidobacteriota > Terriglobia > Bryobacterales > UBA6623 > VXMF01. The sequence continues at coordinate 6,998 of JAJDZN010000241.1, read as the reverse complement.
TCCCTCGAGCGTGCCGCATCGGATTGCGCGCCGCGCCGAGGATCCACAAGCGGTGAGCTAGCGCGGATAGGTCTCGGTGTCTTGGCGAGCCAGCACTAGGGCGGCGGAGTGCTGCTTGCAACGCTCGCGAAAATCTCCAATACGCTCCTGCAACTCGGGCACCGCGATGAGATTGGATTCCTCCCCGGGGTCGCCGTTTAGGTCGAAGAACTGCTCGAAATCGGGCTGACGCCCCCGAAAGTCCACATCTTCCTCGCCGTATTGAGACTTGTCGCTGCGAAAGTAGCGCACGTACTTCCAGTGCTTTGTGCGCACCGCTTCCATATACGGTCCGGTGCGCAACAGGAACAGGCTCTCGATAAAGATCTCGTCGCGCCACTCGGCCTGCGGGTCTGCCAGCAACGGGCCCAGGTCCCGCCCCTGCATGCTGGCCGGCACGTCCAGGCCGCCGAGCGAGACTATGGTTGCGGGAACGTCTATGCTGAGCACCAGCTCGTCGACCGTGGTACCGCGCGACCCCTCTTGAGTGCGGGGATCGTAGACGATCAGCGGTACGCGGGTGGTGAGATCGTATAGCAGGGACTTGCCGCCCATCGCGTATTCGCCCATCAACAGGCCGTGGTCGCTGCTGAATACGATCACCGTGTTGTCGGAGATGCCCCGGCGCTCCAAGCTCTCCCGCAGCTCGCCAACGGCGCGGTCGACGCCATGAATCAGCTGGTAATAGCGCACGCGATGCTCGCGCAGCACCTCCGGGCCGAGATAGGAGTACGAGTAGGTGTTCATGCGGCCCTCTCTTGGATGCACATCCAAGGGGATATGCTTCGCGGTGTCATCGCCGAACGTGCTCGGAGGTTGCAAGTCGGCGTCGCGGTACAGCGAGTCATATATCGGATGGTTAGCCAGCTTTGGATGGGAGTTCGCCGGATTGGTCATGCGGGTCGCGCCATCTTCTTTGGGGTAAAGCATCGATCCGGAAATCGAGCCGTGCGGGGCCGAGAAGCTGACCGAGAGCATGAATGGCCGGTCGCCTGGTGCGTGGTCGAGGAAGCGCTCGATGCTGTCGCTCATGATCGGCGTGACGATCTCCGCCTCGGCATCGTGGTAGATCGCGAGGTGCTTGAACTCCTTGGGCCAGAACCGCGCCCAGTCATCGTGGCCACGCCAGAAGTCGAACTTTTCCAGAGGCTTGCCGCGGAAAGAGTACTGTTGCAATCCGATCTTGCCGACGAAGCCGACGTGATAGCCCTGCTGGCGCAGCAGCGCGGAGTAGGTTTGGTCCCACTGTACGTCGGAGAGCACGTTCGGGGACGAGAAGCCGATCTGATGTACGCGCTCGTACTGGCCGTTCATGAAGCTCGTGCGGCTGGGCATGCAAACCGGGGCGACCACGTGGGCCTCGGTGAAGCGCACGCCGTCATTGGCCAGCTTGTCGATGTGAGGGGTCTGAAGGATTGGATTGCCAGCGATGCTGAGGGCATCCGCCCTCTGATCGTCGGTGAGCAAGAAGATGATGTTGGGCCGGGATGCGGAGGGCTCCGGGCCTTGGCAGCCCGTGATCGCCGCGAGAACGCAGCCGGCCACGCCGAGCCGGGCGAGGGCTGCGGGCAGGATTCGGTGCAGTGTCATGGAACGCATCCCAGCTTACGGCAACCGTTACGTGTCGGCACGGGACGCGGCTGCGCGGTTTGCTGCTCGGGCGGGCCGCACGACGCAACCGGCCCCGGCGCAATGCGAAGCCCGTTAGTGAGTTCTGCACTCGAGCAGGGTTTCATCTGCACATTGTTCTGCTTTTAAGAAAGTTTAGATTTATCATGAATGGGGGGCCGTGCGCTCGGCTGGCTTCGCCGACCGCGCTCTCTCCGCTGGCCAAGCGCCGGCGTGGCTTCGCGGCGCGGCGCTGGGTGTGGTCTACTGCACGTAGCGGCCATGGACAAGCGCAGGTTCGAAGAGATCGAGATCGGCGAGGAGCACGAGACTCCCGCGGTCACAGTGACCGATTGGCACGTGATGAACTTCGCGGCCGTGTCGATGGACTTCTTCGAGCTGCACACCAACGAGGAGTACGCTCGCAAGACACAGTTTGGAAGGCGAGTGGCGCACGGATTGCTGGGTCTGGCGATGGCTGATGGCCTCAAGCACCGGTCCTCGTTCCAGATCGAGGCCGTTGCGTCGCTGCACTGGTCGTGGGAGTTTTCTGGACCGATCTACGTCGGTGACACGATCCATGCGCGACTTCGTGTTGCAGACAAGCGCCCGTCGAGCTCCAAGCCGGACCGTGGCGTGGTCACTGTCGAGTATGAGGTGTTGAATCAGGACGACAAGATCGTGCAGCATGGAACGAACAAGGTCTTGGTGCACAGGCGCTGACGAGGCGCAGATTGCGGGCACAGGTTTGGGACGGTAGGACACAGCAGCGAGACTTTTCGCGAACGAGGTGAACATGGCGATTACGACCGAGACATTCGAGTATTCGGATGGCAGCACGCTGTTGCGAGGCCAGCTTGCGCGAGACGATACATGGACCGACCCGCGCCCGGGAGTGCTGGTCGCGCATACGTGGGCGGGTTGCGGACCTTTCGAGCAGGGGAAGGCAGCGGAAATCGCCGGGCTCGGCTACGTCGCGCTGGCTGTAGACATGTATGGCGGCGGCATCGTCGGCAGCAGCACGGAAGAGAACGCCAAGCTCATGTCGGTCGTGCTGGAAGACCGCGCCTTGCTGCAACGACGTATGACGGCCGCACTCGATGCCCTCAAGGCGCTCTCGAGCGTGGATTCGGGGCGCACGGCTGCGATCGGTTACTGCTTCGGAGGCCTGTGCGTGCTGGACTTGGCCCGCACGGGCGCACCGTTCCAAGCTGCGGTGAGCTTTCACGGCTTGCTGAATCCGCCGGGCAACATCGAGACCGCGAACGTGAGGCCGCGCGTGCTGGTGCTGCACGGATGGGACGATCCGATGGCGAAACCAGACTCGGTGGAAGCGCTTGCCGGGGAGTTCACCCGCGCCGGAGCGGACTGGCAGATCCACGCCTACGGGCGCACGATGCACGCCTTCACGAATCCGGAGGCCAACAACCCTGACATGGGAACGGTCTACGACGCGCGGGCCGATCGGCGGTCGTGGAACTCAATGCGCCAGTTCCTCAGCGACTCGTTCGACTGAGGATAGTCGCGATCAAGCCGAAAGGCGTTACTGACGGGGCAAGAACGGATCGCTCGCATCCCAGCGGGGCTTGTAGGTGGTCGGATGGCGCTCTTTGGCCCTGGCGGGGTCGTAAGCGGGATTGGGTGCCGGCATCGTGGCACCGACGGACTCTCTCCACGCCGCCAGCTCCTTCAGCATTGCAGCGGCGCGCGTCCCTTCCGATGACGACAGATCGTTGCTCTCCGCCGGATCCTCGGCGAGGTTGTAGAGTTCCACGTGCGAGTCCTCGTAGAACTCGATCAGCTTCCAGCCTTGCTTGCGAATCGCCGCTGTGGGTGCGGAGCCCGCGTTTGAGTAGTGAGGATAGTGCCAGTACAGCGTGTCTCGCTCGAGCTCTCCGGTCTGCCTGAGCAAGGGCACGAGGCTCTTGCCATCTACGGGGTGGCCTTCTGTATCTGCCGCCGCGGCCATTTCAAGCAGTGTGGGATAGAAGTCGATGCTGCTGACGGGTGTGTCTTCGACGGCGCCCGCTCGAACCGCCTTGGGCCAGCGCACGATCAGCGGCTCGCGGATGCCGCCCTCCCAGATGTAGCCCTTGCCCGATCGGAAGCCGCCGTTGAAGGCGCGGCTCGCCACTCCCCCGTTGTCGGAGAAGAAAAAGACGGCGGTGTCGGAGGCGAGATCGTGACGCTCCAGCAAGGCGAGCAGGCGTCCCACGCTCTGGTCGACACCTTCTACCATCGCGGCGTAGACCGCGTGATTCCGGTTGGTCGGATCGGTCCTGCCCGCGTAGCTGTCGATCAGGCTGCGCTTGGCTTGGATAGGCCCGTGCACTGAGTAGTAGGACAGATACAGGAAGAACGGGCGTTCCCGATTTTCTTCGATGAACCGTTCGGCGGCCTTTGTCAACTTGTCAGTCAAGTAGTCGCCGGGCTGAGCACCGGGGACTTGGAGCCACTTGTGCGGCGCGAACATGGTCCTGTGAGAGCCCAAGTGGCTGGACGCGAAGCTCTCGTCGAACCCACGCTTCTCCGGCATGTAATCGCCTGCTCCGAGGTGCCACTTGCCGATGCAGGCGGTGACGTAGCCAGCCGCGCCGAGCGGCTCCGCGATTACGGTCTCATCGAGTGGCAGGCCTAGGGGCAGTTGAGCTTGTCGCAACTTGGCGTGGGGCAGGACATTGCCGGGCAGGTACTGCGTCAGGCCGAGTCGGGCGGGCCAGCGGCCGGTAAGAATACTGGCCCGTGTCGGAGAACAGTTGGGGGCGGCGGCGTAGGCGTTTGTGAAGCGCATGCCCTCTTCGGCCAGACGGTCAATGTTGGGAGTGCGGTGATAGCTGTTGCCGTAGGCCCCAACATCGGCGTAGCCCATGTCATCGAGGAGCAGGAAGATGATGTTGGGACGATCTGCAGTCTGGGCTAGGGATTCTGCTGTGAACCCGAGGGCTGCAACCGTGCAGAAGGCTGCTGCGGTGGCGAGATGACGTATAGCTGCCAGCATGAGGACACTGTAGCAACCGTCCGCGCTGGGTTGAGTCCTTCATGTGATGTGCGAGCCTGCGGGCCGAATCTGTCTTGCACAGCCTTTCCCGGCACAGTGACGCAGCCGCTTACGAGCGAAAGACCCTATTGGGAGCCCGCCGACTTGGGGATTGCGTAGGTTTGGAAGTGAGAAGGCAGCGGCCCAAGGACTTCCGTGCCGGATCAAGGCTTGGGGACCATGGCGCGGCAAACCAGCCGTGCCATGATCCCCTGTCTTCGTGTCCAGCTTCTGGTCGGCGCCAGAACAGCAGTTTCGGACCGAACTGAAGCTGTCGATTGTCCTGAGCCGTCCCTCCGATGACTCCCGCGTTGCGGTCGCCGATAGAGAGCACCAGCAGGCCGGAGCGAGGCCGATTGAAGCAGTTGAAGGCCTCGAACCGGAATTCGATCTTCGAGGTCTCGCTAAGCGGCAGCGGGAAATTGCGGTGCAGGGCGAAGGTGACCACCTTGGTGCCGAACCGCAGGTGGCGTGACCGACTGCCAAGCCGTCGTGCTGCTCCCGAGACACTGGAGCAGCGGGATTTCTTGAGAGAGTCAGGCTGGTAGAGGAACGAGCCCACCCGATGCTGGATTATGGAGGTTTGCACTTGAGGCCATCGTGGCACTTCCCGTTACGGTGGCGGAGGGTCGACTTGCTCTCCTCCGACGGTCAGGATGTTATCGGATGCATACATGTCTGTATTGCCATCGATAGTGATGATCCCTACTGCCCGGTATTGACCAGATGCGGTAGGCGCATACGAGCAGACTTCACCGGTGCGCTCCGTGCCCCAAATGTCGGTCCATGAGCTGTCTTCGTTGTCCCTTCGTTGCCATTTCGAACTGGTGATAGCTCCGTGCAGTATGCACTCGCCCGAGCTGAACGGGCCCAGTGTCACCTGACCCGGTCTCACAGTCCAGACGATTGTCCTCGTATATGCGTCAGCGGCGCGGTCTGTCTCGCATTCCCACACGCATCGCTGGATCGGATCGCCTCCCTCCCTCACACAGTTCTTCTGGCACAGCTGCACCTCTCCCGCGGCTGCCTTCGGCTGCGAGAAGTACCTAGCGCCGCGTAAAGGCACATCCCTTTCCTGCTGCATGCAGACGACCGCTATCTCAGTCAGTGCAGGGTTCATCGACTGCTGCCTTGCCGGCGGCGGCAAAGCCGGTGACTGGTAGGACAGCAGGTCGGCGAGGCCACCCAGTGCATCCGGCCTGGCGGGTCCGCGCAGCTTGGAGGGCCGTGTCTGGAATGCCGGCCCGACGGATACGGCTTGGCTCGATGCCACCACCATCATCCTCTGGTCGCCACCATCCTTGGGCTCCAGCCAGTCTCCAGGAGCGTAGGAGTAGGGCGGCGTGCCTGTACCGTTGACGAGGAAGGTCTGGATGTCGTTCACACCGATCGAGGCAGTGCTGCTCACCGGCGCGAGCTGCACTCCGGTGATGTCCTGACCGGACGCTTGGGGAGCCTCATCCGGAAGCGTCAGCTCGTTCGGGAACGAGTCAGTTCTGCCGCCGGACTTTAGGTCGAGGAACCTGTGGTCCACGATCGGGACGTCCCCGTTCCGCTCGACCGTGAGCTCGATGGTGCCGGAATCCTCGGTCAGGAAGCCGATGTCGTAGGTCCAGGTGCTTCCGGCCAGCGTCCGTTGCAGCGGGGTCAACTCGTCGTCTCCATCAACACCGGCGCGCTCCCATGCGATCGTTACCGTCGCGCGGTTCCGCCCGATCTTCCTGTAGGTGGATTGGTGGACGACCGCCCCCGAACTCTCTTCATCCGGCGCCACGGATGCCCTGTCCCAGATGTCGCCCAGCAGGAGTCTCTGGAGCAGGTTCCTGCGGGCGGTGTAGGGGAATTCCGGACTGCCGGGGGTGGGGATTCGCGCTTCCAGTCCGCCCCAATTCTCGGGTGCCACATCGGTTTCGACCTCTATGGCCGCCGACCATGAAGGCGGCATCGGCAGGAGCACTGGCGACGAGCTTCCTTCCACCAGCCCGTCCGGCATCCCCGGCCATCCCGGCGAGTTCCCATCTGGATCGGTGACCGTCAGATGCATGGTCCCAGATTGCTGGACATCCAGAGTGAAGGTGAAGCTCTTTCCGTCGCTCCCCTCGAACGCCAGAGTGCCTTGGGCGGGCCCAGTACTCTCGTAGGTGTAGGATCCTGCGATGTGCGTGATCGAGCGTGTGTCCGAACTGCGCTCGATCCTGTACGCGCTACCTAGCTCAAGGGTGCAAAGCGGGAACTCTGGCAGGCAGCCAAAGCCGAGTCCCGGTACAAGGTCATCCCGGCCCCAGGCCAGCGCGTCGAACTCCCCCTGGGAGCG
>JAJDZN010000245.1 GCA_022824585.1 Bryobacterales bacterium | reverse complement strand
GGGGCTTGGGGCAGTTGGTCCGATACGAGGAACATCGGGATCTGCCCGGGTTTGCGGGTACCCATCGCCATGACTACAATTTTATCGGAGTCTGCTCGGGATTTGTTGGGATTTCAGTCGACTTTTACCACAGGCTGTTAGTCCATTGGAGGCGGAGAAAGGCCTAGATCCGGCTCCGGAGGGTGCATCTGAGGATGGTGATCTGGACGACCGTTGGTTGGACGACGAAGATGAGGCGCCACACGACAGTGGGCCAGGCCGGTCGGAACAGAAGGCGGCCCCTGTCCGGCGTCGGCACTATGTGCCCCCGTCATCGGTGGGTTTTTCGTTTTTCGTGCGTGGCGATGTGCGTCTGCGGATCGAGGCGTCGGGTGCGGTGTATTCTGCTGTGGATCCCAAGGGGAGAGATCAGCAAGGCCGATATGAAACCCGGTTCAGGCGACGCGAGCTTGAACGGGAGGCAGCACTTTATGAGGGTGGCAGCTTTTCCCAGAAGGATATCTGGGACGGCCGTGCGGGTATTGACGTTCGGGCTCGGCCGCATGGGGCAGGAACGATCCTGACTGTCACGCTGTTCAATCGGCAAGTCTCGGACCATGCCGAGGATGCGCGACAGAGAAAGGTCAACCGCATCGAGCACTCCGTGTTCGAGGCCGAGCTCAAGTGCTTCGTCGATCAGGGCGAGGTCGTCGATTACCCGCGCGTCGATCCGAGTCTGCTGACAGACGAGGAACGCGAACTGGAGCTGCAGTATCGCGAACGCCGCATCTTCGCTGTGGGCCATGGCGCGGCAGTCGACTGGATGGTGGGTCCTGGGAAGCCCTCCCGTATCTGGTCAGACTTCCTGCCTCGGGCCAAGACACCGATGATGAGCGTCGATCCCTGGGGCGATGCCAGAGTGCTAGAGATGGAGCGTTTGGCAGATGGCGACCTGCCGCTGGAAGGGCTCCAGACATTCGTCCGCGAGTACGGTGAGTGGGTGCGGGAGCGTCGTGATGAGGCAAACCAGCTCGAGGACGAGCGGGATCGGGAGGCCGCGCATCGTATCTGCTGTCGGATGGAGAATGCGCACGAACGCATGTTCCGAGGCGTCGCGATGCTCGCAGGCGAACCGGATGCGGCGTTCGCGTTCCGACTCGCCAACCGCGCGATGCTCCGACAGATGGTGAAATTGGACAGCGGAGGCACCAATCCCCGGAGGTGGCGACCCTTTCAGCTGGGGTTTCTGCTCACCACAATGGAATCGACTATCTCGGAAAGAGATGATCACCGTGATCAGCTCGACCTGATCTGGTTCCAGACTGGCGGGGGCAAGACAGAGGCGTACTTGGGGCTAATTGCATTCCTGCTCGTCTGGCGGCGCCTCCGCTACGGCGAGAAAGGGGGTGGCACAGCGGCCTTCATGCGCTACACGTTGCGGCTCCTCACAGGGCAGCAGTTCGAACGCGCCGCGCGACTGATTTGCGCATTGGAACTCGTGCGGCGAGAGGAAGGGAGCCGGTTGGGGGAGGAGCCGTTCAGCGTCGGAATCTGGGTGGGCAACGCTGTCTGCCCGAACCAGATCGACGAAGCCGTGAAGATCGTGGACGACATTCGGGCGACTGAGGAATGTGGGGCTGCGAACGATAAGGCGCGGAAACGCCTCCTGATTTCTCGGTGTCCTTGGTGCCGGAAACGGCTCGAAAGCGAACGCGGTTACGAGGCCATCGACCGGGACTTGCGTTTCCACTGCAGGAACCCGGTCTGCGAGTTCAGCCACAGTGTCGAACCCTTACCCTGCCGGGTCGTGGACGAGTCGCTTTACGAGCGTCCGCCGTCGCTCCTGATTGCGACAATCGACAAGTTCGCCCTCCTAGCATGGGAGGAGCGGGCGGGCGCCTTCTTCGGTGCGGGGCGTAGCTGCCGCGCACCAGACCTCGTGCTCCAAGACGAGCTGCATCTGATTTCCGGGCCGCTCGGTTCGGTTGCGGGGCTATATGAGGCGGGGATCGAGACGGCCATTCGTTGCCGGGGGGTGACGCCGAAGTACATCGCCTCCACCGCCACCATCCGAATGGCTACGGGGCAGGTGCAGGCGCTCTACGGGCGGGATCTCGCCGTGTTCCCGCCGCCTGGCCTCTCCTGCGATGACTCTTGGTTCGCTCGCGTCGACCGCAGCCGTCCAGGTCGGCTCTACGTCGGCTATCTGGCACCGCTCAGAAACCAGCAGCGCTGCTTGGCACCGCTTGCCGCAGCACTCCTCACTGCGCCCCTTGCCGTCTTCCGCGGCGACGTTAACCAAGAGGATCTGTTCGAGGCTTGGTGGACGAACGTCGTTTACCACGGAAGCCTGCGAGGCGTCGGCACCAGCAGTAACGCGTTCCAGTCGGACGTCCGGGAGTTCGGCGAGCAACTGATCGCGGAGTACATCGAGGCGCGAACGAGGGAAGCGGCTGGGAGAAGCGCTGGTGAGTTAAGCGCCGGGAAGCCCGATCAGGCCGGCGTGGACCCGATCGAGCAGGAGCTACGCCGCCGGTTCTACGAGGTGCAGATCGAACAACTATGGAGCCGGCATACGGCTGAACAGATCGCCGAGACTTTCGAGCGCTTGAGCGAACCACGGGGAGCCGAGCGCTGCCTCGACGCAGTCCTGTCGACCAACATGGTGTCGGTAGGTCTCGATGTCTCGCGCTTGGCGCTGATGGTGGTGAACGGTCAACCGCTGACCACCGGCGAATACGTGCAGGCGACGAGCCGGGTGGGCCGAGGTGAGGCTCCTGGGGTCGTGGTCACCAACTACTACCGACATCAGGCACGGAGCCTCTCGCACTACGAGTCCTTCCGTCCGTACCACGAGTCGTTCTACCGCTTCGTCGAACCGAGCAGCGTCACGCCGTACACGTTCCAGGTGCGGAAGCGGGCGCTGCATGCGGCCCTAGTAATTGCACTTCGCCACGCCTGTAACGAGCTTGCTCCGAACGCGGCGGCCGGAAATGTGGATCTACGGCTGCCAAGGGTCCGAAGGGTGGTGGCCGAGTTCAAGAGGCGGGTTGAGAGGGCTTCCCCCGACAAGGCTCGCGAGGTCGAGGAGCACATCGACCGACTTCTGCAGGAATGGCATGGCGAGGCCGAGCGATGCCAGATGAGTTCACAGGGTCTGCGGTACCAAGCCCGCGACAAGGCATACGCCCGCTTGCTCTATGGTCAAGAAGATGGGATCGGTTCACCCGGACTGTGGATGACCATGGACTCGATGCGCAACGTCGAGCGGCCGGCGGCGCTGGGGATGAGGTGACGAGGTGAAGTTTCCGGACCGAACGTTCGTCGACATCCGACTGTCCCATCTGCTACGGGACTGCTCAGTAGGAGCGATTGTGCGCCACGATACGACGCTGATGGTAGTGGAAGACACCCGCTACTGGGACGGCTCGAGCACAACTCCTTACGAGCGCGAGATCCGGTATGTAGAGCTGGTAAAGAGAGTTCTCAATCTAGGTGATACGAAGCTGTGCCGACCGCCCGTGAAACAACAGAAAGAGGATCTAGTCCTAGGATGGGTCCCAGCCCGGCGCTTTCCCGACTGGACTCACTGTAACCGTTGCGGGCTGCTCCACAACAGACCATGGTATCTCCGGTCTGATGGCGACCCGGCGGCCACCGTTGACGCCGATGTTGGTCAGACCGGTGCACGGCCGAGGGTCTTCAAATGCCAGGCCTCGAGCCAAGGTTCGGCCAACGGGACACAGCGGTGCGATGGCACGCTGGAGCAGGTTCCGTGGGTCCTGGTGCACGAATGTGGCCATCTCGCAGATGTACCTTGGCACGCCATCGCCCATCACAAGGCCAGAAACCCGGAACAGACTGCCTGCCTGCCCGAGTGGGACAGACCCTATCTGAAGCTTAAGAACGTCCAAGGACGAATGATGGTGCGTTGCGGTACGTGCGGCGCAGAAAGCCGCCTTCCCGAACGATTCCCGTTCGGCACCAACACATGGCAACAGCCGTGGGTACGGCGCCCGCCAAGCGAGCCGCCCCGAGATTCCCAGCCTGGCTGGCTGGTAGGCGTCAACGACGTGCGCGTCCATTTCGCGGAATGCCGAACTGCGCTCGTCATCCCGCCTGAGTCTCGAATCAGACGCGGCAGCGTCGTGGATCGACTGTACAACAACTCGGCTGGCCGACAACGGATAAATGCTGCACGCAACCCTTCCTCCCGTGACAGCCGGATTCGGGATCTGGCCAGAAGATACCGGTGCCGCCCGCGCCCGGCGGAAATCGAGGCAGCACTTGCTGCGATTGACAACGGGTATCCGTTCCACCGAGAGGATCTCCCGCACGGCAGACTCGCGCAGTTGGAGTATGCCAAGTTAATCGAACCGATTCCCGACCTTCGCCCGGACGAGGACTTCGTGACCGAGCATCGCTCGTGGCCTGATTTAGGCGGCGATCTTGGACGAGGGCCACTGGGGATCGCCAAAGCGGTGAACCGCTTGGTCGCCGTCCATCGGGTCAAGGAGATCATGGTGTTCGACGGCTTCCGTCGCGGTTGGGGGAGCGGCGACGGCATGCATCCGATGACACCGCCGGACATCGTGGGCGAGAGCGACTGGCTCCCGGCACTGGAACTCTGGGGTGAAGGGTTATTCTTCACGCTTGACGAGGGTCTTGTGAAACGTTGGGAACAGCAAGAATCCATTCGGGCCCGGGCAGAGGGATTCCTCGATCGCGCGCTCACGGCGAGACTGCCTCGGAATGTGGAAGCAGTGCCATCACCGCGCTTCCTCTTGTGCCACACCCTCGCTCATCTCATCATCCGCCGCCTAGAGGCCGAGGCCGGCTATCCCGCAGCTTCTATCAAGGAACGCATCTACTGTGTCGATAGCGAGGAGGGCAGCAATGCGATGGCTGGCGTCCTCATCTATGTCGCAGTGGCCGACGAGCACGGTTCGCTTGGCGGCCTGATTGATATGGCTCAGCCGGACCGCTTCATGCGGCTCCTGACCGGTGCCGTCGAAGATGCGACCTGGTGTTCATTCGACCCTGTATGCGCCGAGCAGGACGGACACGGTCCGGATCTCCTCAACCGTGCCGCCTGCCACGCTTGTGCACTCGTGCCGGAACCGAGCTGTATCTGCGGAAACAGACTACTCGATCGTATGTTCGTGAAGGGTGACGGCGACGTCTTTCAATCGTTGTGGGACATGGCGGTAAGCGGCGAAAGGAGGCGGCCGATTGTCGTGTAGGTTGAGCCGCGCCGTCATGGTGTTGCGGGACTGGCTGGGCGGCGACCATCTGAGTGCCGCTATGGAGAACGGCCGTGCCGAATGATACACGCCGCTACGAACTGCCGGGAATCGAAGACCTAACGAAGGAGCAGGAGAAAGTGTTGGCGTTGCCGCCCGAGGGACCTCACCTAGTTGTGGGCGGACCCGGGACGGGCAAGACTGTGATTTGCCTGTTGCGAGCGCGACGCCATGCCCAAAGTAACGATTACTATCGATTCTTGGTCTGGAATCACCTCTTGCACCAAGCGTCCCTAGCGATGTCGGACGGCAATCTCCGAGCCACCACATTGAACTCGTGGTTCTGGAAGGTGTTCCGGGAGTTCGTCGGCAAAAAGGTCCCGACACTCGAAACGACGGACGCGACACAGCACGAGCTGACGGACTGGAAGGCTGTCGAGCGCTTGATCGAAGATCTTCCGGCGTCTCAGAACGATAGCGCCATCTTTCCGCGGCTTGTGATCGACGAAGGACAGGACATGCCGCCCGGATTCTACGATGCCCTGCTTCAGCTCGGGTTCAACGACATCTTCGTCGCGGCCGATCAGAACCAGCAAATCGGCGACGAGAACTCCAGCCTCCGGGAACTGAAGGATTGCTTGGGCGTCGAGGAGGTCAAACTGATGCACAACCACCGCAACTCGCATCCGATTGCTCGTCTGTCGCGAGCCTTCTACACCGATCCGGCGAGTCCGCCCCCAGATCTTCCGCCCCAACGCAGCACGATCTACACGCCTCCTCTCTACTATGTGACCGAAGACATGATGCCCAAGATCGCAAGAAGCATCCTGACTCATTGGAATCAGGACCCGCGGCGTTTGATCGGCATCATCGCACCATCCAACAAGGTCAGGGCAAACTATTTCTCGGAGGTGCGCAAGTTGTCAGAGTCCCTTCCTCCGGATAGATCTCGCCCTTGGATCGAGACATACTACGGTCGGCATCGTCCCGAAGTCCATTTCGACCGGGGCGGCATTCTCGTCATCAACGCCCAGGCCTGTAAGGGGCTAGAGTTCGACTCTGTGGTCCTAGCCGACATCGACCAGCACTTCGTCAATCGCTATGACCCGGACGCGACAAGAAAGCTCTTCTACGTCATGGTGTCGCGGGCTCGCCAGAACGTCGCGATGTTCATGAAACGAGGCGGCAGTCCAAAGATCGAAGAAATCCTACCAAAAGACGAGGACATCCTACGGCGCGAGGATCTGGCTGCCGAGGACATCAAGAGGGAGGAGACCGCATGAGCGACACGTCCGATGTACAAATGGAGATCCCCTTGGCCAAGGACGAGGACATTGTCCGGGACGCCAATATGCGGACTCTCGTTTCAACGCCTAGAGTCGGCATTTTGGTTACTAACCACCTGAACCTGATGTACATGCTGGCTGCGGGCCTGATCATGCCCCCTTCCGGATTCGGCGGCAAGCATTACCAAGACACCCTAGCGGCGTTTCCGGGCTGGCTCCCGCTTTTTGTCGGGCATGGCCGGAAGGCCGCACGGGCACCGCAGGCTGCGATCAGGGACTCGACGACCGAAGCGACGCACCTGAGGCCAATCATTCTCGAGATCAATCTGGTGGGTCTACGGGGTACCGTCAAGGCTCATGGCGAGTACGGATGGGCCGAGCGTCGTATAGAGGAGGGCATCGCCCGCGATGAGTCGGTGCTTCTCCTGCCGGCACCCTTGCCTGCAAGCCGAATCCGGCGAGTCATATTTCGCTCACAAAACGAGAAGAAGGAAACAGAGACGGAGGCCACTAACCGCAGCAACGTTGTCTTGGAGGGCACGAAACAGACGATCTCGGAGCGCTTCTCCGGGGCGTCCGGTACCGCGTGGCCACTGCCGAACGGCCCCGAAGATCGCGAGGTCGCCCTGCCCGCCGCTCAAGCAGTCGGAGGCGTAATGGCCGTGCTCCATCAGCTGGCAAACAGGGGTGAACTCTCGGCCCGGGCTTGTCACTCAGCGTTTGATCCGTCCGTAGACCTGCTGGGCGACTCTATTCCCGCCTCCCTGCCCGACTGGATTCGGGGTGGCCGTGTCACCCAGGCAGACGGCCCGTTTCGGACAGGGCGAGAGCTATTCTGGGGCGCGGTAGACCGCCTCGTCGATTATCGAGGGCAACCTGAGGGCCGCAGACCTGAAGATGAATTAGTCGCCTTCTACCGAGAGTCCAGTGAAGGATTGGGTAGCGATCTCCAGGCCAGAGCGATTTCCTTGGTCTCGACGCTCGAGTCGCTCGGTGGGGGTCTCGGAGGCAGCACCGTCGACGAGATGCTTGGTCTACACCAGACACCACTTGGCCGTGCGGCGATTCTGTTCCTGCTTCGCCAGAAAAGTTCAGAGTTGCTCGACCTGATCGGTGACTACCCGCAACTTGAAGAGAGAGATTGCTTGGCGGCAGGGATTCTGTTTGGTGTGCGCGATGGCTGGTTGAAGCTGCCCCGCAACTTGAGAGAGCCCCCGGAATTCGCCGAGGCCGTTACCCATCGAATGGCCGCTTTGGCGCACCAGCTTGACGGATCCGGGTTTGATCTCGGCGAGGCACCGGCTCGAGTTAGGCCGTTGCGGGAAGTGCTTGGAGATCCGGATAGCTGGAGTCCGAGGGAGGAGAAAGCGGCAGTCCAGATCGCGAATCTCCTGAAGTGGGAATGCGTCCGGACGAGGGTACAACTCCGAAGGGGCACTTACCAACTGAGAATCGAGCGTGAATCGGCTCACATTGACTTCGACGGTGAACCCCCGATCAAGGCTTGGGTCGACCGTGACCGTTTCTTCGAATGCCTTGCCCGGAACCGGATCGATGCCCGTATCGACGCGTCTGTGAGGAAACAGTTGGCTATGTGAGCACTGAGACTCCGCATGGGAAGTGTAGCAGCCGTTCCACGGCGCGTAGTGTCGAACAGCGGCGCATCTGCTATGGCCGGATACACGGTTCGCTCCCGAATTGTGGCGCGGTGGTCGTGCGGTCCGCTGTGTAGGCATGGATGATGTCAAGACTCGAGTCAATCGCGGTCATTGCGTTCCCACATAAGGACGGGCATCCTTGGGATCGAGTCTGGCCGGTGCCGCCGTTCGGCTCTGGCGGGAGGGCCGCAGCGCAGTTCAATCGCCCAGCTCTTCAATGAACCGGGTGTCGTAGCGGCCCTCTGCAAATGCCGCAGTCTCCAGAATCTTGCGGTGCAACGAGATCGAGGTCTTGATCCCATCCAGCCTGCACATCGACAGCGCGCGCTTCATGCGCTGGATCGCCTCGGGCCGGCTCGCGCCGTGCGCGGTGATCTTGGCAACGAGGGAGTCGTAGTAGGGCTGGACGGTCGAACCTGAGTACGCTGCCGTGTCGACCCTGACTCCAATCCCTCCCGGCGCGGAAAAGTCATTGATCTTCCCCGCCGACGGCATGAACGTCTCGGGATCCTCCGCGTTGACGCGGCATTCGATCGCGTGACCGCGCACCTCCACGGGCTGGGACACCACCGAGTCGAGGGGCTCGCCCGCCGCCAGCAAGAGTTGGCTCTTCACCAAGTCGACGCCAGTGACGGCCTCCGTGACGGGGTGCTCGACCTGGATGCGTGCGTTCAGCTCGATGAAGTAGAGCTCCCCGTCCTCGTCCATCAGGAACTCGACCGTGCCGGCGTTCGAATAGCCGATCGCGGACAGCGCCTTGGAGAGGATCGCGGCCATCTCTGCCCGGCGGTCGGCGCCAAAGCCATTGGCCGGCGCCTCCTCCAGCAGCTTCTGATGTCGCCGCTGGATGGAGCATTCCCGCTCCCCCAGCGAGAGCGCTGTGCCGTAGTTGTCGCCCAAGACCTGGAACTCGATGTGCCGGGGCCGCTCGACGAATTTCTCGAGATAGACCTCGCCGGCCCCGAACGCCGCCTCGGCCTCGGCTCGCGCCTGCTGAAACGACCCTTCGAGATCCTCGGCGCCGCGCACGATCCGCATGCCCCTGCCACCGCCGCCCATCGACGCCTTGAGAATCACGGGGAATCCGATCTCCTCCGCGTAGTCGCGCGCCTCGGAGGGGGACTGCAGCGGTTCCTGGGAGCCGGGCAGAACGGGGATTCCAGCATCCTGCGCCGCCCGGCGAGCCTGCGCCTTGTCGCCCATCAGGCGAATCGCCTCGGGGCGCGGGCCGATGAACTGAATTCCGCAGTCGCCGCAGATCTCGGCAAAGTGCGCATCCTCGGCCAGAAAACCGTAGCCGGGATGGATCGCGTCCACGTTGGCGATTTCCGACGCGCTGATGATGGCGGGCACGCTCAGATAGCTCTGGGAGCTCGGCGCCGCCCCGATGCACACCGCCTCGTCGGCATAGCTGACATGCAGCGAGTCGCGATCTGCCGTGGAGTAGACCGCGACCGTCCTCACGCCAAGTTCGCGACAGGCCGCGATGACTCGCAGGGCGATCTCGCCGCGGTTGGCGATGAGAACCTTTTCAAACATCTCGGCGCGGCCCTAGTCGGCAGTGATGCGGAACAAAGGCTGGCCGAATTCCACGCCCTGGGCATTCTCGACCAAGCGCTCGGCGACCACGCCTTCGTACTCGCACTCGATCTCGTTCATCAGCTTCATGGCCTCGATAATGCAGACCACCTGGCCCTTCTTCACGCGATCCCCGACCTCGACAAACGGCGCCGCTTCGGGAGAAGACGCCGCATAGAACGTGCCGACCATGGGGGACTCGATGAGCTGCCCGCCGGCGCTGGCGGCCGCCCGCGCCTCGCTCTCGGCCTTCGGCGCCGCTGCGGCAGTCGCCTGGGGAGGCGGCGCTGCTGCCAGCGGCTGTCCGGTTCGAGCCACGCGGACGCGAACGCCGTCGGCCTCGTACTCGACCTCTGTCAGCCCTTTCTCGTCGAGGATCCCAACGAGCGCTTCGATCGCTGCTCGGTCCAGCTTGGTTCTCGCCATGTCGCTCCGATCTCAACCCCTACAACACGCGCAGCTCCCGCGGCGTGCCGGTCAACACTTCGCATCCCCCCGCGGTGACGGCCACCACGTCTTCGATCCGCACTCCGGCCACCCCATCCAAGTACACACCCGGCTCGATAGTGACCACCATGCCCTGCCGCAAGCGCTGGCGCTGCCCGGGCGCAATGCGCGGACCCTCGTGGATCTCCAATCCCAGGCCATGACCCGTGGAATGCACGAACAGCTCATCAAGCCGGACGCCCCCCACGTGGGTCTTTTTCAGAACATCGCGCGCCCGACCGTCCACTGTCCTGCACTCTACGCCGGGACGGATTGCGTCGATCGCAGCCGCTTGGGCCTCTAGGACGGCTCGGACCAATGCTTTCTGTGCCGCGCCCGGATCGCCCAAGGCAATCATCCGGGTCATGTCGCTGCAATAGCCCCCGAGTATAGCACCCTGGTCCACCACCACGAGCGCCTGCGGCTCGATCCGCTGGTCGCGGGGCTCGGCATGGGGGCGAGCGCCATGCTCCCCGCTCGCCACAATTGTCGGGAACGCGGCGCCCTCCGCCCCGCGCTTGCGCATGGCGAATTCCAGTTCCGCAGCCACCTCTGCTTCGCTCCACCGGGCGTCCAGCCTGTTGATGACATCTTCGAAGGAGGCAGAATTCAGCGCGAGCGAATTGCGGATGGCGGCGATCTCGGACCCGCTCTTGATCTGGCGCAGCTTCTCCACGACCGAATCAACAGGCATCAGCCGGCAGCCGGGCAGCTGGGAACCTAAGTACGCGTAGGTCCCGTAGTCAATGCGGTTGGCTTCGAAGCGCAGGCGCTTCAACCGCAGCTTCTTCGCTTCCGCCACCAATTCCGGACGCGCATCCCCGCGAGAGATGCGGACAGCGGCAGAACTGACCTGTTCCCGCGCCTGGGTGGAGTAGCGGCTATCGGTGAACAGCGTGGCCTGGTCCCTTGTCACCAGCAGGTGGCCGGCGGATCCGGTAAAGCCTGTCAGGTAGCGGATATTCGGCAGCGCGGAAACGTAGAAGGGCTGGTCGCGCACGCGACTCCGCAGCGCTGCCAGCCGGTTCGAGTGGTCTTGCATCAGGCGTCAGCCGCGCGTTGGCGCGCTCCCTGCCAGCCCATCATACGGGCAATCGCAGCATCACCAAAACAGGCGTAGCCGCACGCTGGCCGTGAACGGCTGGAGCACGCGGGTGCCGACGAACACAGACTGGAAGCTGTACAGGGCCTCTCGATTCGTCAGGTTCGACACGTGTAACGCAACTTCCCACACACGCCGGTCAGCGCGATAGTGCTCGTAGCCGAGCGAAGCGTCGATGATCGCACGCGGCCGGATCCGCGGTGGATCGCCCGCCAGATCTACATGCGGCAGCAGGTCGAAATAGTCGGGATCGGCTGCGACCTCCCGTGGATCGGAAGGATTGGACACCAAGCCGCTGTCATAGCGCAACTGCCAACTCGTCCACCAGTGCTTCACGGGGCGATAGATCACATTGCCGCTCATGCCCAAGGCTTGGTCATGGTCGATCACAAAGGGGCCCTCAGACAGTGGGTCCAAGCTTGATCTGGCCAAGAACAGTCCTCCGGTGAACGGCGGAGTCACGATCGCTCGGAAGTGAGTCAGGCTCAGAGAGCCCGAAACACCGCGCCTCTCAGGCAAGACGATGCGCGCATCGACGCCATTCACCCGCGAGAATGCCAGCGAGGTGGGGAAAATGATTCCGGTGTCGAGGAAGTTGTCGTTGTCCTGGGGGTTCGTCGAATTCTTGTGGTAGAAGGCAGCGTCTACCGACACGACGCCACCAATGCTCTGCTGCAGCCCGGTCTCGTACACGTTCTGGTACTGCGGCTGGATCGGAATCGATCCGCCGTCCAGGGACTTGCGCACAGCCGGGGGCGCGAGCAGCGCGGCTTGCTGTGAGTTGGCCAAGAGCAGGTTCTCGTTGGGCGGCGTCTGGAAGTTGCGGTTGTACGAAGCCCGCAGCACCGTGCCCGTGGACTCGATGTGGTAGGCCAGCCCGACCCGCGGCTGGAGCTCGCTGTCGACCACGAGCATGGAGTAGCGATCCAGCCTTAGGCCAAGGTCGAGCACAACGTTGCGCCAGCGCACGCGGTCGCGCACGAACGCGGTCAGCAGCTGGCCCGAGGCGCTCTGGCGGAAGCGGAAGCGCGTCCCTCCGCGGGTCAGGTCGAATGGCAGCAGGTTCGGGTTGAACTCATCAGACCGGGGAACGTTCGCGAGCGGGTCAGCCAGCCCGAAGACGAAATTCTCCGACACCGGGAAATACTGTCCGTCAAGCCCCAGCGTGAACTGATGGGAGCCACGCTGCCAGCTGAAGCGATTAAAGCTGGCCAGGGTCGAAAGCGAGCGGGCCAGCTCCGCTGTGACGGGCGTGTCGCCCGGACTCGGCGTTAGGCGGCCGGCTGTCGTGCGAAACGATGTGGTGGAATCGAACGTGGCCATCGGTGCCAAGATCCGCACGTAGCCGAGCGAGACGGCCTGATCATCCAGCAGCCGCCTCTGTTGCTGGCCATTGGCGTGCTGGCTGCGCAGGTTGGCCAGTTGGAACGAAGACCGCCCGCCCATGGCCATGATGCGGAACAGATCCCCTCTCGGGCTGTGCCAGTCCAGCCGTAGCGACCCGCGCTGGGCGTTGCCGCCATTGTGGAGGTTGTCAAGCGACGGCGAGTCGAGAAAGCGATTGGTCTTGACGCTGGAAACCGAGCCAAACCAGCCCAGCGTCTCGATTGTCCCGCCGGCCTGTGCCGCCTGCGACAACGTGTCGAATCCCCCGCCACCTAGGTCAAGCTGTCCAAACGTGCGGCCGCCGCCGTCAAAGCCGGATCGCGTGGTCACGCGCGCAACTCCGGAGACCTTCGCGCCATACTCGGGCGGGATGTTGCCCGTGAACAGCTCCAGGGTCTCGACCAAGTTGGGATCGATCGAGGTCGCGAACTGCCCGGAGAACTGGTCGCTGATGGGCATTCCATCGATCACGTAGGTCATCTGGTTGTGGGCGCCGCGCGGATGGATCGAGCCGTTGGCGTTCGCGGCGAAGCCCGGGAAACCGAGCAGCACGGACTCCAAACCCCTGGTGGCGCTGCCGATCGGCAGCTTCTCGATGATCAGCCGGCTGAGTTGGGCCTGCGTCCCGCTGGCCTCCGGGTCCAGCAGCGTGACGCTCGCGCTGGCACCAACGGACACAGACTCCAATCGGGTCAACAACTCCAGCTGGAGATCAACGCTCACCGGCAGGTTGGAGCGGAGTTCCACACGGCGGCTTGACGGCCGGAATCCCGGCTGCGTGGCCCGCAATTCATAAGCTTGGAACGGAACGTTGGTGAAGCGAAAGCCACCCTGGTCGTCAGCGGTGACCTCGCGTTCGAAGCCGGACACAGGGTGGCTCAGCAACACGGTGGCTCCGGCTACCGCGGCACCAGAGGGATCGACGACTCTTCCGTTCAGCGTCGCGACGGCCTGATTGGCGCTTGCCGGGGATGCTGAATACAGAATTAGCATCAACAAGATTTGAATCACTGCCATGCTGAACTAAATATTTAGGTTAACCTAAATTTGATTCCGCAGTCAATTCGGTTCGTTCCTCAAGCGGGCAGCTTGTCGCGGCTTTCCGCCCAGTCGCGGGCAGTTGTGCCAAGCGCACCAAGCATCGGTGCAAGTCCGAACGGAGCCGATCGAACTCGCGGGCGCGCGGGAACAGAATGTGCGCCCGGGGAGTCCCGCACGTGCGCATAAACTTAGGGATCCTGCGCGGGCGTCTGGAAATCGCCCGGCCACGCTGACACGACGCAAACTTCGGTTCCAACTCCGGGCAGAGCCGGTTCCCAAGGCTCTGCATTCAGGCAGCATCCATGCCCGAGATGACCAAGGAGCTCGCCCGTCGGGGACACGCATGCTCCATCCAGCCGAACGACGGTGCGCCTCGACCATCGCCTCCGGATTCGACCAGCATTGAGATGGCGCGGCGCCGGGGATTCGTGAAGTTCTCTTGCCCGAGCAATTTGCTTGCACTCGGCAGCGCGGACAGTGGTACTGTATTGGCACACAGCTTGGGTCCGCTGTGCAGTGTTGGGCGCGTGGTCATCCACGCAGGCAGAGAGTCAAGAGTCAAAGGGGGCATCACATGCATCGAAACATCTGGCTTGTGGGAGTGCTGCTATTGATGGGCGCTTCCATCGGGCTGGCGCAAACCAACGCCACGCTGACCGGAACCGTCAGTGACGGCACCGGCGCGGTCATTCCCGCCGCCGAGATCGTGATCATGAACATGGAGACCGGCGAGTCGTACACGACAACGACGAACGAGACGGGCAGCTACACGATTCCGTTCATCAAACCCGGCACGTTCGAGCTGATCGTCACCACGGCCGGCTTCAAGCAGTACACGCGAGAGGGCATCCGCCTCGACACCGCTTCGGCGGTCCGGGCTGACGCCGTGATGGAACTCGGCGAAGTCACCGAATCGGTCACCGTGGAGGCTGACGTGCCGTTGCTCAAGACCGAGAACTCCTCGGTTGGCGGCGTGATCCAGAACCGGTCCATCGCGAACATGCCGTTGCTCGGGCGGCGGGCGGCCCAGCTAGTCCGCCTCAGCGGCTTTGTCGTCCAACGCGGCAACGGCTCGCAGTTCCAGATCGCCGGCGGTCGAAGCAACAACGCCATGTGGACCCTGGACGGCGGCTCGACGCAGAACATCCTCTTGGGCGTGGCCTCGCTGAACTACGACCCGCCGATCGAGGCCCTGGAAGAGATGAATGTCGAGGTCTCGAACTACAAGGCCGAGATGGGGCGCTCCGGAGGGGGCTTCATCCAGATGACGACCAAGTCCGGGACCAACAGCCTTCACGGAGCGCTCTACGAGTTCATTCGCAACGACGCGATGGACTCGCGGCACTTCTTTTCGGGCTCGAACAAGCAACTCCTGCGCCGAAACCAGTACGGCTGGGCCTTGGGCGGGCCGATCGCCAAGGACCGGAGCTTCTTCTTCGCCAGCCAGGAATACACGAACATACGGACGGCGGCTCCCCGGATCGAGAACATCCCCAACCCTGCCGAGACGCTCGGCGACTTCTCCGGCTTGAGCACCGTGGTACGCAATCCGGTGACCATGGAACCGGTTCCGAACAATATGATCCCCGCAGCCGACTTGGACCCGGTCGGGGCTGCCGTCGCGAAGTTCTGGCCGACGCCGAACGTGGCGGGAAGGCCCTCGCGCAGCCGGAACTTCCAGAACAATGCCCGCAACGTGAACGACAACAACACGCTGTCGCTCCGCGTCGACCACACCGTGAACGAGCGCCACCGGTTGTACGGTCGATACGTTCACACCATCGGCAACAGAGAGGACTTCAAGGAATTCTGGCCGCAACCGGTCCACAACAACCAGCGAATCATCCAGTACCACTACTTCAACTGGTCGGTGACGACAATCTCGAATCTCACGAACAAGCTTGTCACCGAGAACCGCTTCACGTGGAACAAGCGGAAATGGCACCCCACCATCGCTGCCAAGGGCCTGGGCCTGTCCCAACAGATCGGCTTCACCGGCAACAACCAGGAATTCTTCCCGGGATTCGGCCTGGCCGGCGGAATCCAGCGCATCGGGCGCGGCGGCGGCCAGGAGCGCCGACAGTTCCCGATCCGCGACAACCACATCGTGTCCAACTGGACCTACGTTAGCGGCAAGCACACGCTGAAGTGGGGGGGCGAGTTCCGCTGGTCCATCAATGATGACGTCTTCCTGTCGTCAGCGGGCGGTTCGATGAACTTCAACCAGAACGCGACCGGCGACTCCGTCGCGGCCCTCCTCTACGGATGGGTTGCCGGCGGGAGCCGCACGGAGACGTTCCTGATTCGCAGCAGGGCGAATGCCATGGGGATGTACGTGCAAGACGACTGGAAGATAACCCCCAAGCTGGCAGTGAACCTTGGCCTGCGCTGGGACTTCGACACGCCACGCTTCGAGGCTATCGACAACCGCCAGAATTCATTCGACGTGACGGGCAACAACCCCGCCTGCGACTGCCCGGGAGTGATCACGTGGTCGGGGCGCGACGCTCGCGGCGGCAGCAAGTACGCGCACAATTTCGTGTACGGCAACATCGGACCGCGGGTGGGGCTCTCCTACCGCGCAACGGACGACTGGGTCATCCGAGCCGGAGCGTCGATCGTGTATACGGGCCAGTACGACCAAGCCACCCCGATCGTCACGAACGCCGGGTTCTCGATCCAAGGCTCGTTCGGCACGTTGCGACCGACGGATGCCGCCTTCCTGCTCCGCGACGGGCTCCCAGGGATCATCGAGCCGACGGAGTCGGACCTGGTGCCGGGCTTCGGCGCGGTCGCGATCGGCGACCGCCCGAGGTTCTCGCCGCAGTTCTTCCAGCCTGAGAACCGCCCGAATCCGTACCTGATCACCTACAACTTCAACCTCCAGCGCCTGTTGCCCGGGGACATGCTGTTCGAGATCGGCTATCTCTCGACGGTCGGCCACAAGCTGACCATTCCCGGCTCGGCCACGCAGAACCAAGTCCACCCCTCGCAGATCGGCCTCGTAGACAGCCAAGGAATCGCGCCGCAAGTGCTGCGCCCGTTCCCGCAGTTCTCGAACGTTGTGATGATCTCGCCAACGTTCGGCGATTCCGAGTACCACGGCGTGAACTTCAAGCTGGAGAAGCGCTACTCGAACGGGCTTCAGTTCCAGACCAACTACACTTGGTCAAAGGCGATGGACAATGTCGAGGGCCGCAACGAGCTGGGCGGCGAGGCCGGCAACGTCCCGTTCGCGAACCAGTACGATCGTCGCCAGGCCTGGTCGCTGGGCGGCAGCCACATCGCGCATCGCGCGATCTTCAGCCTGGTCTACGAACTGCCGTTGGGCCAAGGGCGCGCGGTGGCACTCAGCAACTCGGTGCTGAACCAGATCGTGGGTGGCTGGTCGGTCGGCACCATCGTAGAGGCGCGCACCGGCCCCCCCTTCTCGGCGTATTGGGGCAATGCCAGCCAGGTTTATCCGACAGCTGCGCGCGTCCGCGCCGACGTCAACGGCGATTACCAGCGAAACGGCTCCTGGCGCGACAACGTGCGCGGGGAGAAGTTCTTCAACGCGTCGATCTTCCAGCGTCCGGCGCGCTTGACCTTCGGCGAAGTCGGCCGCAACGCGTTCATCGCTCCCGGAGCGCTGCGCGCCGACCTCTCATTGATCAAGACCTTCACAATGCCTTGGGAAGGGCACACTCTCCAGTTCCGCGGCGAGGTCATCAACCTGCCGAACCGCGCGAATTTCGGCCTCCCGCAAGGCAACGTCCAGAACCGGGCGTTCGGCAACATCACGGGCCTGACCGTCGGAGCCTCAGGCCGCATCCTCCAGCTCGGCCTGCGCTACGGCTTCTAGCCCGGCGACTCGGACGGCTCTCGGCGGGGCAGTCGCATAGACTGCCCCGCCCTTCTTTCAGACGGATTCGAATACGCGGGTCTTGGGCCGGCTGCCTGAGCCTTCGCAGTTCGGCCAACAGGCGGGGCATGGCCTCGAAATTTGAAAGTGTCCCGCTGCGCCGGCGGCACCGCGGCAGCAGCAGGAACAGATCATTGGAAACGACTCTCCGACGGCCCACCCCGCATCTGCAGGCGTCCCAGCCCAGCCGCTTGTCGTGCGGCACGCAGCTTACCGTAGACACTCCACCTTTGGGCGATCGCCACGGTGAGCACTTCGACGCGCGTTTCGACTACGCGATAGACGATTCGGTAGTCGCCCGATCGCCAGCACTGGAGACCTCGTAGTGGGAGGTGCAGCGGCTTGCCGCAGTCAGGCTCCTCGCGAAGCCCCTCAAGAGCGCCATTGAGACGCCGCCGAACAGCCGGATCGATCTCGCTGATCGCCCGCGCGGCACTAACGGTGTAGACCAGGGTCCAAGCCATCCCACACGTCCTCGTGGCTCAGCAACTCCCCCAAAGCCGTCTCCTTCAAGCCGAGTTCGATCTGCCTTGAGAAGTCCCGGTCGCCTAGAACCTCCAAAGTCTCGAGCAACCCTTCGTATTCCGTCAACGAAAGCAGCACTGCTACCGGACGCCCCGATCGGGTAATGACCACCTCTTCGCCGAACTCCTCCAACGCGGCTACCAGCTTGGCGAGGCGAGTCTTGGCTTGCGTCGGCGGCACGGCGGGCATGAGAACAGGCCTTAGACCATAGCATGGGCCTTCCCATCGGTTGATCGCTCGAAAGTCATGTATGTCACGTTGAGAGGCACGACCACGGCTGAATTTCGATACGGAGTTGAGACAAGCAGAGTCACATCCACTCCAACTGTGGGCGCGACCTCCGCCCAAACCCCGTCCTTCATCACGACAGCAGGCTTGCTTGTCAGAGCTAGCGAGCGAATGCCTCCGGCGTCAGTCAGTAACCGCCTGTGCTCTCTCGGGTTGGGTCCGCCGCTAGTTGCAAGGGTCAGCTTCGACGTCGATAGCGGAGCCGTAGAGTGCACGATCGATAGTCCGCGGCCGAAGAGCTTGGCGGCGGCTCGAGATCGGTACAGCGCCGAAATGATCGTGCAAGCGAAATGGCCGGGCGCGCGCTCGAAACCCGGATCTGGAAACACTGTGTCGAGGACCGGCGATACATCCAGTCCCGCCCTAGCCATTTCCGTGCTTCAGCACGGCGTTCCTCGATTGACTCGTCGGAAACCAACGCCCATCGTGCAGGACCCCTTCGAGCCATCTCCTCTTGTACCTGTCGCACTCCCCGCTACCGAGCCGAGATTGTGCTTGGGTGTCGACGGCCTTGACCAACTCGGCTGCCCGACACCCATCCACTTCGAGCAACCGGCTCGGTTGCGGACGCCGGGACCACCACCCGGCCGTTCTCCGACATCGTCACACTGAACTGGACGCTGCAGGAGCCCAGCGTGGCTTGGATCCGAGTCTCACACGGATCCCGCACGAAGTTCAGAACCTCCTTGCAGCGGGAATTGACGATCGTGCATGACCGCTCGGTTACGGACTCGAGCCGCTGCGCCACCGACTCGAGCGTGATTCTTGCCAGCCTGAGATACTACGCCGACAGCCTGCCGAGACCATGCCCTGTTGGTTGAGTAGCATGGGTGAATGGCCGCTCCTTGAACCAGGCGGATCGCGCCAGGAGGAGAAGAATTGATTGATCCACGGCAGCACCAGGCACAGGCTCGCTTGTGGGAGAAGTATAAGTCACTCGACGGCGAGTCCAAGCGAGCGCTGGAGCTGCTCTCGGTCGTTTACCGCCCGGTCCACAAGACGCTAGCGGTCAACTATCTGAAGACAGCCAATATCGGAGGGAACGACAAATCCCCGGCAGCGGAGGCCCGGCGAACTCGCTTGGTCGACGGCCTTCGACGCCGAGGCTTGCTAGTGCGCCGCGATTACGAGATTGCTTGCGATGCGCGCATCGTTGACTGGGTGACGCGCGAGTCTGAGCAGCGCGGCCGCCTGCAGGAGGCTGCTGAAGCTGTGGCACGCTTCGAGCAGGGAGAATTTGGCGGCCATTCGACTCGGAAGCAATTTGGCTACTGGAATACTTTCGAGCTGATTTCGGACCTCCGGGCGACGGTCTTCTTGAATGAGCCGGAGGAGTTCCTGCAGGTACTCAAAAGAGGCCAGACTTACGGGGACCACATGGAGGCGGCAGTCGGCGCGCTGATCGACATTTGCAACGACCCGCGGGACGCTGACTGGTTTGCCGCAAGGCATCCAACGATCCGTCGGACAGTGTTGGCACCGATCATCGCCCGCGCGCAGAGCCGGCTCGCTCCCGCAGAGACACATGTGGAGATGCTGAGCAAGTTGGCGGGAGATGAAGGACACGATGACACCGAAACGGCCCTGCTCTTCGTGCATGAGTTGCTGTGCGGTCGGCTGGACCGCCTAGCGTCGCTGAGATTTCGCGAGCCCGACTTGGATGGCGGCATGTATCGGGGGTGGGAGCGCTGTGTGCGCGGGGACTACAGTGGCGCGGTCGAGGAATATGAGCGATCGCTCAAGGCGCTCAAGAAGGTTACCCGGCGGAGGCACGTCGACTTGCCGACGGATCTCGGGGTCTTCTACATACACGCCCTCCTAGCGGCGGGCGAGGGCGGCGGGGTCGGCCGCGCCCAGAAGTATCTCCAAGCATCGAAGGTGCCTGAATGGGAATCTCCTCATCTGACAGACCTCCAGCTCAGGGTGGTTGATTTCGTGAACGGCAAGCCCTGGCAGGCGCTTGAATCGGCCGACATGCTTGACAAATTGCCGCTATTGCTGCCCGTGCAGCAGATTTACGCGTACGCAGCCCTATGTTGGGGGGATATCCGGGCCGCTCGCCAGTTTCGCCGCAACATCTCGGATTTGCGCGAGCGGGCCAGTGAGCATGGCTACGCTTGGGTCGCGGCCGAGGCCTCGTCGCTGCTGGCCCGATTGAGCGGCGAGGCAAGCCAGGTGGCGTCCGCCCGCGAGGCCCACCGGCGAATCGGCACGGTTTCCGTCTTGGATGGCATCGTGGAGCAGGAGACCTGGGAGCGGAGCTTGGTCGCCTTGGAGCGCATGAGCAAGCGTATCGCAGTCGGTGCCAAGGCACCCTCGGGGGAGTCGCGCCTCACGTGGCGCGTTGATCTGTCGGCGCTTCATAATCCCAGCGTCCAGCCATTCGAGCAAAGGCTGGGGAAGACAGGACGCTGGTCGGCGGGGCGGTCAGTCGCGCTCAAGCGCCTGTTCGAGCGCAATGGAGTCGACTACCTCAGCGAGCAAGACAATCAGGTCTGCAAGGCGATCTCTTTGGACCAGTACGGCGTATTCGGCGGGAGAGGAGGTTACTACATCGACGACAAGAAGGCTCTACAGGCGTTGGCTGGGCACCCCTTCGTGTTCCGCGCCGATGCCCCGAAGACGGCGTTGGAAATCGTGCGTCACGAGCCGCAGCTCCGGGTCGCCAGCGCGGGCAGCAAGGTCCGGGTCGAGATCGTGCCGGAACCGCCCGACTTCGGCAGCGTGCTGGTGACCGACGAGGGTGGCAACCGCCTGAGCGTCACGTCGTTCGAACACAGCCACAGGGAGATTCATGCCGTGCTGGGGGCCGGGGGATTGGTCGTTCCCGAGCGTTCCAAGGCCCGGGTTGCCAAGGCGATTCTGTCAGTCAGCGATCTAGTAACGGTCCACTCCGATATATCCGATATAGACGGTGCCGCCGGCGACGCCGAAACAGTCGCGGCCGATCCCACGCCCGAATTCCACCTCACTCCGTTGGACAGCGGCCTGCGCGTGGAGGCGTACGTGCGCCCGTGCTCGGACGAGGGCCCGGCTTTCACGCCCGGCGAGGGAGGCACGGTGGTGTATGCGACAGTCGCGGGCAAGCGCTCGCGGGCCAGTCGTGACCTAGCGGAGGAGACCAGCCGCTATAACGCGGCGGTGGCGTCATGCCGGGCGCTGCAAAAGGCCACCTGGGACCGCTCGGGGTGGAACCTGCCTGATCCGCTCGAGTGCTTGGAACTGGTGGACGAGTTGCAAGGGCTCGCCGATGCGGTCAAGGTGGCTTGGCCCAAGGGCGAGACGCTGCGGATCCCGCATCGGGCCACCTCTGATCACTTCTCTCTCAAGATCCGTCAGAGGCGCGATTGGTTCGCCATCGAAGGCAAGCTGGAAGTCGAGTCCGGGCTCGTGCTGAGCCTGCGCGAGTTGCTCGACCACATGGAGAACGCCTCGGGCCGGTTCGTGCAGCTGGGGAAGAAGGACTTCGTCGCGCTGAGCGACCGCTTTCGTCGCCATGTCGAGGAGTTGGCGGCTTACGTGGACCGCCACGGAAAGGGAATGCGCTTTCATGCCACCCGCGCCCACGCTCTGGAAGGGCTGGTGGGTGACGCCGGGGCCGTGGACGCCGATGCGGCTTGGTCCAACCGCCTGCGGCAGTTTCAGGAGGCACTGGCGCTGGATCCTAAGCTTCCCTCGACCATCCAAGCCGACCTCCGCGAGTACCAGGCAGAAGGGTATCGCTGGGCGGCGCGGCTGGCTGCTTGGGGCGCGGGCGCCTGCTTGGCTGACGACATGGGTCTTGGCAAGACGCTGCAGGCGCTGACTGTGGCAGTCGCCCGCGCCCCCCAAGGCCCGACGCTGGTTGTGGCCCCGACTTCGGTTTGCCCCAATTGGATCGATGAGGCGCGTCGATTCGCGCCCACCCTGCGGCCGATCATGCTGGGCCCTGGCGACCGTGCAAAGAAACTGCAAGCGGCCGGGCCGTTCGACCTCATCATTTCCAGCTACGGACTTCTGCATCAAGAGGTCGAACTGCTTGCCGAGGTGAATTGGGAGACGGTCGTGCTGGACGAGGCGCAGGCGATCAAGAACCGCTTGACGATGCGCTCGCGCGCCGCGATGAGACTGAACGGCCGCTTCAAGATGATCACCACCGGAACGCCCGTTGAAAATCACTTGGGCGAGCTGTGGAATCTGTTCCAGTTCATCAATCCGGGGCTGTTGGGCTCCACCGAGTCCTTCAGCCGGAAGTTCGGCACGCCCATCCACCAGCACTCTGATGCGGAGGCGCGACAGCGCCTGAAGCGGCTGATCCAGCCGTTCATCCTGCGACGCACGAAGTCAGCGGTCTTGGAGGAGTTGCCGGCGAGGACCGAGATCACCATTAGGGTGGCAATGAAGGAAGAGGAGAGGGCACTGTACGAGGCAGTCCGGCTGCGGGCCGTAGAAGCCCTCCAAGACGAGTCTACGGAGGAGGCGTCGAAGAGCCACATCAAGATCTTGGCGCAAATCATGAGGCTGCGGCGGGCCTGCTGCCATCCACAATTGGTCATGCCGGAGACGAGCATTGCTGGATCGAAGCTGGAGGCCTTTGCCTACACTGTCGAAGATCTGCTCGCCAACGGCCATAAGGCCTTGGTGTTCAGTCAGTTCGTTGACCACCTGCGCATCGTCCGGGAGCACTTGGACCAGAAAGGCGTCGAGTACCGATACCTTGACGGAAGCACCCCTTCCAAGGCCCGCAAACAAGAGGTGGATGCGTTCCAAGCCGGTCAGGGGGATCTTTTCCTGATCAGCCTCCGGGCCGGAGGGCAGGGACTGAACTTGACCGCCGCCGACTACGTGATTCACTTGGATCCTTGGTGGAATCCGGCGGTCGAGGACCAAGCGTCGGACCGAGCGCACCGCATCGGCCAGACGCGGCCGGTGACCATCTATCGGCTAGTCATGCGGGACACTATAGAGGAGAAGATCGTAGACCTGCACGGTGCCAAGCGCGACCTCGCCGAGAACCTTCTCGATGGGTCGGACATGACCGGGAAGATGTCCGCTGACGAGTTGCTGGCGTTGCTGCGCGAGGAATGATCGACTCGCTCCCTTGCCTGCGATAGCCTTCTACGGCGCACACCTCTTCAGATCTGGCGCCGAGTCGGTTGGACTCGTGGGGCGGCGCAGGTGCAGAGTCCACCAGCGACCGCCGTGCGTTGCAGCGGCCACATGGCACGCGGCGTTACTCCAAGAAGGCCCTCACAGCAGCGAGCGCCAAGACCGCCGGCTGCCCGTCGCGGGCGGGTCGGATCTAGTCCAAGATTCCGTCGGCGGGCAGCATAGCTGGAATCAAGACTGGAGACTTCCGGATGCGAGAGTCCGCCGAAGGCCGTGAATCTCTCGGGCTGACTTGCCTGCACAGGTCACCAGTGAATCGCCTGAATTCGCGTTCCGAGGCACAGAGTCTGGCCGACTTCTCGGATATCATGAGGCATGCTCAATTTCGGGCTACCGCGCCCACTCCTTACGCTTTGCCTAGCCGCGGCGCTGAGTGCATACGACCTGGCCCCGGCGCAAGTCCTCGCCCCGGCAGTCCCGGAAAGCGAAGCTGTCTCGTCCGAGCGCCTTGGACGGCTCACTTCCACGCTGCGGGAATATGTTGACGACCGGCAACTGGCTGGTGCCGTAGCCCTGATAGCCCGACGTGGTCGAGTCGTCTACCACGAAGCCGTCGGCATGCGCGACATCGAGTCCGGCGACGCGATGCGAAAGGACGCGATTTTCCGCATCGCGTCCCAGACCAAGGCACTGGTCAGCGTGGCGGTAATGGTCCTGCAAGAGCAAGGCAAGCTGCTCATCAGTGACGACCTGTCCAAGTATCTGCCGGAATTCGAGGCAACGACCGTGGCCGTCAAGCAGGATGGCGGCGGCTACGAGGTCGAACCGAGCCGCCGCCCGATCAGGCTGCGCGACTTGCTCACGCATACGGCGGGCATCGACTATGGCATCGGCATAGCCGAGGACCGCTGGGCCAAGGCCGAGATCCAAGGGTGGTATTTCGCCCACCGGGACGAGACCGTGCGCGACACGGTCGCTCGGATGGCCTCGCTGCCGTTCGCGGCGCACCCCGGCGAGCGTTTCGTGTACGGCTACAACACCGACATATTGGGCGCAGTGATCGAGCGCGTCAGCGGCCAGTCCCTCGACGCTTTCTTGCGCGAGGCGATCCTCGACCCGTTGGGCATGCAAGACACGCACTTCTACCTCCCGCCGAACAAGGTGGGCCGGCTGGCAACGGTCTACTCCGCGACCGACAGCGGCCTCAAGCGCGCACCGGAGCCAGGACTCGGAATCGGGCAGGGTCACTACGTCAAGGGCCCGCGCGTCAGCCTTTCCGGCGGGGCGGGCTTGCTCTCCACTGCCGAGGACTACGCGCGCTTCCTGCAGATGCTACTGAACGGCGGCAGCTTGGACGGCAGGCGCGTGTTGAGCCGCAAGAGCGTGGAGCTCATGACCGTCGACCACCTGAACGGGATCCCGTTCCGCGCCGGCCAAGGCTTCGGACTGGGATTCTCGGTCGTCACCGATCTGGGCGCGCGGGGCCAGCCGGGCAGCGAGGGCGAGTTCGGCTGGGGCGGGGCCTACCACTCGACCTACTGGGTCGATCCCCGGGAAGGGCTCGTCGTGGTCTATTTGACCCAGCTCATTCCGGCGAATGGGCTCGACGAGCACTCAAAGCTCCGGGCGCTGGTATATCAGGCCCTCACGGACTAGAGCTCTCGCTGTAGGCACGAACTACAGATCTTGGATTCCGGAACCCCTGCCATGCTGACCGATCGGATCCCGCCATTGGTTCTGCCGAAGCGCAGAGCCGCAGCAGTGGTCCGCAGCGACCGTCGGCCAGCTACGAAACTGGAACTCGCACCGCCCCAACTACTGGTGTTCGACAATGGAGTCATGAAACGTGCTCTGTTGCTCGTGCCGCTGCTGTGTTTCCCAACCCTGTCTGCGGAGACCGTTTCTCTGACGCGCGACGGCACTCGCATCGAAGTGGCGATCGGCGGGCAGCCGTTCACGTCCTTCTACTTCGGACCCGAGGCGACCAAGCCGTACCTGCACCCGCTGCGATCCGCCGACGGCACGGTCGTGACACGGGGCTATCCGATGGAAGAGATCGCGGGCGAGCAGACCGATCATCGCCATCACCGCGGCGCGTGGTTCAGCCACGGGAACGTCAACGCTATCGATTTCTGGGCCAACGAGCCTGAACAGCGCAACCGAGGCATGGAGAAGGGCATCATCGCCCACAGGTCGATCGACTCGGTCCAGTCCGGTGGAGACAGCGGCAGCATCTCAGCCACATTCGGCTGGAATGATCTCAGCGGGAAGACCCTCGTATCGGAACGACGAACGATGAACTTCCGTCGAGTCGACGGGAACAACATCGTGGACTTCGACATCGTGCTCAGCGCGGAGAGCGAGACAGTGAAGTTCGGGGACACCAAGGAAGGCACGTTCGCCGTGCGGATGGCTACCGAACTCGAGGAGCAGCACTTCCGGGCCAAGGGTATTCCCCGGACCGGCACGATCACGAACGCGCACGACGCCAAGACTGAGGCCAACACCTGGGGAAAGCGCTCGCCGTGGGTGGACTATGCAGGCAGCATTGAGGGAAAGCCCAAGGGAATCGCCATCTTCGACCATCCGGAGAACCCCAAGCATCCGACCTACTGGCATGTGCGCGGATACGGGCTGTTCGCCGCCAATGTGTTCGGCGAGCACGACTTCCACGCTGACGCCAGCCGGGACGGCAGCATCACTCTCGCCAAGGGCGAATCGCTCCGCTTCCGCTACCGCGTCGTCATCCACGAAGGAGTGGGTGGTGGCGAGGCGATCAATCGCATGTTTCGGGATTGGGCCGATTCCAAGTAGGACGCCTGGCATCCAGACCTGTCACCCGCGGCATGAGGTACTCAAGGACACGCTTCGAAGAGTGGGTGGATGATGCTTGGGAGAGCATTCCCGAGCCGATTCGGCGGGAGTTCTCCAATCTGATCATCGCCGTCGAAGACGAGCCCAGCCAAGAGCAGCTCGCCAAGGCCAAGGTGCCGCGCGGGGACACGCTGCTAGGGCTGTATGAAGGCGTGCCCATCAAGCGGCGCGGCTGGTACTACCAGATGGCACTGCCTGATAGGATCACCTTGTTCCAAGGCCCGTTGGAACGTTCCTCTGGCGGCAACATCCGGCAGGCGATTTACGAGACCTTGTGGCACGAGCTCGCCCACCACATCGGCATGAACGAGAAAGAGGTGCGGGCGGCGGAGAGGCGGAAGTTCGGCTGAGGACCGCCGGAGCGGCTAAATCACGGCGGGTACAATGGCAGACGCCGCAAGGCTGCGCCTCATGAACTTCGATTTCAGCCCCAAGGTCCAAGACTATCGCCAGCGATTGCTCGCCTTCATGGACGAGCACATCTATCCCAACGAAGCTCTGTTCCGCCAGCAAATCTCCGAAGGGGATCGCTGGGCGCCGCCGCAGATCCTCGGGGAACTCAAGCCCAAGGCACGCGCCGAAGGACTCTGGAACCTGTTCCTGCCCGACAGCCGGTACGGCGCCGGCCTAACCAATCTCGAGTACGCCCCACTGTGCGAAATCATGGGCCGCTCGCCGATGGCCCCGGAGGTCTTCAACTGCTCGGCACCGGACACCGGCAACATGGAGGTGTTGGTGCGCTACGGCACTGCCGAGCAGAAGGAGCGCTGGCTGAAGCCCCTGCTGGCGGGCGAGATCCGCTCCTGCTTCTCGATGACCGAGCCGGACGTGGCCTCAAGCGACGCCACCAACATCCGCTCCACGATCCAGCGGGATGGCGACGAGTACGTGATCAACGGCCACAAGTGGTGGTCGTCTGGCGCCGGTGAGAAGCGTTGCAAGCTCTCGATCTTCATGGGCAAGACAGATCCCAGCGCGCCCAAGCACAAGCAGCAGGCCATGATCCTGGTGCCTCTGGATACCCCGGGCGTGAAGATCGAGCGCGTCTTGCACGTGTTTGGCTACGACCACGCGCCGCACGGCCACGCCGAGATCCACTTTGACAACGTGCGCGTTCCCGCATCGAACATGCTCTTGGGGGAGGGCCGGGGGTTCGAGATCGCGCAGGGCCGGCTCGGGCCGGGTCGGATCCACCACTGCATGCGCTCGATCGGCATCGCCGAGCGAGCGCTGGAAGCGATGTGCCGCCGGGCAAAGCAGAGGGTGGCATTCGGCAAGACGCTGGCCGAGCACGGCGCGCTGCGCAAGGACATCGCCGATTCGCGGATGGAGATCGAGCAGCTGCGGCTACTCGTCTTCAAGGCCGCGTACATGATGGACACCGTGGGCAACAAGGTCGCGCGCCAAGAGATCGCGCAGATCAAGGTGATCGCGCCGAACGTCGCGCTGCGGGTGCTAGACCGCGCGATCCAAGCTCATGGCGCGCTAGGCGTGTGCCAGGACGCGTTCCTTGCCAGCGCGTGGGCGAGCCAGCGAACCCTGCGGCTGGCCGATGGCCCGGACGAGGTGCATCGCGAAGCCGTGGCGAAGCTGGAGTTGCGCAAGCACGACTGAAGCGCTCGGCCGTGGGCGGGCCGCAAGGAGCAGCGCCATCGCTCCGGGCGCCCACGGCTCGAACGCAAGCTTGGCAATCCCGACTCTACGTGCCGGCCGCGCGCACGACACCGCCCTCTGACAGGATGATCTCGCGGTTCGGTTCCAGCCCCTCGAGCCTGTCGACGTGACCGCTCGGCCAGCGCGCTTCGAGCAGGTCAATTGCGGTGTCGGCGCCAAGTCCGAACGTGGTTACGATCTCGCTCTGGGAGCAATAGCTGGATCCGCCCCGCACGACCTGTCGCTGCTGGCCGGACGCGCTGGCGAGCGTGAGCAGGGTTCCCAATCCCGATCTGTTGGATTCAGAGCCAACGAGCCGGACCCTCAGATAGTTGCTGGCGTTGCCGCCATCGTTGCGTAGCAGCTTGGCCGGACCGTCGTTGGTGGTAATCAAGACGTCCAAGTCACCATCGCGGTCGTAGTCTGCATACGCGGCTCCGCGGCCGACCAATGGTTCCGCCAGATCTTGGCCGGGCGAGGCCGGGATCAGCTCGAACCCGCCGCGGCCATCGTTGCGGAACAGCTGCGGCGCTTGAGCGAATTTCACTGCAGGCTGGACGATCTCGATCTCCTCGTCCAGGTGGCCGTTCGCGCAGAATATGTCCAAGTGCCCGTCTAGGTCGTAGTCAAAGAAGAATGCCCCGAACGTCAGCGAAAGAAGGCTGTCCCGACCGATCTGGCTGGTCGGGGCCTCGTCGACGAACAGGCCGTTGCCCTCGTTGTGGAACAGGTTCAGCATCTCGTTCGCGAAGTTGCCGACCAACAGGTGGAAGCGTCCGCTCCGGTCGTAGTCCGCCGCGTCCACACCCATCGCGCCGCGGGCCTTGCCGTCCTCGGCATAGGCGATCCCAGCCGAGACCCCGTGCTCGCTGAACGTGCCGTCGCCCTCGTTGCGATACAGCTTGTTGGGCTGGGTGTCGTTGGCTTGGAAGACATCGGGCCAGCCATCGGAGTCATAGTCAAAGATGGCGATGCCCAGCGCCTTGGCCGTCGGGTCGTCCACGCCTGCCTTGGCGCTGACATCTTCAAACGTGCCGTCCCCTCGATTCCGGTACAGCACCGATGGCTGTCCGGTATACGACTCAGGCGTGCAGTACGTCTTGGTGGAGCCGTCCATCGAGCACCACAGGTCCTCGTCTGCAGACCACTGCACGTAGTTGGCCACCAGCAAGTCCAAGTGCCCGTCTAGGTCGTAGTCGAACCAAGCGGCGCTGGTGCCAAAGCGAGCGTTGTCGATGCCGGCCGACTTGGTCACATCTTGGAAAGTGCCGTTGCCTTGGTTGCGAAACAGCCGGTCGCCATCCAAGACAGTGACGTACAGGTCGCTGAATCCGTCATTGTCATAGTCGGCCGCCGCCACACCGAGGCCGTACATGGCCGAGGCGAGGCCGGCGGCGTCGGTCATATCCTCGAACCGTCCTCCGCCCGCGTTGCGGTACAGCTTGGAGGTAATGCCCTCGGCACGGCCGGACCAAGGCTTGGAATTCACCAGGAAGATGTCGGGCAGCCCATCGTTGTCGTAGTCAAAGAAGGCGCACCCGGATCCAAGCGTTTCCGGCAGATACTTTCTGCCCGACCTCCCGTTGTGATGCTCGAAGTCAATGCCCGCTTCTTGCGTCACGTCCGTGAAGACAACCGTAGCTGGCGCTCGCCCCAGCGTAGAGCGCTCCGGTTGCGGCGCCGGCTGGCCGCAAGCCAGCCAGCCGCATACCGCCACAGCAGCGAGGATCCCCTTACGGATCGGCAGAAACGTGTTCATGGATGGCCTGACGCATGTTGTTGTCTTCCGGGCTGGCCCGCCGCAACACGGCTGTTCGGGTCTGGGCAGATTCGTCTGCCTTGTAGCGCAAGAACAGCGCCTCCTCTCGCTCGGCGGCTTCCAAGTCGCCCAAACCACGGTAGCAGCGCATTCTCGTGTAGTGCATCTGCAGGTCCTCGGGGTCGATCTCCGCCACGCGGTCCAGCACATCGACTGCTGCGGCGTACTCCCGGCGCAGGAAGAGGATGTTGGCGATCTCGTTCAGCACCACCCGGTCCCGAGGGTACTGTGCCGAAGCACCGCGCAGGTCCTCGAGCGCGCCGTCGTAGTCCCCGGCTGCCCGCCGTGCCAAAGCACGGAAGTACAGAGCGCGGGGCAGGCCCGGGGAGAGTTCGAGCGCTTTCTCGAGAAACGGCTCGGCCTCCGACGTTCTGCCTTCCTCGACCATTGAGCGTGCAACGTTGAGCCAGCCATCCGGATGCTCGGGATCGGCGTCGACGGCGCGGCGGAAGGCATGCTCGGCTCCCCTGAGGTCACCCTGCAGCAACAGGCCGATTCCGTAGTCGTTCCAACGCTCCCAGTCGGTCGGCTCTACCTGCGGCGACCACTCGTCGCTCCGGTCACCCACATCGATGACGGTTTCCGCATTGGCCATTTCGATGATCGGCAACACCGGGATCCGGTCCTTGATCGCCCCCGGCACGTTGTCCGGGATATCCGCCGGGTCGTACGTGAACCGGCGGTCGTCGAAGCCCTCTCCGAAGCTGCCCGCTCCTGCCTTGCCTGCGTAGGCAAACGCCGTGTAGGCGTGGGAGAACTTGCGATAGTTCAGCTTGGCCCGCAGCGTGAGCGGCCCGCTAGCATCAGCCGGCACGGTCAGACGGTAGTGGACGACGTCGGCCGCCCCGGGCGGAATTAGCCGGGCGTACAGCAGGCCGCGCATGTGGAACGCATTGCGCTTGTCAATGGGATTGCCGTGCGCGTCGACCTGCAAGGCGCGGAAAAAGTGTGCGCCGGGGTCGACAGGACCCGTACCGCCAGCCACTCCGCCGCTCCAGAAAATCCGCTTGCCGCCCGCATCGAAGGCCTCGAATTCTACCCAGACATCGAATGCGTCGACCGTGCCACTGGGGAAGAAATGGCCCACCTTCCTAGTCCGCACAACCACATCGATCCGGACCGTTTCGCCCGGCCGGACACGGGGGGCCGCCCTGTCCAGGGGGGCTGCGAGGTTACCGACCTCGCGCAGCAGGACCGGCCCCCGGCGGGCGCCAGCCTCCTCTCCAACAGCGAAGCTGGTCGCGGCCGAGAGCTGTCCGGACGAGCGCACCATCTGGGGCGCTGCGGAATCCTCGCTGGCCGGCGACAGAGCGAAGATGTCGACCGAGACGATGTCGTCTTGCAGGAATTTCGTGACTTCGTCCAGCTGGCGCTGGTCCTGGTTTACGTACGGCACGGCCGAGTTGGCGGCCGCGAAGCGATGCGAGCGCACCATGCCATTCTTGCTGCCGGGATCATTCGAGGCCACCAGCGGCATGTGGCAGTCGGCACAATCCTGCGCCTGTTCCGGGTAGTAGAACGAGCGGGCTCCCTGCCCCGAGACGCCGCTGGCCTGCCAGTTGTCGTAAGAGTTGAAGCCGCGCACCCAGCGATAGCTGTTCACCGGCACGTCCAGGTGCACTTTGTGGCACGAGGCACAGAATTCGGGGCCGTCCTCGCGCATGAACGGCTTCATGAACGCGCGTCGATGCGCCGCCGGCGCCGTGTTGGTCACATAGTTGTGGATCGCACGCACAATCCCGTACTCGCTCGCCGCCAGGCCATGCAACTTTGGATACTGGATGATGAATCCGCCGTTGCCCATGGTGTCGGGCACATGCACGATGGAGTGGCATGACACGCAGGCGAGCCCGGCGTGGGCTTCGGGAGTGTCCAGCTGGTCGCGAATGGGGTTGTCGAACATGCCATTGAAGAGCATGGCGTGGTCGTGGCAGCCGGCGCACCACTTCGAAGCCTCCACTCCGGCGGTTTCCTGCATGTACTCGATCGACTTGCGATAGAACTGGTTGTTGAACGACGAGAAATGGTGCATGGACGATTGCCACTGTTCGTACACATCCTTGTGGCACTCGCCGCAGGCGGCGGACTCGAGGAAGAAATCTGACGGTATCTTCCCTCCGGTCGTGGTCTGGGCGGCCGACGGGAAGAAGGGGCTCTCACGGCCGCCGCCCTCGTAGTCCATCGACAGCGGCGCCTGCGTGGGATTGATGATCCGCTGGTCGGCGCTGGGAAACCAGCGGTCCCTGACGGCAGAGTAGGCGGGCAGCAAGAGGGCCACGGCGGCGCAAGCGGCGATTCGCCGGTCCCGCATGCCGACGGCCAGCAGTCCGGCGCCGATGAAGCCGCACGCCGCGTGGATCGCCACGACGGGAAGGTGCGGGCGCGTGGCGCCGATCACGCACAACACCGCTCCCAGCGCGGCGCACGCAGAAAGGACAACCAGCGCCCGGCGGTCGGAACGAGCCCGTCGAAACAGCTCGATCCCGGAGAACCACAGCCCGGCAGACAGTGCGACCCCAACCACGACGTGCAGCAACACGTTTGTGACGTAGAAGATGTCAGCCGACGGGAAGGCTACCAGCCAGCCCGAATTCAGCAGCAGGACGAGGAATGCTACCCCGACGAGGGAGCGCGCCCGCCCGGGTTTGCTGGCGGAGTCCCTCTCTGCACTGATTCCCGAACGTGACGTCACTGCGGCGTGCTCTGGGCCACGAGCGGCCGGATCAGACGCATCGCGGGCCGTGTGTGGTAGCGGACGAGGTCCTCTTGGTGAGTCGCGCTGGTCGGGTAACTTTCATCCGGGCCGTATGGATAGCCGCTCATCGAATGGAACGGAAGCGGCCGGACCGAGTCTCCGAACGCAGTGTTGGCCACGTTCTCCTTGGCCCAGCCATCGACCAGAAGCAGGTAGTTTCGGGTCCAGCCCGACGCCAATGCGGGCAAGCGCGCGGCACTGAAGCGCAGCTCGAGCTCGTCTCCGGCGCCCATGATCACGTAGCGGTCATCTATTCGATCCAGCAATTCGCCCACTGCACCGAAGCGCGTGTACCTGCCCGGCGTCGGATTCCAATTGGTCGTGGCCGACACTTTCTGGTAGTCGAACCATTCCGGCTGGGTGCGGCCGTCCGCAACATAGTTGCGCGAGAAGCCTCGGAAGCGCAGGTTGGCGGTGCCAGCCTCCAGCGTGGTGACTCGCGCTTCGGCGGCGGAAGGCTGGACGCCGACAAACGCAGCGTCCCAATAGACGCACATGTTGGTCACCAGCCGGACCTTGCGGGAATCCGACGGGAACCGGCCGCTCAGCTCGACCGGTATCGTACGCAGGGTGCCGCCGGGCAAGCCGACATCGGCGATCGCGGTGACCCATTCGCCGCTCTCGTCCTGCACCTGCAGGAACGGCGGCTGAACCGCCGCGGACTTGCTCTGCGACGCTGCCACGA
Source organism: Bryobacterales bacterium (assembly GCA_022824585.1). GTDB lineage: Bacteria > Acidobacteriota > Terriglobia > Bryobacterales > UBA6623 > VXMF01. Next base: position 10,010 of record JAJDZN010000245.1, on the reverse strand, counting down.
TGCTGCTGGCAGACGACCAATCGACCCAGCCCTCGAGGAACAGCACGGCGTCCTCGGCATCGAAGTGCGGGAACTCTAGCGTCAGCGTGTGTCGCTCGGCACGGTTCGCGTAGTCCCGTTCGAACGTTGGGTAGCGGCGATCGCTGCTGGCCACCAGATCGAGGACGTCCTCACCGCGATGGTTGTGGGCCGCCACGGGCGCGATCGGGGAGCGCACGCCGAACAGCTTGAATTCCGGAAACGGCGGCCCCTTGGCCTTTTCGTTGACGATCACGCGCATGTCTTGCGGGTGATCGACCGCGAGCAGGCGGATCTTGTCGATGTAGGCGGTCTCGCGCAGTTCCTCGGTCACTCGAACGTCGAGGAATCCGTCCCGCTCGGCCAGCTGGTCGCCCCGGATCGTGACGTATTCGTCATGATCCACGGGGAAGTACACGCCCCGTGCGAGGCTAGCGCCCAGCGGCGCCACTCCCAGCACTTCGCTGATGTACTCGAACTCCGCGCCGTTCCACGTAAATACCATGGGGCAGGACCCCGAGAGCCGAGGCGCTTCCTTGATTGAGATCTCGCTTGCCTGTTCCTCGGGCATTTCGTTTTGGATCAAGCCGTTGGCCCATGTGACGCGAACCGTGTCGAAGGAATCGGCGCTGCCAAGCCCGAAGTGCAGCGGCACGCCGGCATAGACCTGCTTGGCATACGTGAGCCCCGCCTTGACCTCGACGCGCGCCTCGCTGCCGATGGCAGGGCTCTTGACTCCCTCGAGCCGGACCGTCAGGCCGCGATTGCTCGTTTCGGTGCGGTTGGCTGCGAAAAGGAGCTGCCCGGCGAGGTCGGCAATCAACAGATCGGGACGGCCGTCTCCGTCAAAGTCGCCGGCAGCGGCGGCACCGGCCCGCGCTACATCGTCGGCGGGCATTGCCAAGAATTCGAAACTGCCGCGATTCGCCAAAAAGCCAGTCGCTGTCGCGGCGTCAAAGCGCCCGCGGAGCTGGAAGTCGGCCCATGCCCTGATGCGGTCCAGTTGTGGACCGCCACGCAAGGTTCCGTGGTGGTTCTCGAGCACGACGGTCCGCTCGGCGGTCGTGACAGCGACATCGAGATAGCTGTCATGGTCGATGTCGATCACATCCAGCCGCGCCGGTCCGGCCGGCACGGTCACGCCGTCAACAGCAACCGCATTTCCGAAAACGCCAAGCTTGCGGTCTTGGTGGACTGCAACACTCTCGCCATAAACGGCGATAAAGTCGTGACCGTTGTCCTCGAACAACTCAGCGACCGCCGCCGAGCGGATCGGGCCGTCGCCGAAAGGAAACTGACTTGAGACATCTGCCAAGCCGCCTTCCCCGTCGTTCTGCAGCAGGCGTTTGTCTCGACCGAGGGCGAACAGGTCGAAGTCGTTGTCGCGGTCGTAGTCGGCGAACAGGCAAGTTTCGAAGTTGCCGGAAGCCTTGAAGGCGCTTGCGAACGAGCGGCCCGCTCGATTCACCAAGACCTCCACCCCGTCGTCGTCCACTCGGCAGAGGTCAGCCAGCCCGTCACCATCGAAGTCACCCGGCGCGTAGTGAGTGGCGCCAGCCAGGCCGGCGCCGATGGAAGCTGGTCCGCCAGCCGCTCGTCCCGCCACAGCAACCGCGGCATCGCTTGACCAAGCGATCGCATCGGAGACGCCGTCGCCGTTGATATCGAGGGCGACGGCGCCCAAGGGGTCGCCAGGCAGTTCGCCGATCTGTTCTACGCCGAATGCGAACGGTGCCGCCGATGCCGCTTCGCCCGTAGCCAACGACGGGTCGTAGAGTTCGGAGTAATAGCTCCAATCCACGTCCTCGCCTACCGCCGCATCTTCGGTGGCGGCCTTGAGGCCTTTGAAGACATCCAGTTCGCGCATTGCCCTATCGGGATCAGTCCGGCGCAGGATCCCGAACAACTGGAAGTGCGGCGCGGCCAAGGATGGATCGAGGCTGATGGTCCGCTCGAATTTCTCGATGGCGCGCCGGATGTTGCCCTGCTGCTTATAGAGCGCCCCTAGGTTGTACTGCGTCTTGGCCTCGTCCGGTACCAGCTTTTCCATTTGGAGCAACTGGTCGAGCGCCATCTCGACCTCGCCCGCCTTCTTGTACTCGATGCCGAGGTTGAAGTAGGTGTGGGGCAGCGTCCGGTCAAGCTTTTGCGCTTGAACAACTTGGGCGATTCCCTCTTCGCGCTGGCCAGCGCGCAAGAGAGCAAGCCCGTAGTTGAGGTGTTCCTGTGCAGAGCCGGGATTCAACTCCAGCGCCTTGGCTAGTTGTTCGACGGCCTGCTGAGAAGAGCCCGGCGTCTCGTAGAACGCCTTGCCCAGATTGCGGATCTCTTGCAATTGCAGGCCTTGCGCGTCATTCGGCTGGCTCTGGGCGTCGGCCAGGATCCACAAGGCGGCGCCAGAGCCCAACAGCAGGACCCACCAACCCACCTGTCGAAGTTCGATCCTCATGCCAAGCCCTCATATTACTTCAGGCTTGCGGAGAGAGTAGCGAGAGCGGGAAGCCGGGGGGCGATCTGGACGATTGAATTGCATCCAGATCGCTGCGCGAAAAGCCGGCGAGGTGGGAGAGGCCATCATCTTTCAGCAGGCCTAGTTGGCAGAGACCAGCAGAAGAGGTAGACGGCGGCCACCGGCGGGAGATGACACTGATGTGCCATGAACTCCGTCGCGCAGTTTGCCAGCGGCGGCAATGCCGCATCGGCTACCGCTCCCGCCACAATCGCCCTGCAGAACCTCCACCAAATTCGCGGCTCGATCGTTCGCGATATTCTCAGCTTCTCGCTCAGTGTTCTTGACGTGATGATATTTTAGTGATATCATTAAGACATCATCGGAGGCAATGATGACTCAAGAAAAAACGGTCCCCGCACTGAGCGGCGGGCTTGCGCTGCTCGCACTGCTGGGTACGCTCGCTCTCGGCGTCACCCTGTTCCTGGGCGGCATCGCGAGCAACGAGCCGCTAGCAATCGCCGCCGGTGTGTTGCTGGCTCTAGTCGACGTGGTTCTGATGTTCGGCCTGTTCATGGTCAACCCGAACGAGGCGCGCGTGCTGCAACTCTTCGGAAGGTACGTGGGCACTGTGCACAAGCATGGTCTTCGTTGGGCCAACCCGTTCTACACGAAGCGGCGGATCTCGGTCCGGGTGCGCAACTTCGAGACCGAGCGCTCCAAGGTCAACGACACGGACGGCAATCCCATCGAGATCGCCTCCGTGGTGGTCTGGAAGGTCGTTGATACGGCCGAAGCGTGTTTCGAGGTGGACGACTACATCAACTTCGTGCAGGTCCAGAGCGAGGCCGCTGTCCGCAATCTAGCGACCCAATACCCGTATGACACGCAGACGGACGGGCAATTGTCCCTACGCGGAAATACAGAGGAGATCGCCGGCCAATTGAAGACCGAGATCCAAGGCCGTCTTGTCGCTGCGGGCGTGGAGGTCCTCGAAGCCCGGATCACTCACCTGGCCTATGCCCCAGAAATCGCATCGGCCATGCTCCAGCGGCAGCAGGCCGGCGCCATCATCGCGGCCCGCAGCCGGATCGTGGAGGGCGCAGTTGGCATGGTCCAGATGGCGCTGGAACAACTAGCCAGTCAAGACATCATCGAACTTGACGAGGAGCGCAAGGCGGCCATGGTCAGCAATCTGCTCGTCGTCTTGTGTGGCGACAAGGGCACGCAGCCGGTGCTTAACACCGGAACGCTCTACCAGTAGGTTGGAAGCCTGCGATGCCCAGTTGCTGAGGGGAGTCGGTGAATGTCGGGCCGGAAGCCATTCCTATTCCGCACCGACCCCGAGGTCTTCGAGGCGCTTCAGCGCTGGGCGGCCGACGAGTTGCGCAGCGTCAACGGCCAAATCGACTATCTCCTTCGAGACAGCTTGCGCCGAGCCGGGCGCTTCCCCCAGCGGGCGAAGCTCGACGAAAGCACTCGCGAGGGCTCGCCTGACAGCACCGAGTCCTCGCCGACCGCCAAGGAATCCTAGATCATCCGTTGCGTCCGAGCTATTGCGCTGGAGGCTTCCAGTTCGGATGTGCCAAGTGGGCCTCTGCCATCATGTCTTCGATCTCTTTCACAACTTCGGGATGATTGCGTGCGATGTCGTATTTCTCGGCCTCATCACGCGTCACGTCATACAGTTCGATACGGCCCGTCAGCATCGGCTTGCGCACGCCCTTCCACTGGCGCGTCCGTACGGCTTGCGCCGAGCCACCCTCATAGAACTCCCAATACAGGTACTTGTGCTCCTGCTGCTCGCCGATCCTTCCGGTCAGCGTGGGCGCAAAGCTCACCGAGTCGGTGTCTTCCGGCAGGTCCGCACTGGCCAGTTCAGCAGAGGTTGCCATCAGATCCCCGAAATAGCCGATGTGGTCGGAAACCCGGCCAGGTTGGATCGTACCCGGCCACCAAGCGAGGAACGGCACTCTGATACCACCGTCGTAGAGATCTCTCTTAATGCCCCGCAAACGACCGGATGGATTGAACTTGAGCAGGTCATGGTTAGATTCGTTGTGCGGTCCGTTGTCGGACGAGAACATCACCACGGTGTCCTTGGCAATTCCCATCTCAGCCAACTTGTCGAGCAGTCGCCCGACATCGCGGTCCATGTGGGAGATCATGGCCGCCTGCCCCTTGTCCGGGTCCGGCCAGTCCCTGCCGGAATAGATCCCGTGATCGGGAATCTCGGCGCCGTCGCCCGTGCCGCGCGTGCCCTCGTTGTTGGCATGCGGAATCGTGAGCGCCAAGTACATGAAGAACGGCGCGTCGCCGCGATTCTCGAGCCAAGCCATCGCCTCGCGCATGATCACATCGTGGGAATACTCGTTGCGCTCAGTCGCCCATCCGCCGGTGAATCCGCCATAGGTCCGCGATACGCGCTGGACCTTGTTGCGCAACGGCATCCTCTCCAGCCCCTTCCACAGGAACTCTGGGTAGTAGTTGTGCGCGTGGACTTGATTCAGGTATCCGAAGAACGTGTCGAAGCCCTGCTTGAGCGGGTGGCCCGGCAAGTCCACCTCGCCGAGGCCCCACTTGCCGAACAGGGCGGTGGAGTAATCGGCTTCCTTGAGCACCTCGGCCACGGTGACATCGATATCCCGCAGAGACTGGGCATCCATCCGGGGGCCAGGGGCGTTGCCGCGGACGTGCGTGTGTCCCATGTGCTGCCCGGTCATCAACACGCTCCGCGACGGGGCGCACACGGTCGCTCCTGCATAGAAGTGCGTGAAGCGGATTCCCTCGGCGGCCATGCGGTCGAGCTGGGGCGTTTGGATTACAGTTTGTCCGTATGAGCCGAGATCGCCGTACCCTAGGTCATCGGCCAAGATGAAGATAATGTTCGGGCGTCGGCTCTCCTGCCCAGCAGACGGAGACGCTAGCAGTGCAGCCAAGCAGAGTGTAAGAGCAGTTCGATACATCGGATCACCGCGAAACCTAGATTCTAGCGCTAGCCGCTGCTTCATTCGCTCGAAGGGGCCACGCTCGCTGGTAAATCCAGCACTTCGAGGCCGTAGTCAATGTCGGCGAGCGTGCCCTTGCTTCGGCCCTTCTTAGAGAGCCCTCAGCCAGCTTCATTCACAATTACAAGCCGAAGGAAAATAAAATACGAAAAAATCTAGATATAGACTTGACATCATGTGCAAGAATCAGAAATACTACCAGAAAATCGTGAATTCAGCGTCTGCCTCCGTCGAGAGCGACGTCCGCTCGGCGATCGATCGGCAGAACTGGGAGGACACCTCATGACGCTTGATCCAGAAACCGTAAGCTTGGTGCGGGCAACGCTGCTCGCCAGCGCGGCCGCGCTGGCAATTGCCAAGATCTCCAGGCAGTGCAGTGCCGAGGGATTGCGCCGCCGACTCCGTTTCATGGAAGCGGAACTGTTTGAATTCGCCCGTCTCGGCCACGTCGGATTCGGTGAGCCGGCCTACCTGCTACTGCGGGACAGCCTTCGCAGCATTGCGTGGGCCTCGCAGGACTTCACCCTCACGCGCGCCGGGCTGGCTCTGCTGCAAGGGCACGACATCTGGCGATCCGCAAACCTCCAGCGGCAAACGCGAGCCTGGGAGGAAGCGCTCGACCAAGTCACGGACCTGCGCTCCAAGATCACGATCACTGACATGCATCGGCAGATGCTGAGCACAGTCTGGACGTACCTGACCCTTGGTGCCATTCCGTTCGCCGCCTGGTTCTGCCATGGTGTCGTCCCCGTCTTGGCCCGGCTCAAGCGACGCCGCGCACCGATGCGCAAGACGCGGTTGCTCGAAGCCTACGCCTGCGCGCTGTCCGGGCTGCCGATCCGCTAGCCGGCACAGTCTACGGATTCCGAAACGTGCTGGCAGCCGCCACATCCGCCTTGCGGGAGCTGGCAAGTGAGCCGACGCCTGAGACGGGAGGGCTGGCGGTGGGCGGCGGCAACTCCTATGGCCGGAGGCACTCCGTTCATGCACTGTTCAATGGATCGAGTATTTCGACCCCCGTGTCTTCGAAGTCACGTATGTTGCGCGTCGCCACCGCCATGCCACACGAGCGGGTAATCGCCGCAATCTGGAGGCCCGCCCGAGAAGGAGGCGGTGGGGCAGCGATAGGGCGATCAGCCGGTTGCAATCGATTCGGTTGAAGCCGCAGCAGCGGCGGAACCATAGGCCCGCCGATCAACCCCACCAGTCGCTGTTCCCTCCGACCCAGCGCATGTCGGGTCAATCGGGCTCGCCCACAACCTCGAACGTGCCAAAACCAAAAAGCCCGGGGATCTCGAACGGCAGTCCGCCGAATTCTTCGCGATAGCCCTCTTCCAAATCGGTGATCGCGAAATTCTCGACCGGCTTGAAGCCACTGTCCGCCATCAGCGCGTTCATCTCGTCCAGCGCGTACGAGCTGCGCATCGGCTCTCCTCTTCCCTCGACAAACTTGAGCAGCGTCTCGCGTAGCGGCTGGGTTGCAGGGTCGCACGATTCTTCGTCCAAGAGATAGTCAATCACCAGCCGCGTACCGGGGCGCAATCCCTGCGATATGGATCTCGCAGTCTCCGCCAGAGTCTCGGGAGTCAGGTAGTAGGCGACTCCCAGCAAGGAAAGAAACGTGGGCTTGGACATGTCGAAGGCCGTACCGGCCAGGGCGTCCACTATGGAGACGGCGGACAAGTCCGCGGCGATGAAGTGGTGCTTCCCGGGTACGGCGAGCCTAGCTTTGGCAATGCGATCCAGCTTCTTCTTCTGCGTCACAGGGTGGTCGACCTCGAACGCATTGATCAGTTCCAAGAGATCCGGCCGGCGAAATGCGAAAGAGTCCATTCCGGCGCCGAGGATGACGTATTGCCGAACACCTTCCGCAACCGCGCGCTCGAGACCTTGCTCGGCGTAGCGCGCTCGCATGATCACGCACATGCTGACGGGCATCAAGGGAGCCAGTACGACCTTGAACAGCAACCACTCGAACGGGCGAAACCTCAGAGCCAAGCCAAGCACCGGCCCGCACAGCTTCTTCGCATAGGGATCGTCAAAGATCGGCGTCGGGTGGCGCATGTGCCATCCGCGGGCAGAGGCTACTAAATCCGCGGTCGAGACTTTGTTAACGGGCAGCGACATTCGCGCACAGTGCCAAGCGATCCATTATCACCCGCAGCAAGATCGCGCTCGGTCCGGTCAGGGACGGGCGGTTGCGCGCCGCAGTGTCAGGCCGCTGGCTGACGCGCGGCCCACTACACTGTAGAGCGCGATGCCCGGATTCCCCCGCTATGCCCCGATTGCAGCGACCCTGACCGCGACCGCGCTGGCCGTGCTGGCGTTCGGCCAGCCGGCGGATCCGCCGCGGCCAGTCCGCAACGACCTGCCCAGAGAAGGAACGGAGTTGCTAGTCCTGCGCCACCAGAAGTTTCACAAGGGAGGACACGACGCCTACCTCCGGCTGAGCCGAGAGGGCGTCTGGCCGTGGTTCGAGAAGATCGGAAGCCGCATTGTCGGGCAGTGGATGGTGGTCCACCCGGACGGCTCGGGCGCGGATCCTGCGTTCGACCACGGGTACCGCCTAGCCCGCTACGCCAGCTACGAGCACTGGAAGGCAACCCGCCAAGGCCACCTGCTGCTGGGCGGGAACGGCCCCGACTACCGGCGCAACCGCGAAGCCCTCAGCGCCCGCAACCACTATGTGGCGGACTCGAGCGGCGCATATTTTCTCGAGGGCATGACCGCGACCACGCAGGTGTATTACATGCCCGCGCTGGACGAGACCTACGAACCGGCCGAGGCGGCACCCGAAGGCGGGCCGCGCCCCGTCCGCAACGACCGGAATTGGCCTGCTCGCGAGATCGTCGCTCTGACGAAGTGGGAGGTGGAGAAGGGCGCAGCGGACGGCCTGCTGAGAGGCGGCGCCGAAGGGATCTGGCCATACCTCGAGAAAGTCGGTGCCCGCATCGTCGGCCAGTGGAAGGCTGTCTACCCGCCGGAGAGTGGATTCGAAGAGAGCTCGGAGTACGACGAAGTGTTCTTGATGGTGCGCTACGCCGGCTACGAGCACTGGAAGGCGGCCCGCCCGGACCAAATCGTAAGGATGGGAGGGGACGGCCCTGACTACGCGGCCTACAAGGCTGGCTTGGATGCCCTTGCAAGGTCGAGTCGAAGCCAGACCGTGACGTTCCTCGAGGGCCACCTGTACCAGAGCCCGCCCAAATTCCGACCAGGCCTGCGCGAGACATACCGCACAGTCGAGTAGCGCACGGCAGGGGTCGACACCACGGGTCCCTTGCTCCTAAGAGCCGACCGTGCCGGTCTCAAGTAGGATCTCGCACGAGCCGTGATACATTCGGCTACGATTCCGGCACGGCTCGGTTCGGCATCCGAGGCCCGGGCCCGCCAAGCCCAACTTCGTCGGCCCGGACCTACGCCAGCGCCTGCCCGACGCCGTCGACGCGTCCGCGGTCGGTCGGCACGGGCAACGGTTTCCACCGGAGGCGGTCTATTGCGCAGCGCCCCGGCCTTGCGGTGGGGCAGATAGCGGTGTCGCTGGGTCTGCGCCGAGGAATTGTCATCTTGTCGGCTAGCGCAGCAACTGGTTCGAGGGGCGGAAGGTTGCTCGCAAGATGTCTAAGTACTCTAATCCGTAAGTTCGGTAACGTATTCTCGCCTCACGCGACGAGTTGGTCACGGGGCAGGCCGGGGGTCTTCATCCTCCGGAGGAGGTCGTCTAGGTCATTGCGGGTGAACTTCCACTGGAATGGTTTGGCGAGGGCCTCGTAATAGCGCTCGAACGCGTGGAGCCGCTGGGCAAGATCGTCCAGAGAGTCGAAGTCATTGGGGGTGAGCGCTTTGCGCTGCAGCACGGAGAAATAGACTTCGACCTGGTTGAGCCAACTGGCGTGGACCGGGGTATGCACCAACAGGAGGTTGGAGTAGCGTTGGCGGAGCCGCCGGATCGCGGTGAGTCCGCGATGGGAGGAGCCGTTGTCGACGATCCAGAAGACACGCCGCGCCTGGCGGTAGGGCGGCTGCTGCATGACTTGGTCGACGAGGCGCTGGAAGGGGGCGATGCCGGACTTGGCTTCGCAGCGGCCGAACAGCTTGGCCCGATGGACATCGCGGGCGGCGAGGTAGGCCCAGGCGCCGAGGCGTTTGTATTCGTGCTCGACCTTGGCGGGCCGGCCGGGTTGCGGGGGCACTGTGGGATGCCGACGCTGACGCGCCTGGATGGAGGTCTTCTCGTCGGCCGAGATGACGAAATCGGACTCGTGCAGGGGGGCACCCTGCCAAGTGCGGTGATAGAGGTCGAGGATGCGGCCGGCCTTGCAGGCGAAGTCGGGGTCGCGCGGGAAGATCCAGCAGCGGTGCTGCCAGGGGCGGATGGCGTCGTGATGCAGCCAGTGTTGAATTTCAGATAGATTCGTGCGGGGTTTTTCGGATTATTTCCTGCGGTAGTGCAAGGATTTTTCAAGTAGATTCGCTACTGCAGGAAGGAGTTAAGGGCGATCTGCGGCGGTGCGGTTGGGGGAGTGAATCGAGAG
>JAJDZN010000150.1 GCA_022824585.1 Bryobacterales bacterium | reverse complement strand
CGCTGCACCTCGCATCCTGCCGGTTCCTTCGGGACCGGGGCCAGCGCATCGAACTCGCCAGCTACGATCGTCGGATGGCAGACGCCGCCCGCGCCCTCGGCATCGCGGTGCGGGACCTGCCCTGATGGCTGGTGAGGATCCCGCCGGGGACCTCCAAAAGAAGGGCGCGACGAACAGGGAGATCAAGGACATGAGAGAGAAGCAGGACAGCCAGGGGCAACCTGAATGAGCGGGATCGGGTGGGAGGAGACGCTGCCGGTTGAGCTGTGGATGGACCGGGAGACTGGTCAGGTAACGGCGGTGGCGACGCTGCCCCGCGACCGATGGCTCAAGGCGCTGAAACTGGGTCTGGACAGAGAACCGGCGCCCTTGGCGGTGATCCTGGCCCGGGCGCTGCTGGAGGAAGCCGAGGCCGAATCCGAATGTCCGCGGCCGCTGGCCGAGATCGCCGCCGCGGCCGGAGCCTTCATCGACGCGGCGGTTGCCGCGCTGGAGGGGGAGACGGAGAGCGAGGGCTTGGAAGCGTGAGTGGAAAGCCTCAGCGCGGGGAGTGAAGGCCTCCTCGACCACCAGACCGCCAAAAAGTAGTTCGTAATCCGAGCAAGAAGTCACGTAAATCCAATCAGGACTGCACGATCTGCCGTTCTTGCCGTGACGCCATCATTGGGCCGGTCGCGCTCAGTTGGCGGGAAAGGCGGTTCAAATGGCGGGCATTTGACGGGATCGTTGACACCCCTCGGATGGGCGTCGGTCGACGCGAATCGCGCCAATGAGTACCTGCGTGTGAACGCCGAGGCTTGCTACTACTAACGTTTCAGCCATCGCTTCCACCATGGGTAACGGCGACGGTAGAAGGCGCGGCTGATCTCGCCGGCCTTCTGCTTCTGCTGTTCGTACCGGCTGGTCCCCTTCGGGGGGCGAAGGGTAGCGTTGCGGGTGACAACTGACCGCGGTCGGTGGGTGGTATCCGAGACGCGGCGGTTGTGAAGCCACGTTGCCCAGAAAGCGAGTCCGGTGAAAAACGCCGTGATGAGGGCATGGACCCACAGCGGCCACGATTCATCCCACATGTGCTGTGCCATCACTCCCAAGCCGTGACCGCTCGCGCCCGCTGCCCCGATCGCGACAAGCTGCCAGAAGCTTGGTTTCCAATAGTTTCGCATCCCGCATGTTATGCGCGCCCCTGTCCTGTGTCAACTAGATAATCACCGATTAGCGAGCTAGCACACCAACAACTCCTCCCAGAATGCCGTGATCTTTGGTCTACTGCGGTCGTTTGTGTCCTCACCCATGCGAATGACATCAGGCGGGTAGGCCAATCGGACTAGCGGCTTCTGCCGGCCCGACATCTGTTTCATCTCCTCCTTGAGCAACGCATGAGATTCGAGCAGGTCATAGACCACGCCCCACTCCGCCTCCTTGACAACTCTAAGACGTATTAGGTCTTCCTTGGACATATAAAACCGTTGCTTCATCTTCCCAAGAAAAATCTCAAGGATTTCAATCCGTCGCCGCTGTGCAGCTGTATAAACCCAACGTGTCTCTTCCTCCTCTCCTCCATCACATTCCATACCAAGCTCACACAGAATACGCGCAATGCGATCTGGCGAATACACAATACTGGCACCTTCGTCACCATCCTCTTCACTATCCACGACCACAATCCCTCTCATGACATCCACCAGATCCATGGATGCACCTGCAAATCGGGTTTGCCCAATGGTAACGCTCGGTTTTTGAAAAGCACATTCGCTAAACCGTGGAGAGGTCAACCGCACGCCCGTGAAGTCAACTTCGTTAAAGTGACAATGAGTGAATCTAGGCCGCACCAACGTCGTGTCGCCGAAGTCGTCTTGTTCAAAATAGAGATTTCGAAGACTCGCATCGGCCTCCAGACCCCCGCAATACCTAATGATTCGTGCCACAAGGCGCCCGGCGTTCTGTCTCGCAATCCCTTCAGTGAGTCCTCTAGTTAGCACAGAGCACACCGTATTAGTCGCCTGCGTCGCTCCTCTGATGTTCTCGCCCAACAGTCTTACGGTTTGGTCAACCAATGTTTGGTCAAGCATTGATCGACTCAGAAAACGTCTCAAGTCATGAGGTTCGGTCGTAATGCACCGCCTAAGCTTTTCGGCAAGAAAATATCCGTAGAAAACTTCATGTTCGAATCTGAGTGTGTTTTTTCTCGCACCGGCTGTTGTGAGAAACGCATAGCTTGGCACACGCGTCTTGATCTGCCGAGCGTCGTCCTCCGGTACTCCAAGTTCTTCCAACACTAACTCCATCCATGCCTTGACAGTGGCAATATCCAAGTGCCGAGTCTCCAACCACCACATCTCTTCCGCAAGGCGAACCAAAAACTCGTGATGGCCAGATAGATCCAAGAGGGGACGACCTTCTTTGTTGAGCAGCTTGGCGTGCTCCCGCCGAATGAACGTATCGACGAGCTTCGCTAGAATCATGTCATTGGAGCCGATCCCTTCCCCGTCCAAGAGCAGATTGGTGATTTGGGACACATAGAATGGCTTTCGGAGTAGTCGCCGATTAGCATCCCTCATTCCTTCGCGTAATGTTCTGAATCGCGTCAGTACGTGAGGATTCGGCGTTCTTTTCTTTACAAGCGCTTCCGCGTCTTCATCGGTCCACGGCTCCATGTGCACGACCTCTATGTCATAGCTGACGGAGTCATCACCAGAATACCTCTTTGCGTTTTCTCGGAAGCTATTGTAATCGAAGAACGCGGAGCGAGCAGACGCGATAATGGCGCCCCATCCATCAAGCTGCGAAATGAGTGCCGCCAACGACGAGTATGCATCGTCGTACCCGCCCGTACCCAATAGCTCATCGAATCCATCGATTACCGGTACCAACAATCCATTGCGAACTAACGACGGTACCGCGTCATACGAAAACCGCGACCTGAGATCTTGAAGATCTCGAGCCATCGCGTCCTCGAGACTCGACAGTGCCCGTCCTTGCACATCGATGTAGAAAAAGAGTGGAGTGCTAGCTGGACGCCGCGCGTGGTGGGCGCGGTCGATTGTCATACGCTTGAGGGCCATGGTCTTGCCTGAACCGGCTTCGCCCTGGACTAGAACAATTCGCGTGGAGCCGTATCGAAGTCTTTCGCATGCCAAGGTAGCGATCAACTCGTCGGCACGGTCAGTGCCGCGGTCGCCGGCAAGTGCGCGTGTGGGTACGTAGTCCTTAACCTCGATCGTCTTGGGCATGAAGGCCGCTAAGCGCTCAAGGCTTGCCACATGCGGGCTGGCCAAAAAATCCGGATAGGACATCTGAACACCGGCGATCTCAATGTCCGGCCGATCTTTCCCGGGCACGCCGACCAAGGTGGCACTGCGCTCGCTGCCATCTTGTTCCCAACAAATGAGTTCTTCGTCGGCGAGGACGTGGGTACCTGGATCGGCAAATGCTCTGATGTCTCTTTCTATGTCAAATAATCTCACGGGTCACCACCTTAGGGTTGTAGCTCCTTCGTGACTCAGGATTCGGCGATAGTAGTCAGTCGCGCGCGATGGGCCGCCGTGCTCGCGTCGGAGGTGGATCAGACGGATGTCCGAAGCGGCTAAGGCCAACAGGGCGGGAAGCATGTCATCGTCATCGCTAGCGAGGATGACCGTGTCGGCAAGGTCTTCGTTGATGATCGTCATCGCGTCGGCAGTTAGCAAAGTGTCGACCATCTTTTGACGAGACTGACATGCAATATCAGCGAGTTGAACTGAACAAGCCGAGTCGGGACACCGTCCATCAAACCAGGATCTGAGGGCGGCAAGGGTGCACGTATCCGTTTCCCGGCATTTGCGTGGATTCTGGACTTGCGCGCGCACGCGTGTTAGCCGCGATTCTCGAACAGATGCCAGCATTCGTATTGAGGAGTTCCAGATAGGATGGTCGGCTAGCTGGAGGCGCAGCCTCCGGCGCCCCACCCGTTTCGGCAAGTGACGGATGGCGCGAGTTACCATGCGAGGCAGGTCTCTGGAGAATGGCAGCGTCGGTCCGTGCCAACCGCCATACAGCCGTATCGTCATCTCTCCAGCATCGGTCGTGGCGCCTAGAAGCTCGTCGACCAACTCGCCGATTCCGTCGCGGATGTCTCCGAGATTCGGTCGCCGCCCAGGGGGCCACAATCGGAGGTTGAAAAGGTCGGCTAGGCAGTAGATGGTCATGGCCCCGAAGATAGCCCTAGTAGCCGCGGTGACAAAGGATCTGATCCCGTTGCTTGGACGTGGGTCCGTGGCCACGAGCGCACGCCACGCCCCTCATGCGGTAAGCGGACACGGGCAACTCTGGCGCGCTGGATCGTGTGCACTGGTGAGGGCGAGCCCAGGTCCTGTGATCGGCGAGCAAGAGCGGGTGCGACGATGAGCGGGTGAGACGGGCGGTCGACCGGAGCGTGAGGCGCTTCTGCCGCATGGAGTTGCGTGGTAGGATTGCGGCGATATCGGTATTGCTGCCGCCCACCGAACAACTAGTGTAGTGGCGCAAAAAGCGGTGTTAGCACGGTTGACCTTTGCGAGTATGTCTTGGACGATGCCGGGCGCGCGAGGCTTGGGCACCGGGAAGACGGTGCCCGGCATCGCGGGAGCGGACGAGTCCTGCGGCATCGATGCCCGGAACCCCTGCCCGGACGCGGGCGGGTGACCGTGCATGAGGGTGCCGGTGCGGCGCTGAGCCGGGCCGTTCACGGGCGCGGCCCACGGGCTTGTCGGACGAGGCGGGCGGGCAAGTATCCATCTCACAAGCGGACGCCCGTTTTTCGCGAAGCAACCTGCCTCGCAGCGCCCCTTTGCGACGCTTCCGCTTCGGCGCCCGTTCTTGCGCGGGCCGATCATCCGTGAACGCTCCCCGCCGGGCTGGGCGTCGGGAAGGCCGGGCAGGAGTACTCGCGCGGCGGCTGCGCCGTCCAAGTGCGGTCCTGCTGCACCAGAGCGTTGGCGAGGACGAGGAGCTTCCGCATCACGGCCGTCAGGGCGACCTTCGGCGGCTTCCCGTTGGCGAGGAGCGCCTCGTACTTCCGCTTGAGGTCGGGATTGTGCTGGATCGCGACCACCGCGGGCATGTAGAGCATTCTGCGGACCCGGTGCCTGCCGCCCTGGATGAAGCTCCGTCTCTTCCAGTTTCCGGACTCCCGGACTCCCGGGTGACCGGGGCGAGTCCGGCGAGGCTGGCGGCTCGCGACCGAGTGAGTATTCCCAGTTCCGGCAAGTGGACGATCAGTCCCGCGGCGGTGATGTCGGAGATACCCGGGATCGAGGTCAG
>JAJDZN010000191.1 GCA_022824585.1 Bryobacterales bacterium | reverse complement strand
CTGACGAGGCGGCGCCCGCCGCCCTTTGCGGCGAAGTTGACGAAAGCGGCGCCGTAGATCTCGTCCACCAGGTACTTGCGCAAGAACAACCGGTGCAGGGCCGCTCCGAGCAGCCCCGACATCGGCTCGCCCTCGTAGCGCGCGGTGCGGAACATGCGGGTGGCCAACAAGATGGCCCCCAGCGCGAGGGCCACTGACAGTGCCATCAGGCCCCATTCCAGCAGCGCGCTGTGATGTGCCGCCTCTTCGACCACCACGGACTCCGCCAGCCAGTGCTCCAGGCTCGGCAAGGCATCGTGCACCGGGCCGAACACCGGCGGAGTGCCGATCCAGCCGGCCAGGATGCTGCCCGCCGCCAGCACGACCAGCGGCACGGTCATCGAGCGCGGCGACTCGTGCACGTGGGTGGCAGGATCGACCCGGTTGTCGCCGTAGAACGTCATGTAGATCAGGCGGAACATGTAAAAGGCCGTCAGCATCGCCGTGACCAGCCCCAGCCCGTACAGCAGGGTGTGGTGCGAGGAGAAGGTCTTCCACAGGATCTCGTCCTTGGAGAAGAAGCCGGCCAGACCGGGAATGCCGGCGATGGCCAAGGCCCCCACCAGCATGGTCTTGTACGTGACGGGGATCTTGTCCTTCAGGGCGCCCATCTTGCGCATGTCCTGCTCTCCGCCTACCGCGTGGATCACCGAGCCGGACCCGAGGAAGAGCAGCGCCTTGAAGAAGGCGTGGGTATAGAGGTGGAAGATGCCGACCCAGTACGCACCCACGCCGCAGGCCAGGAACATGTAGCCCAGCTGCGAGACGGTCGAGTAGGCCAGCACCTTCTTGATGTCGTACTGGACCAGGCCGATTGTCGCGGCGAAGATGGCCGTGACGCCGCCCACGACGGCCACCAGAAGCATCGCGCTCGGCGCCAGGGAGTAGATCTGGCTGGAGCGTGCCACGAGGTAGACGCCCGCGGTGACCATGGTCGCCGCATGGATCAGGGCCGAGACGGGAGTCGGGCCCTCCATCGCGTCCGGCAGCCAGACGTGCAGCGGGAGCTGGGCCGACTTGCCCATGGCGCCGATAAAGAACAGCACGCCGATCAGAGTCAGCGGCCCGGCGGCCTCCTCGAGCTGGAATCCGCCCGCCGCCAGCGCCGCGCTGACCTCGCTGAACTTGAGCGTGCCCAGAATGGAGAAGGTGGCCAGCATGCCCAGCACAAAGCCGGCGTCGCCAATCCGATTGACGATGAACGCCTTGTTGGCGGCATTGGAGGCGGACTGCTTGCGGAAGTAGAAGCCGATCAGGCCGAAGCTGCAGAAGCCGACGCCCTCCCAGCCGACGAACAGCAGGGCGTAGTTGTTCGCCAGCACCAGCACCAGCATGAAGAACAGGAACAGGTTCATGAACCCAAAGAAGCGGTAGTAGCCGCCATCGTGGGCCATGTAGCCGGTCGAGTAGACGTGGATCAGGAAGCCTATGCCCGAGACCACCAGCACCATCACGGAACTGAGCGAATCGAGCAGGAAGCCCCAATCGGCGGTAAAGGCGCGCAGCCCGGCCTCGGTGCCGGAGTCGAGGCCCGCCAGCCAGGTCCACTTGACGACTTCGTAGCTGTGGCCGGGCACGCTCTGGAGCTGCCAGATCGCGCCGACCGAGAACAGGAAGGACAGCAGCACCATGCCCGGGCAGAGGATGTCGATCAGCTTGCGCCCGGGCGAGGGCTCGTGGTGGGCGGCGTGAGAGTCGTCCTCCGGCGGCCCCAGCGGGTGCTGCCGGTCCAGCCTGCGCCCGAAGAGCAGCATCAGGGCCGCTCCGAAGAGCGGGAACATCGGGATCAGCCAGATACTGTCTAGAAAGAACACCTGCCCCTCTCCCCTACCAGCGCAACAGGTCGATCTCGTCGGCGTGGACGGTTTGCTTGTTGCGGAACAGGGCGATCAATATGCCTAGGCCGACCGCTGCCTCGGCGGCAGCGACGGTGATGACGAAGATCGAGAAGACCTGGCCGTGCACCTGCTGTAGCGCGGCCGAGAAAGCCACGAGGTTGATGTTGACGGCATTGAGGATCAACTCGACCGACATCAGCAGCACCAGGATGTTGCGCCGGATCAGGATGCCGATCACGCCGATCAGCATCAGCAGGGTGCTCAGCACGACATAGTGCGAAGTGGTGACTTCCAGCATGGTGTGTGGACCGCCCGGCTAGCTCTCCGTCTCGCGATTGCGCGTCTTGGACATCACGATGGCGCCGATGATCGCCACCAGCAGCAGGATCGAAGCCAGCTCGAACGGCAGCAGGTACTGCGAAAACAGCACCAGGCCGACCGCCTCGGAGTTCTCCGACAGCGAGCCCGGCCCCAGCGGCTCCGCCATGCCCGGATGATCGAGCATGCCGACGCCGTTAACCGCGATGAACGCCACCCACAGGAACAGGGCCACAGCCGCCAGCGTGGCAGGCCATTTCTGGTTGGAGAAGCGCCGCTGGGTGGACTCGTCGTGGACGGGCACCAGCATGATCACGAACAGGAACAGCACCATGATCCCGCCGATATAGACAATGACCTGCACGCCTGCCAAGAACTCGGCGCCGCGCGACAGGAACAGGCCCGCCACGCCGACCAGCGCGCTGATCAGCCAGACCGCGGCATGCACCACGTTGCGGCGCGTGATCGTCATGATCGCGCTGCCGAGGACGAGGGCCGCCAAGACGTAGAACAGGACTGTATCGAGCGACATGAGTGGTCAGCGCAAGCTTGGCGGGAATATGAACCCTACAGCATATCACCTGCCCGAACCGCTCCCCGAAGCTACGGAGAGACCGCCGGGCGGCGCGCGTCAGTGCGTGTAGCGCACCGGCAGCGGCCCCTCTTCCAGCATCTGGCGATCCCAGATCTGGCCCTCGCGGGTGTACGTGGCAAGTTCGAAGTCCTGCGTCAGCTCGAGCGCGTCGACCGGGCAGGCGTCCTCGCACAGGCCGCAGAACATGCAGCGCGAAACGTCGTAGGTAAAGGTGGTCAGATCCTTGCGCTTGGTCTCGGGGTTGCGCTCGGAAGTGACCACGATCAGCTGCTCCGGACAGGCCAGCGCGCAAAGGTTGCAGGAGATGCACAGCGTCTCGGAGGTCTCCGGGTGCGTGTTCAGCCTCGGAGCCCCGCGGTAGCGCTCCGCGACCGGCGGCCGGTTGAGAGGGTACTGCTCCGTGACAACCTTCGACGGCTTCTGGTTCTTGAAGGTCGTCCAAAGGCCCTTGAGCAGGTCAGTCAACAGGAAGGTCTTGATCAGGCTTGCCATCGGTCGTCTCCGCTAATTATCGCACTCGGTTCAGCCGCTAGGCGCGGGCCAGTAGCTGCACGATTCCGTTGAGGATCAGGCCGAACATGCTGATCGGGATCAGCCACTTCCAGCCGACATCCATGAGCTGGTCGTAGCGGAACCGCGGGAACGTGCCGCGGTACCAGATGAACAGGTAGACCATCGCCGCGAGCTTGAAGGCGAACCAGAACAGCCCGATCATCAGCTCGTTGACAACCGGCAGGACGAACGCCGCGGCCACCAGCAGAAACAGTCCGGTCAGAGCGGCCATCACGAGGCGAAAGCCGACCAGGAATTGGCGGAATACCCCCTTAGAGCAGCCCAGGGCGATGAGGGCGAACAGCCCGGCCGGGAAAAGCGTGTTCAGCGGCATCTCCAAGGCGGCGACGTTCGGGAACGGCCGCAGCCAGCCGCCGAAGAAGAGCGTCACGCAGAGCGAGCTGATGACCACGATGGCGGCGTACTCGGCCAAGAAGAACAGGGCCCAGCGGAAGCCGGAGTACTCAGTGTGAAAGCCGGCCACGAGTTCGGACTCGGCTTCCGGTAAGTCGAACGGCGCGCGGTTGGTCTCTGCCGTGCCGGCGATGATGAACAGCACGGTGGGGATCAGCATCAGGCCGTAGTTGTCGAACGCTCCCCACACGCCGCGCTCGAACTGCGAGGCGATCACGCCCTGCATCGAGAGCGTGCCGGCGCACATGATGGCGGTCACGGTCGCGAATCCCAGCGGCACCTCGTAGCTGACCATCTGTGCCGCGGCGCGCAGCGAGCCCATCAGCGAGTACTTCGAATTCGCCGACCACCCTCCCAGGATCAGCCCCAGGGCCCCGATCGAGGACATCGCCAGGATGAACAGGATGCCGATGTTGACATCCGCCACGAAGAACCTGTCGCTCAAGGGCAGGACGGCGAAGGCAGACAGGGCGGTGAAGGTCGACAGCACCGGGGCCAGCCAGAAGATCCACTTGTCGGACTTCGACGGGATGACGTCCTCCTTGAGCATGAGCTTGAGAGCGTCGGCCAGCGGCTGCAGGACGCCGTACGGACCGACCCGCATCGGCCCCAGCCGGACCTGCAGGTCGGCAAGCACCTTGCGCTCGGCGAGCACGATGTAGCCCGCGATCAGCGGGAACACGAGAATGATCACCGCCGTCAGGATCATGGGCGGCACGTAGGGGTTCGCGAGCAGTTGTTCCATGGCCAGTCCTAGCGGTCCACCTCGCCCAGCACGATGTCGATGGTCCCGATGATGGCGACCACGTCAGCCACCAAGCTGCCCCGGCACATCTTGTCTAGCGCTCCCAGGTTCACGAAGGAAGGGGGGCGCACTCGCACGCGGTAGGGATTTAGCGAGCCATCGCTGACGACGTAATACCCGAGCTCGCCCTTGGGCGCCTCGATCGAGACATAGGCCTCGCCCGGCGGGGGCTTGATGACCTTGCCCACCTTGCCCTTGATCGGGCCCTCCGGCAGGGCGTCGACCGCTTGACGGATGATGCGGCAGGACTGGACCATCTCTTCCATCCGCACCATGTACCGGTCGAAGGTGTCGCCCGTCTCGGCGGTTGGAATGTCGAAGTCGTAGTTCTCGTAGCCGC
>JAJDZN010000175.1 GCA_022824585.1 Bryobacterales bacterium | reverse complement strand
GTTGTGTGCCGAGCATGTTCGGTAGCTTGAGGGTGAAAGTCCCTTGGACAGCCTGATGGAGGTGAAGTCCTAGCGAAGCGCAAGGGCGTCGTCGCGAGGCGGGGTCTGAAGGAAGCGTGGAGCAAAGGCGCGAGCCGATGGACAAGAACCGGATATGAGGCATACGGCGCCGGACGAGTCGGCAACTGACGACGAAGTCCAGATCCATCAAGGGCGCCGGTTGTAAATCCGGCGGTTGTGCGCTGAAAGCTGTCGAACTTACCTCGGGAGATCTGCCGTCCGTCCGGAATTCCGGACTGAGGGAGGAGTAATCCGACCTGACCGGGCGGCAGAAGTCAGCAGACGGCATAGTAGGCCCGCTAGGGCCGAAGGCCTGAACGAACGGAGTGGCAAGTAGGAAGGCGTCTCTCGTGAGCGGAAGGCGGCAGAACAGCCAGCTAGTGCTGGCCTTTCTGGGCAACGGAGGGGGTGAAGCCCCGGAAGGAACCCGGGAAGGGACCGAACCGAGCGCGGCGGGACGCCGGGACGAAAGCCCGGCTAACAACGAACAGTGGATAGAGCGAGTCTGCGAGCGGGAGAACTGCAAGCGGGCGCTAGCACGAGTCCGGGCGAACCGGGGGAGCCCTGGGGTGGACGGGATGACCGTCGATGAACTGCCCGGGCACCTGCGGGAGCACTGGCCAGCCATCCGGGAACAGTTAGTGAGCGGGACCTACAGGCCGCAAGCGGTGAGGCGGGTACACATCCCGAAGCCGAGCGGGGGAATGCGCAAGTTGGGCATTCCTACGGTACTGGACCGATTTGTCCAGCAGGCCGTCGCGCAGGTGTTGCAGCAGGACTGGGACCGGACGTTTTCCGAACACAGCTACGGGTTCCGCCCGGGGCGTTCGGCGCATCAGGCGGTCGCGGCGGCCCAGCAGCAGATGGCTGCCGGCCGACGCTGGGTGGTAGACCTTGATCTGGAGAAATTCTTGCAGTTGTCTTCATACTGCACCCCAACTGATGCGGGCCGCCCGAACAGGCCATGATTTCTCCATAACTCCTTCCTTTTCAGTTCTTTGTGGCATGATTCAGGGAATCGGTCGACTGCGTCTTCGGACAACTTGACTCACTGCAACTCGCCTCTTCGAGGCTTGCCGAGTCTGCGAACAGGCTCGGATGGTTGTTCGCAGGGAGCTTGATCCGCAAGCCGCCACGGCGTCCTCTGCGGACCGTGACGGCATCCAGCTTGCCGCGCTTGATCCATTCCAGGACGGTCTGACGCGACACTCCCAGCCGGGCTGTCGCGACTTGCATCGCCACGTAACCCTCGGGGGCGTCCTCCACGAAGCGTTGGCGCAGTTCCTCGGTGAGCCGGATGCGCCAGGGAGCTCCGGGCGTGATCTGATCGCCGGCCAGAAACCCGTCGTTCAGCATCCGGTGGATCGTGGATGTGGCCACCCCCAGCGCCTTGGCGGCCTGCCGGACGCTGACGACCTCGCCGTCCGCAGGCGACCCCGACGGCTTGAAGCAGGGGATTTTCCAGTGCGTGCGCAGGCTCGAAACCCGTGACTGGGTGAACCGCAACCCATACGCGGTCCGGTGGCCTTTCCGGTTCAGAATCCCGGCAATGACCGCGTCGGGGTAGTGAGCTGCGAGCCGGCGCAGCAGCTCGATCGTGTCCTCGTCGGTGCGCACGGGTGCGGGGCGATTGCGCGGACGCTCGATAGTGAGCTCGGTCGAGAGTCCGCCCCGCCACACCAGACGGATCCGGGCGCTGGGTTCGTTGCGGGGGGCGTCTAGGACCACTTCCTCCAGCAGCGCCCGCAGCAGTTCCTTGCGGTCGCGTGCCGTCGTGGTGGGGGCGTCCCAGGCCCGCGGCAGGTCCTCGCCCAGCGCCAGCAGCGCCTCTCGTTCGTGCGCGCTCAGCTCCCGCGGCCGCTCCTGCTCGCGCAAGGCCAGCTCGGCCCGCTCCCGCTCCAGATCCTCCAGCCGCTGTTCCCACTCCTGCTCCAGACCACGGGCCACGCGGCGGTTCTCCGGATCCACGGCGCGGTAAGCGCGCTCGGCCCGGGTCGCCTCGTAGCTGGCCCGCTCCACCGCCAGGCGCCGCTGCGCCAGGGCGGCGTCGCGTTCGCTCTCCACCTGCTCGATTGCCCGTAACGCGGCTGCGGCCCCGCCGGCCCGGACAGCCTCCAGCACGCTGGCGGCCACGGCTTGGTCGACCTGCGTCCCGCCGATCTGCAAGCAGTAGGTGGCGCGCCCTTCCACGATGTTCTGGCCGGGACAGTGGTAGTTGGGGGAGGAGAGCCGCCCGAGGTAGTGAGTGCGCAGCGGCCGCCCGCAGTTGCCGCAGATCGCGAGTCCCTGCAGCAAGGCGGATCCCTCTCTCACGCTTCCCCCGGCACTGTGCGGGCGCGGCCGGCGGTTGGCTCCGATGCGCGCCCGGTTGGCCTCGAACGTCTCCCAGTCTATATAGCCGCGGTGATGGCCCGGCAGCAGCACGCGCCATTCCGCCCGCGGCAACCGGCGCAGGCGCTTTTTCATGCGGCCGTGCTGGTCCAGGTAGCGTTCCTGGCGGGACTTGCCGAAGGCATACGCCCCGGCGTAGACCGGATTGCGCAGCACTTGGACGATCGAGCTGTAGGAGGGCGGGATCCAGCGCACGTCGTCGCCGCTGCGCAGGCGGACGGGGAACTGCAGGCCCTCGTCGCGGAACCACAGCCAGACGCGGCGAATGGAGCCGAGCTCGGCGAAGCGCTCGAAGACGTTGCGGATCGCGCGCACCACTTCCTCGTCGGGATGGAAGCGAACCTCGCCGTCTTGCTCGCCCCAGACGAAGCCGACCGGCAAGGTGCAACGGAACTCGCCGCGGGCGGCCTTGTTGCGGATGCCTTCCAGCAGGCGCACCTTGAGCGTGTGCAGCTCGGCCTCGCTGATGGTGCCCTTCATGCCTTATGTAGGGCACGTTGTTATGTTGGGCAGCATGCGGAAACTGCCGTCAACTAGACTCCTTTTCCGAAATTACATGACATAATATTCTCGGTTGGGACTGCCTGACATGGTGTCATCTCCATGCCTTCTGGAGATGACACATGTTCGAACGTCTATAC
>JAJDZN010000120.1 GCA_022824585.1 Bryobacterales bacterium | reverse complement strand
ACCTCTACATCGGGTCCGGCGATGGCGGCTGGGAGGGTGACCCCTACGAGGCAGGGCAGGACCTCTCCACGCCTCTGGCCAAGATGCTTCGGATCGATGTCGACGTGGACGACGACAGGATCGCTTACGGGATCCCCGCCGACAATCCGTTCGCCGATGCGTCCGCCGAACGCTTGATGGTGTTGTTCGGCATCACGGAGGAAGAATTCGCGACGATCAAGACCCGATCCCTTCCTGAGATTTGGGCCTACGGCGTCCGCAATCCGTACGAATTCGCCTTCGATCCGAAAACCGGTGACCTCTTTATCGCCGATGTTGGCCAGAATCACTGGGAAGAGATCATCTATCAGCCGGCCAGCAGTACCGGCGGCGAGAACTACGGGTGGCCCCGCATGCAGGCTTCCAAATGCCACCCGATGCTGGGCGACCCTGCCACCCAGGAATGCCCGACGGTCGGCGTCCTGCCGGCCGCCGAATATCCGCATCAGGTTCCCTACCCGGGTGCAGAAGCACTTGCAGACGGCTGGGGGTGCTCCGCCCAAGGATTCGGTGTAGCCAACTATGGCGGCATGACGGGCGTCTACTTGATCGGTGACTGGTGCGCCGGAAGCGTGTACGGCCTCGGATGGGACGGCACCCGTTGGCAACTGGAGGAATTGCTCAAGACCGGGCTGCAGTTCACGTCTGGCGGCTACGATGAGGACGGCTACGTGCTCGCGGTCAATGCCAACAACTTCTATCTGGCCGATCAGGGCCCCGACGCCAATCCCCCGGGCTCGGTCTGGCGAGTAATGCCGGCTGATGAGGTTCCGGAAGGCGCCGAGGTCGCCCGAACCGCCGAGTAAGCGGTCCCGCTGAATCCGTTCGGCCCGCCCGACGCACCCTTGGTGCGTCGGGCGGGCCATTTGACGTCCGAGGACTTCATGCGCCGAGAGCTTCACATTGGAACCATCCTGATTGGAATCTTGTGGCTGCCGGCAGCGGTCGTGTCCGCTGAACACGACAGCATGGCGCCAGCAGCGGTGTCACCGCCACCGTTTCTGCACTCGCTTGACAACCAGCCGTTGGAATTCGAGTTCCGGATCGACCAGGAGCTGACGCCGGAAGTTCGGGAATTCCATCGGACGCGTGTCAATCCGTACCGGGGCGATGCAGATGCCATCGCGACCGGCAAGAAGCTCTACCGGAAATGGTGCGCCCCTTGCCATCTCAGAGATGGCACCGGCCGGCTCGGTCCCAATCTCATCGATGACAAGTGGACCTACCCGCGCACCCACTCCGATCAGGGAAAGTTTGAGATCATCTATGCGGGCGGCGCAGGGGCGATGCAGGCATTCGGCCTGCGTATGGATCAGGACGATATTCTCAAGGTGATGACCTACCTCGACATCCTCGGTTTGGAGTAGGTTCGGTCAGGCAGCACAAGTCCGACAACGCTTTGCGCCACAGGACGGCTTGGATGCGACGACGCTACGTACGCTCCCCGGGCTGGGCCGCCGTCTCGGCGAGCCCGCCCCTCAGAGAAGTCACCGGTACGATGCTCATGTGCCCATCGGATGGGCATTGCGGCCTAATCGATCAACAGAGATTCGAGCGAGCCAGATGAGCGCGCTTCGACCACGACCGGCTCCCGTCCGCCTCGAAGAATCGAATTCCCCTCGAACAGGGTTCGCTGATCGATCGCCGGCGGATTGAGCCAGTCTTCCTCTTTCATTTGACCACTTTGGCCGTAGGCGCTGAGAGCGTTCGCGTAGCAGGCGCCACGCACGTGCTCCTCCGGGAGACCGTTCTCGAGCGCCAGCTGCGCGGTCTTGGCGACCGCCAGCGGCTCGGAAATGCCCCAATCGCACGCGGAGTCGACGATCATGCGCTCGCTCCCGTATCGCCGGAGAATCTCGACCATGCGCACGTTTCCCATCTTGGTGCTCGGATAGATCGAGAAAGCCGCCCAGTATCCCCGATCAAGAACTTCGTCCACGGTTTCCTCATTGTTGTGATCGATCACCACCTTGGAGGGAAGTACTCCGTGCTCCTCGCAGACGTCCATCGAGCGGGACGTTCCGCGTTTCTTGTCCCGGTGCGGCGTATGAATCATGATCGGGAGATCGAGTTCCTTGGCGAGCTCCAACTGCAGGCGGAAATACTTGTCTTCCAAGTCGGTTTGCTCGTCGTAGCCGATTTCACCAATCGCCACAACTCCTTCTTTGAGCGCGAAGCGCGGCAGAATCTCCATGACGCCCTCAGCCAGTTCCTCGTTGTTGGCTTCCTTGGAGTTCAGCCCGATGGTGCAGTAGTGCCGGATGCCGAACTGGCCAGCTCGAAAAAGCTCCCAGCCGATCAGCCCCGACAGATAGTCGAAGTATGACCCGACATTTGTCCGAGGTTGTCCCAACCAGAAGGCGGGTTCGATAAGGGCCACCACGCCAGCCGCAGCCATCGCCTGGTAGTCGTCAGTCGCCCGTGACGTCATGTGGGCGTGCGGGTCAATCAGCATCATTGTTTTGTCTCCACTTCATGATCCGAGGGTAGTTTTCGATTGAGTTGCCATGGTCCGAGCCGCACGGTCAACCCGTATCGGCGAGGCTCCGCCAACTCAGCGTGCCCGCCTCAATCGCCAGCATGTGCTCGCGTACTCTTGCCTTGAGTGGTTGGGCTCGCGTGTCAGGATTGGAAGATAATGCAAGAGCTGCCGCCCGACGTTCGGTGTCCGTGCCGGTGTCGATCAGGCGCTCGAAATCTGCCAAGGCATTGGCATCGGCGTAAGGGCCAACGCAACGCCACAGTTCAGGCGAGATTGACCGCCCCGCCGCCCACCGTTCGTGCGCGTAGTCACAAAGTATCCGCGCAAGTTCTGGAGTCGCCCGCTCGTCAAGCCCTTGGATTGGTGCGAGCTCGCTGTCGATGAACAGGGCCTTGAGAACCATCTGGTTCCAACGGTTGTCGTCGAATTGCTCACGGGGATAGGGGCTGCGGTGGGCAACTGCCTCGAACACCGAGCGCAGGTTGGTCCGAAGGCCCTCTCCGGCCTGCGGTTCCAGTTGGTCTGGCTGCGGATACAGCGGCAGCCCCTGATAGAGGGCGATTGCTTCCTGTACATCAGCAGACCGGCACAAGTAGGTGAAGAATTGTGGGAAATCGTTACAGGTTACGGCGTGTTCAGCGAGTCCCACGATTCGTGCCGCCTGATCTACTGTCCAGCCCGTGGGATCCCATCCATGTCTGGCCCGATCTGCGGCTGCATGGTCTGACGGCCGCAGCATCAGGTCTTCCCGTCCCAGCTTGCGGGGCGCCAAGCCTAGGAGGATCTGGATGTTCGACCGGGAAGGTTCGGATCTGCCTTTGGCCAACTGTTCTGTCAGCCATTGGCCCGCAGACTCCGGCAACTGGCGGTCAAGCCAGCTCTGGATCAGGGTATTCGGGTTCATCTCCCAGCACCTTGGGGGACCGTGGGCGCCCGTCGATCACCGACCAGATGCGAATGTACCCGATCCTCGAACATGGGGAAACGGCCCGGCTCTCAGGTAAGGAGTCCGGCCTCGATTTCCCCGTTACAATCCTGCCGCGACGGGTCCATCAGCCATCTCACTGCTTCTAACTGAAATGATAGGACGACACGATGAGACCAGCCTTGGTGATCTTGGTGGTCGGTTTGTCACCAAATCTTATTGGCGAAAACACACCGAATCTCCGAAATTTCGTGCGGCAGGGCGCCATGCGGCCCCTCAAAACGGTGACACCAGCGGTCACCTGCACAGTTCAGGCGACGTTGGCGACCGGGCTTACGCCGGCCGGCCACGGAGCCGTTGCAAACGGCTGGTACTTCCGCGATTTGTCCGAAGTATGGCTATGGCGTCAATCGAATCGCCTGATCGGAGGAGAGAAGATCTGGGACGCGGCCAAGGCGAAGAACCCCGACTTTACCTGCGCCAAGATGTTCTGGTGGTACAACATGTGCGCATCGGCCGACTGGGGCGCCACGCCGCGGCCCCAGTACCCCGCAGACGGCCGCAAGATCCCCGACCATTACGCCTACCCGTCGTCGCTGCGTGACGAGTTGAACGCCAAACTGGGGATGTTTCCGCTCTTCAAGTTCTGGGGGCCGGCGACCGACGTCACGTCGAGCGAGTGGATCGCCCGGGCGACCATGCATGTCATGGAGACCCGCAACCCCACGCTGGCGCTCTGTTACCTCCCGCACCTCGATTACAACCTGCAGCGTCTGGGCCCCGATCTGGCCCACCCTCGGCTGCAGCAAGACCTCCAGGAAGTCGATGCCGTGTGCGGCGAACTCATGGCAGCGGCCGAGCGACAGGGACGCGACGTCATCGTCGTGTCGGAGTATGGAATTACCAGGGTGAGCGACGCCGTCCACATCAATCGCGCTCTGCGCGAGGCAGGGTTCCTTGCTCTGCGCGTGGAAAACGGCCGCGAGCTTCTGGACGCGGGGGAGTCAAAAGCCTTCGCGGTCGCCGATCACCAGTACGCGCACGTCTATGTGCAGGACGGCACCCTGGTCAATGAGGTAAGAGACGTAGTGTCGGGTCTCGAGGGGGTCGAGCAGGTGCTCGACGCCGAGGAAAAGCGGGAACATGGACTGGATCACCCGCGGTCCGGCGAACTGATTGCGATCGCGCAGAGCGACCGCTGGTTCAGTTACTACTACTGGCTGGACGACGAACGGGCACCGGACTTCGCCCGCACGGTCGACATCCACCGGAAGCCCGGGTACGACCCGGTAGAACTGTTCATCGATGGCCGCATCAGCTGGCCAATGTTGAAGGTGGGCGCCCACGTCATGCGGCAGAAGCTCGGCATGCGGTCCTTGCTGGAAGTCGTATCCGTCCAGGAAACGGCACGGGTCAGGGGCTCACACGGCCGCCTGACCGAAGACCCGGCCGACGGACCGCTGGTCATCAGTTCCCGACCGGACCTTCTGGCGGGAGAGACCGTCGAGGCCACGGGCTTCAAGCAGCTCGTGCTTGACCACGTCTTCGGGGCCTAGGAGCGACGTCGAGGCCGCCGCCATCCCGGCCGTTGTTTCTGTTGGCGCAAAAAAGGGGGCAGCCGTTGTGGGCTGCCCCCAAGGCGATCAGATACGCAAAGGCATCAGCCGCCCGTGTAAGTGATGGTCCAGATCACCCCGGAACCCTTCACCGTGTAGAACGGGGAGGGCATCTCGAAGTCGACGTGGACCTCGCCGTAGTCGGTGACGTACATGGTCTTCCCGTCGTTCGAGAAGACGACATCGTTGGGCCGCTCGAGTCCGCCCCGGTTCTCTTCCTTCTGGTAGGCATTCGGGCCGGGTTCGATGTTCTGGGCGAAGTAGCTCCACTTGATGCCCGTTGGATCAAGGAACTCAACCTGCAGGATTGCGGGCCAAGTCGGGATCAGGCTTTCTGGGCCGGTGTCGAGGATCCCGTAAACAGCGCCGAACAGATCGTTGTCCGCACCGAAGTTGCTCGCGCTCCACGCGACGCCATCGATCGGGTTGTTGGTGTCCCATTCAAGGATCGGGTTGATGTAGCCGTCCGGATTCGGGTTGGATCCGATCAGCGGCACGCCACGGTTGCCTTCCACGTGGTGCTGGAAGCGATACGGGAACACCGGCGGAACGTACGGCTTGTCACCGATGTACAGGTTCGGGTACGGGCGTTGGACCACGGCACCGTTGTAGTTAGCCCAGCCGAACCGCTTGTTGGACACGAAGTTCATCCCCTCCTTGTCCGGGAATCCGGCATCCTGCCCCATTTCGGTCACGATCCAGAGCTTCTCCGCGCCGTTGGCGATGCGGCGATTGCCAAGGTCGTTGGCACCATTGTCACTGACCGCGAGCGCGTTCTCCCACTTCGTGCCCTTCGGTCCGAACTCAATGCCCGACTGGTTGCGGAAACCCCACGCGTAGTTCTCCATCTTCTCATGCGGGAAGATGCCGTCCTCGCCCTGGTCCGACAGTGCCACGCGGATCACCGAGCCGTGGCAAGGCGTCTTGGCTTTGATCACCATTCCGGGTTCGGCAGGCATGCCTGCCGGCAGCCACGCACCCGTCAGCCGGCCATCGCTGGAGCGGACGTTGAGGCCCGTGTGGACGACATCGCGGCAAGGCGCGTCACGCGGAGTGGTGCCGTAACCTTCCGTGTCGTGCTTCACCCAGTACGGATCGTTCGGGATGTCAACCCAGCCATGGTTGTCGGGATCAGCGAAACCGGTGTTGCTCGGCAGACCAAGCGCGAAATAAAGGTAACCGTCCTTGCAGGTCACACCACCGTTCCGATGGTCACCGATCATGAGGTCCTTGACCACGAGCTGCAGCTCGCCGTCAACACCCTGAATCGAGAAGATCTTCTCACCGTACTCCGGGATGTAAACGGTGTCGTTCTCGGCGCAGTAGCCGATCTCGTTCATGACAGTCGTGAACACGCCCTTGCCAACTTCCCGCAGGAGGTCACCATCTGCGTTGAACACCTTTACGTGCGGCGGCTCGATTTCGTCCAATCCGCCAAATAGCGGGCCCGAGATCGCCACCCAGATGTTGCCTTCGCCATCGACGGTCGCTGCTGAGGGGGTGTCCAGGCCGCTAACGAGTACACCCACCTCGTAACCGTCTGGCACCACCACTTTGGATGGGTCCGGGACCACGGCAATTCGTTTTGCCCAGCCGCCGGATTCACCTGTGCCTTGCATGTCGGCAAACGAATGACCGGTCCATATGCACGCCACTGCAGCGACTGCAGCTAGTTTCCAAGTCCTCATGCTTTCCTCCTGGGAA
>JAJDZN010000218.1 GCA_022824585.1 Bryobacterales bacterium | reverse complement strand
CTTCAAGTGCACGAACTACGGCTTGAAGACCTACCGAGACCTGTTCGCCCGTGCGCGCAACGAGGGCTTGCTGGAGACTCGCGACGAAGGCGGCCGCGGGACGCGCTACTTCGGCACCGCTCGGCTGGCGGGAGTGTCTCTGGCCGAGGGCTAGTCGCGATTATCGTAGTGGTGGGCGCCGGAGCCTGGCGCGCCACCTACAGCGTCTGCGTGACCTTCGAGAGCATTCGAGGTCGATCGGGGTTGAGGCCCTTGCTTTCGGACAGGTGGCAGGCGAACAATTGTGCCGGGACGATCATCGGGATCACCGAGAGCAGGTCGCGGGGAAGGTCGGGGCTGGAAGGCGGGATCTCGGCCACTTCGATCCCGTGCCCGCTGGGCAGTGCCCGCACCGTCCCGGGCGGGCCGAAGCAGACGGTCTCGGCCTGGCTGGCTTGGAGTCGGGACAGCAAGGCCTCAGTCTGTTCGAAGGTTGGGCCTACAGGGCTGAACGCGAAGATCGGGAACCGCTCTTCGACTATGGCGATGGGCCCATGCGCGAAGTCGGCCCCCGAAAATCCCGTCGCCACGACATAGCACGTCTCCATCAGCTTGAGCGCGAACTCGAAGCCGTTGGCTTGGTTGAAGCCGCGGCCGATCACCACGGCGTGTGACATGTCGCGAAAGCCGTCTGCGAGTCTTTGCACCGAGCGCTCGCCGTCGAGCTGGGCCGCCACGGCACTCGGAATCTTCTTCAGGTCGTCCGCGCCGATCTTCGCGCCGAGAGCGCGGGCCAGCCAGTACAGCATGGCCAATTGGGCCGTGTAGGTCTTAGTTGCCGCGACGCTCTTCTCCTTGCCGGCTTGGGTGGCGAGCACCTCGTCCGCCAGTCGAGCCAGCGTACTCTCCGTTTCGTTCGTGATTCCGATGCAGAAAGCTCCCAGCGATTTGGCCGCTTCGACGTAGCCGTTGATGTCGGTCGATTCGCCCGACTGCGAAATGCCGATCACCAGAGTGCCCGGCGGCAGCGATAGCCGGCGGTACAGCGTGGCCACGGACGGCGCGGCCAGCAGGGTTGGCAGGCCGAGTGTGATCTCGAACAGGTAGCGCCCGAAGATCGCTGCGTGATCGGACGTGCCGCGGGCCACGATTACGGCAAAATCGGGCCGGTCTCGCGAGAATCGTTGGCCCAGGCGCTCAAGAGCGTCCGGCGGGCTGGCCAGAATGCGATCCAGGACGGCAGGCTGCTGCCGGATCTCCTCGAGCATCATCGACATAGGGCGCATTCGCGAGCTGGCCGAAGCGGGCCGGCGCCGTCGCCGGGGGGCAGCCTGGCCGCAGATGGTGCAGGCTACGCCCTAGACGTGGCAGGTCGCCATGCCGCGCTTGACCAAGTACTTCTGATGGTAATCCTCGGCGAGGTAGAAGGAGTGGCTGCGTTCGATCGCGGTTGCGATCGGACGCTTGTGTCGGCCGCTCTTCTCCAGTCTCCGCTTCGACTCCTCGGCCGCCGCGATCTGATCCTCGTGTTCGCAGAAGATTACCGAGCGGTACTGGTAGCCGAGGTCGGGGCCTTGCCGATTGACTTGGGTCGGGTCGTGGCACGACCAGAAGGTCTCTAGCAGCGTTTCGTAGCTGACGCGACGTTCGTCGAACTCGACGCGGACCACTTCGGAGTGTCCAGTGCTTCCCGTGCACACGTCCCGATACGACGGGTCGGCCAAGTGGCCGCCCGCATAGCCGACGCAGGTGGACGTTACGCCCGGCACGTTGCCGAAAGCGACCTCCACTCCCCAGAAGCAGCCGGCTCCGAAAGTTGCAGTCTCCACGTTCGATCTAGCTCCTTGCCCCGGTCAGCCCCCGGATTCAGTCCTTCAGGACGCTCAAGTGCTCCTTGTAGATGGATCGGGCTGCGATGAAGTCCGCATGGTCGAGGCGCAGTTCCTTGCTGATTGCCCGGATCTCGTTGTCTTCCTTGACGCTGATGGAGTGGTCCGAGGACGACACAGCGAACAGGCAGTGCAGCAGAGCCTGCTTCTGGGGACGCGTCGCGACCCGGTTGAATTCTTGGGTGACGACGAAGTTCTCGGTGGCTCCGAACAGCTTGTGCTGCCCCTTCGCGATCTGCACCACCAGCACCGCTTGCTCTTCGGGCAGGCCGCCCACGCGCTCCACGATGCGCTCCATCTCGGCAATCTCTTCCGCGCTGATGTCGAAATCGGCGTTGGCCACCCGGCCAAGGATAAAGGCGAATGCGGCGATGTACTTCGCCTGCTCCTCGGGCAGCCTGTCGATGGCTTGGCTGATCCGCTGCACCGTATCGGAGTCGCGCGCGGACTGGGACTGACGCCTTGGCGCCTGTCGGAAGAAGTCTAGGATGGCCATCGCAGGGTGTCCGCCCGCCAGCGTCCGGCCGGAGCGTTTAATCAGCTTACCAATCTCGGCGCTCGCCGCTCGTCCGGCGCACTCTCCGGTAGCGCCCTGCGGCGAGCCTGGCTAGCGCCGTCTGCGGCGGGGCCCGGTCTTCGCGAGTGCCGCTTGGATCGCCTGCTCGGCCAGCGGGGCCATGACCTTGTAGCCCTCGGTATTCGGGTGCAGGCCGTCGTCGGCGAGATCTTGGCGCAGCCGGCCCGCCTCGTCGACCATTGCGTCGTGGTAGTTGAGGTAGCCCCAGCCCTTGGACTCGCACAGCGCCGCCAGCCATTGATTCAGTTGCAGGATGCGCGTCGGATCCCGATAGGGCGTGCGCAGAAAGCGTGGGTTCGCGTCCTTGTGATAGTCGCTCACCGGCAGGATGGACGCCATTACCGGGACGATTCCGGCCGCCTCGGCCAGCAGGCCGATGGCCTCCAGATTGTGTCGGATGGTGGCGTCGGGCACGCCTCGCGCCAGGTCGTTCGTGCCGGCTAGCAGCACCGTTACGCTCGGCTGGAGATCGATCACGTCGGGCTTGGTGCGGCCCAGCATCTGGCCCGTGATCTGCCCGCTGATTCCGCGATTGAGGTACTGCTTGCCCGCAAAATACTGGTTCAGCCGCCAGCCGTCGGTGATCGAGTCGCCCAAGAACACGACTCTCGGATCACTGGTTTCGACGGATCCGACCAAGCGATTGGCATCCGCATACCTGCGCAGGTTGTCGCGGTCCGAGCCGAGCACCTGTTGTTCCCGCAACGCCAGCGTGGCCCGGAAATGGGCCTCGAGCTTCTGGATGCCCTCGCGCAGCTCGGACAGCTGGCGCCCGATATCCTCGGAGAATTCGGCCGACTTCGGAAGCGTGTCCGACAGCTGCAGGTAGGCCTTGGCGTTCGTCAGCATCTGGTACAGCACGCCGGTGTGATCGCGGCTGGGAGTGGTGCGCAGGGTATTCACGCCTTGCCGGAAGTTCTCCTGCAGCGGAGCACCAGCCCGGGAGAGCTCGGGAATCACGATGCGCGTTGCTTCCAGCAGGTCTGAGATGCGATCCATCACTGCCGCCGCTTCACTGCCGCTGAGCCTGTCGGAGGGCTGGCTCCAAGCCGGCGGGGGCGCCACGAGCGCCAGAACCGCGACGAAGGAGAGTACGAATCGCTGCATGGGTCTCAGTCTACTGAGTTCAGCCGGGCAACGAGCTCGCGGTAGACGGCGTCAGCGGACCAGGCCCGCATCGACGCGCTGGGCTCGGCGGCCCGTTTGTATGTGGTCGCCGCATCCGCCACGCGCAACACCGTCATGCTCGACCCGCAAGGCCCGTTGCGGGCCGGATCGGTGGGGCCGAAGATTGCCACGCCGGGCCGACCCAGTGCGGCGGCCAGGTGGAGCGGGCCGCTGTCCACCCCCACCACGGCCTCGGCGCGCCGCGTCGCCCCGATCAGTTGCGAGAGCGTCGAGGGGTGGGCTTGGACCGCGCCTTCGGGTGCGGCGTCGCGGATGGCGTTAGCATGCGCCTCCTGGCCGGGGGCGCAGTCGACGACCAGCGGGGTGTGTCGCTCGGTCCAGAGCCTCGCCGCGAGTTCGCTATACCGCTCTTGCGGCCATTGCTTGGCACCCCAGCCAGCCTGCGCGCTGGTGAGCACGTACCTCTCGGGAAGGCCCGGGCGCAGCTCGCCCGGCGGCAGCGGGAAGCGAGGCTCCTCCAGCGGCGGGCAGCCGGTCGCCATGGCCGCCAGTTCGCGGTAGCGATCGACTACATGGGCCTTGGTTGTCTCGAGGCGGCGGTCGTAGAGCAGGGCAGCGTGCGGCTCGCGTAGGAGGCGATGGTCCAGCCCGGCTACGGTCTTTGCGTTGGAAGCTGCCGCGACTGCCGCGGACTTGATCAGGCCCTGCATGTCCAGCGCGAGATCGAAATCGTCTCGTCGTAGCGCTCTGAGCGCTTCGGCCGCACTCTCGCCAGATCGGGACCCGGAGCGCAGCCACTGGCGCAAGGGCACGCTGACGAACTCGTCGATGTCGGGGTTGCCCGCCATCAGCTCTCGCCAGCGGCCGTCCAGGGCCCACGCGATCTTCGCGTCCGGAACGGCCCTGCGCAGGTCCGCGACCGCCGGCAGCGTCTGAATGATGTCCCCCATAGCCCCGAAGCGCAGCACTAGGATGCGCGGCGGCGAGCGCCTAGCTGCGTTGGGTAGCAATGACATGTCGGACTACGTCGCGGGACTGCGTGACATCCATGTCGAGTGCCGGCTCGGCGCTGGCGCTGGCCACGATCGCGTCCGCCTCGGACGCGTCCGCGATGCAAACGAAGTCTACGCAGGCCAGCGCAGCCACCATTTGCGCCCGGTCATATGCCGGTAGCGGAGCCGGGCGGTCTTCTGTCTCGCGGTAGACCAGCACCAACAGCTTGCGATCGGCCGGCCGTGCTTGCTCCAGCAGCTCGCAATGCTCGGAGGTCAAGACATCGAACCATCCCTTGGCAGCGCGCACTGGCCCCCCGCGGGAAGCCAGCGTGCCAGCCTCAACGATCTTCGTGCGCGTGTCCACGACAATGTCCAGAACTCTACGTTTCACCATAGCGCCACTTGCGTTCCCGGACTGTTTCGGGTTAGCGCGGGCAGGTCTTGGGTATGATTGGGCAGGTTGCTAGCGTGCCCCGAATAATCACTGCAACATCACAAGCCCGCGCGCTTGTCTTTGTCTTGGCTCTGGCTGCGGCTGTGCCCCTCAGTGCTGCGGATCGGTTCCGAATCCTGTTCGGGGGCGCCGACGAAACGGTGGTCGATTGGAGCGGCTCGCTAGCCGCCGCTGGCGGCTCGGCGGAAATTGCCGCCTCGCACCACTTTGGCGCGGAGGAGTCTTTCGAGCGCTCCGCCTGGCGCTGCGGCAACCAGTGGGACGGCCACCTCCAGATGGAGCCGCGGGACGAAGCGGCCTTCTCCCCGACCCGCTGGAAGGGGGTGGTCGTCGATGTCGCAGGCGGCGACGCCGTGCGCGTCTCAATCCAGACAGCCCAGGGAGAGGCAGAATTCCGTCCTGGCCAGGTGCGTTTCCATGAACCGCTGAAACGCTTGGACGGGCGCATACGGATCGAGCGCGTACCACTGGCGCGCCGCATGTCCGATGCGTTGGCGGACGACGACTATCCTGCCATCGCGATCGGGCCCGACGGGCGCGTCTGGGTGGCGTGGATAGCATTCCAGGATGGGGCCGACACGATCCAAGTGCGCTCTTCGCCCGATGGTGAGTCCTGGGGCGAGGCGATCACGCTGGCTCCCGCGGGCGAGTACTACCAGGTCTCGCTGATCTCCACCGAGGCCGGCGCGGTGACGGCGGTGGCCTCGGCCATCCGCGACGGCGTGGTGCAGCTCTACCAGGTCGATTACGAGTTGGGCGGCAAGCCCTCCGGCCTAGCCCTCACCAGCGGTCCCGGGCCGGACACCTTTCCGCGCATGGCGGCGGCCGAGAACGGCGACGTATACCTGGTCTATCAGTCCGGCGCGAAGGGCAACACCGACGTGTCGCTGATGGTGCGGCGGGGCGGCAGCTGGGGACATCCCATCAAGGTCACCGAGCACTCGGCCAACGACTGGGAGCCCGCGCTGGCGCTCAACTCGCGGGGAGAGCTCGCTATCGCCTGGGACAGCTACCGCCACGGCAACTACGACATCTTCTTGCGGCGGTTTGTCTCCGGGCGACTGCAGCCGCTGGAGCGCATCACGGCCAGCGAGGACTTTCAGGCCCACGTGAGCCTGGCCTACGACCACCGCGACCGGCTCTGGATGGCCTGGGACAACGGCGGCCCGAACTGGGGCAAGGACCACTACGGCATCAACGGCATCCACCGCGGCGAGAGCGGGCTGTACTTTCACCGCCAGGCACAGGTGCGCGTGCTTGACCGCGGGCGCATCGTCAGGCCGGTTCCGCCGATCGAGCACCGCTTCCCGCCCAGCCCGATCACCGGCAGCTGGATGGCGCTCGGCCTGGACAGCGCCCGCCAGACCTACACCGAGTA
Source organism: Bryobacterales bacterium (assembly GCA_022824585.1). Lineage (GTDB taxonomy): Bacteria > Acidobacteriota > Terriglobia > Bryobacterales > UBA6623 > VXMF01. The sequence continues at coordinate 16,439 of JAJDZN010000218.1, read as the reverse complement.
CCCGATGCTGCAGGTCGACGGCAAGGGCCGCGTCTGGGCGATCCTGCGCACGCGCACGCTGGGCCGCGCCAATCCCCCGACCGTTGCGGCGCGATCGATCTTTCCCTACTGGGACTACAAGGTCACGATGTTCGATGGCCATGGCTGGACCCCGCCGGTGTGGATTCCGTTCTCCGACGGGCGCAACGAGCAGCGCCCGGCGGCAGCCGTGGACCGCTCAGGGGACCTGTGGGTCGTCTCGCAGACCGACGGCAAGAGCTACCCGGCCGAGTCGGGTCGCTTCTGGCAATACGACGTCTATGCGGGCAAGATCGCTTTGGCGCGCACTGCTGGCGGGGCTGTAACCGACGAGTACTTCGTCGGGAGTAATGACCTGGCTGCTCCCAAGCCCGTGGCCGACTCCGTCCCGGAAGCAGCCCAGCCGCTGTGGAAGACCTACCAAATGGAAGCGGACGGAGAGAAGTACCAGCTCGTCTGGGGCGATCTGCACCGGCATACCGACCTTTCCTTCGATGGCTACAGCGACGGCAGTCTGTACGACTGCTACCGTTACGCGATCGACGTGGCACAGATGGACTTCCTGGGGCCGTCCGAGCACGTGTTGCCCCAAAAATCCGACACCGCCTACATGTGGCACATGGTCGACAAGGCCGTGGATGTCTACAAGATCCCGGGCACCTTCTATCCCGTGCTGAACTACGAGCGCACGGTCGGCTACCCGGACGGACACCGTAACATCGTCTGGCGCGGGCGCGGCTACGATCCCATCCGGATCAAGCTCGGCGACCGCCCGATCGGCGTTGCCGAGGACGACACGCTGGAATTGTGGAAGCAGCTCTTGAACGGAGGGCGCCCGAAGGCGATCAGCATTCCCCACACGCCGGCCACGCAAATGGGCACGGACTGGCGGTACAACGACGAGCGCGCCGAACGCTTGGTAGAGATGTTCCAAGGCAATCGCGACTCGTACGAGTACCTCGGCGCGCCGCGCGGCGCGACGGCGGAGCGGATCGTGGTGGGCGGCTACATCACTTCCGGGGACATGCGGCCCAAGGGCTTCATCTGGAACGCTCTGGAAAAGGGCTACAAGATGGGTTTCATCGCCAGTTCCGACCACCGCTCCACGCACATGTCCTATGCGGTGGCATATACGCCCGCCCGGACCTACGCCGACATCTGGGACTCGCTCTACGCCCGCCGCACCTATGCGGCCACGGAGAACATCATCGTAGACTTCCAGAGCGGAGGGCATGCGATGGGCGAGGAGTTCGCCGCCAGCGCTCCGCCGCGCTTCGACGTGCGAGTGATCGGCACGGACAAGGTCAAGCAGGTCGACATCATCAAGGACAACACTTTCGCTTACACCGCGCATCCCGATGTCAGCGAGCTCACCTTCGCGTACACGGACGCTGACATCGAGCCCGGAACGCACTACTACTACGTGCGCGTCATCCAAGCGGACGACAACATGGCTTGGGGCAGCCCCATCTGGATCGATTACCAAGGGGAGTAGACAAGTCGCATGGGTGCGCGGCCCGCGCGGCGAAACGCGCTCGGGGACGGTGAGATGAACAACGCAGCGAGGCCGGCGGCTAGCGCAGTGGCGTGGCGCGTGATCGCGCTGCTACTGCTCGCAGGAGGTGTCCTGCCTGCCGAAGATGCCGCGCATGCGGGCGCGTTCACCGTCGAGCATCCGACGCTGCACAATCTCGGCTTCGAGTGGGCCATCAGCGGAGATGACGACCGTGACGCCAGCGTTGCGGTGGCGTTTCGCAAGGCGGGGCAGGACGCGTGGCGCCAGGCGCTGCCGCTGGTTCGCATCGGCGGCGAGCGTGTCTTCCGCACGCGGGAGAATCTGGACTACACCGTGCCGGACGGCTTCGCCGGCAGCATTCTCAACCTCGAGCCGGGCACGGAGTACGAGTGCCGCTTCCAGCTCTCGGACCCGGATGGCACGAGCGGAGAGACCGAGCATCTGGTGCGAGTCAGCACGCGCACCGAGCCGGTGCCCTATGAGGGCGGGCGCGTGCTGCATGTCTACCCTCCCGACCACGAGGGCGACAAGCTGGAGCCGCACTTCACCAGCTTGCTGCAGGCCTATTACGGAGCGGGCTTGGGCGACTGGAGCGTCGTCTGGGAGCGGCCGGTCAGCCCGGGCGATACGATTCTCGTCCACGCCGGGCTTTACCGCAACGATCGGCTGAACTACGTCGATCCGATGATGACTCCGTTCGACGGCACGAACTGGCTCACGCTCAAGGGGACTGCGGAAAGGCCGATCACGATCCGCGCGGCGGGCGACGGGGAAGCGGTATTCGACGGGGCGGGGAACCACCGGCTGTTCGATGTCAGCGCTTCAGCTCACCACATCTTCGAAGGGTTGACGTTTCGCAACACGGACATCGCGATCTTCGCCGGTTTCAAGGGCGTTGCCGGGGCGCGGAACCTGACGGTGAAGAGGTGCCGCTTCGAAGACATCGGATTCGGCGTTTGGACCGAGTATGCGGGTTCGAGCGATTTCTACATCGCCGACAACATCTTTCTCGGCCGATCCGAGCAGCGCAACCTGCTGGTGGGCTGGACCGGGCCGCTTTGGCGCGGTGTGGGGCCCTACGGCTCGCACGAAGTGCGGAGCTACTATGCGGTCAAGGTGTACGGGCCAGGCCACGTCATCGCCCACAATGCCGTGGCCTACTTTCACGACGGCATCGGCATTTCAACCTACGGCACGCCCGAGGCCGATCCGGAGCGGAGGGCGTCCTCGATCGACATCTACAACAACGACATCCACATGTCAGGAGACGACTTCATCGAGACAGACGGCGGCGTCCACAACATCCGCGTCTTCAACAACCGGGGCGTCAACGCCGCCCACGGAGGCTACAGCTCCCAGCCCGTCTTCGGGGGGCCGGCCTACTTCATCCGCAACCTGCTGTACCACGTGCCGAGTGGGGTCGCGTTCAAGTTCTCCGCCAAGGCAGCGGGCCTGTTCGCCTACCACAACACCATCATCGGCGAGCAGGTGGCCAGCGATCCCTCGTCGAACATGCACTACCGCAACAACCTCTTCCTAGGCCGGGACACGCCTGAACGCGGCGTGATGACGTGGTCGAACGCAGGCCGGGAATTCAGCTCGGACTACAACGGATTCCGGCCCAACGCGGGCGTGAGGGAGCAGTATCGCTGGCGCGCTCCGGACGAGGGAGCGGTGGTTCCGGGCGCTCCAGTGCCCGCTTGGCGGGCGTTTTCCAGTCTGCGCGAGCTTCGGGCGGCCACCGGCCAGGAGCAACACGGCGTTGAACTCGACTTCGACATCTTCGAGCGGATGGCGCCTCCCGACCCGCGGCAAAGGCACGCGGTCTACCACGCCCGGGAACTGAATTTCCGGCTCAGGCCCGACAGTGCGGCTGTCGATGCTGGGGTGGTGATCCCGACAGTCAACGAGGGGTTTGCCGGTGCCGCGCCGGATCTGGGGGCGCTGGAAGTGGGCGGGGACGAACCCCATTACGGTCCGCGCTGGCTGTCGAGCCAGCCGTTCTACCAATAGCCCGGACAACCAAAGGAGGCGGCCGCGAGTGGCGTGCGCAGCGATCAGACTGTCGAGACCTGCTGCCACCGGTCCGGCAAGCGTCAGGCCATGCGTCCAACCGACCTAGATCGCCCGGCAGAGCCCAGCGGCGAGCGGCTCGCGCCGGACGCCAGCGATCCAGACCTGCGCAACGAGCACCTGGCCCGCTATTGCTTTGCTGAGCCGCTGGCTCGCGGGCGGCGTGTCTTGGATGTTGGCTGCGGGGAGGGGTACGGTGCGCAGCGGCTTGTCGGAGAGAGCGCCGCCGTGTACGGGTTGGACAATTCCGAGCAGGCGATTTCCCGTGCACGGGCCAACTGTCCGGGAGTCGTTCTCGTGCGGGGAGATTGCGTGAATCTGCCCTTTGCGGACGCATCGCTGGACCTCGTCACGGCCTTCGAGGTGATCGAACACCTGAACGGCTGGGGGGACCTCATCAGCGAAGCGGCACGGGTCTTGGACGCTTCCGGCGTCTTCGTGGTGTCAACCCCGAACCGGGACTACTACCGGACCACTCGCGACGAACCGAATCCGTTCCACGTGCACGAGTTCGCGCACGAGGAATTCCATGCCGCCCTGATGTCCGCGTTTCCCCACTGCACCGTCTTCGCGGAGAATCACGTTGGAGCCGTCTCGATCAGCTCCCCGAGTGCGGGAAAGACCAGAGCGCACCTCGAGGCCCGCGAAGCCGATCCGGCAGCGGCCCACTTCTTCGTCGCGGTTTGCTCAATGAGCCCGCTGAACGACCTGCAAGGCCTTGCGTTCCTGCCGAGCGACGCCAATCTGCTGCGGGAGCGGGAACTGCACATCGCCAAGCTGCGCGAATGGGTGGCTGCCCTGGAATCGCGGCATGAGCTAGTCGAACGCAAGATGAGCCGAGAACTCTCGCGATGGCCATATCGCGTTCTCCGCCGACTGAGGCTGGCGCCTAAGCTCCCGCGCAAGTGGTGAGCGGGCGGACACGATCGCAGCAGAGTAGCGCTACGGCTTGTAGAACCACAGCCAGTAGTACTGGGTTCCGGCCCCCGCGCAGCGGCGAAGCTCGAAACCATGCTGCTTGGCCATCGTGGCGGCTTGGATTTCGGAAACACTGGCGCCGAGCCAAGTGTCGCGACCGTTCTGGAGCAGGTTAGACCCTTGATATCCCTGCACTTGGAACTTAAAAGTTGATCCTCTGCGCAAGCATTGGCTTACGGCGCCGACATAGCTGTCGATGACTGCCCGGCTGGGGATATGTTGGAACACGATGAACGAGTAGGCGAAGTCGAAGTCTAGATCCCCGAGCACCCGCAGGTCCTTGCCCGAGTTGTGGTAGACGTGGGCGTTTGGCGTGTTCCGTAGGAACTGCTTGGCTCGTCGCACCATCTCTTCACTGACATCGACGCCGTGCACCTCTCCGAACGTCGCCGCAAGCGCCCTAGTCATGCGTCCGACGCCACAGCCGATCTCCAAGACGCGCATTCGGGTTGGGTCGCGTCCTTGGCAGACGGCGTCCATGTCATTGAGAATGTGGTCGCGGACGTTCTCTTCTCCGGTCGCGAAGAACTCCTTTTCGTCCCAACCTAACCGGGCGGTATTGACGAAGTGCATTGCGTCCGCGCGGGCACGACGGTCCCAATCCCTACGCATCTTCCGTGTCAAATCTGCCATCCGCAGGCTGCTGAGGATTCGGCTGAGCAAGGGACACCAACCAGCGATAGTGACATTATGGGCCAGGCACTGTGCGGTGTTGCGCCCGGCCCAGCTCTTGATGAACATTACGGGGAATCGGCGAGTAGTTTCATTCCATGTAGCGGATAGACTTCCGTGCCCCCCGCAGTCGGCCGCGAGCCCTTTCCGGAGGTCCGGCTAGGCCCAACTCGAAACCGCGTCCTTTCCTCTGCCAAGCGGTCCTCTCCTTAGTCCCGGCCAGCGGGGCTAAGCGGTGCCTTGCGCTGCGATCTTGAGTCGGCCGGTTCGCTCCAAGCTGGACTCGCGAATGACAATATCCACGTCGTGTCCTAGCCTTGCGAGGAGGCGCAAGAGACGCTCCAAGGAGTACTCGCGGAAATTCCCCCGAAGCAGTCGCGATACATCGGGTTGAGACAGCCCCAGCAGTTTTGCCGCCTCGACCTGTTTGAGTTGGCGCTCTCGAATGATCTTGTCGATCTGAGTGACGAGCTCGGCCTTGAGCATGTGCGCGTCAGCATCCGGCAATCCCAAGTCAGCGAATACGTTGCCGCTGCTCCGTTCGATCTCTACACTCTTTTTCCGCATCAATCTACTCCCCGCCGCCATGATTCTGTCGGTAGTGTTGCTCCGCTTCTCTGAGCCTGCGCTTGATCAGGTCGATCTCCGACTCCGGCGTTGCGACGCCGCGTTTGGCCTTTTTCTGGAAGGCGGGCAGCACATAGACAGCGGTTCTGAACCTGACTGTGTACACCGCCCGAAACGTGTCGCCATCGTGACGAGAAATCACCTCCAATACGTTTCCGCCCAAACCTCTGAGCGGCTTAGTACTCCGGTGCTTAAGTCCGCCTTGCGCTTGAAGGAGCGCATAGCCTACCGCTGCGCGCACGGCCTCCGGGAAGCGTTTGATGTCAGCCTTGGCAGAGCCCACCCATTCGAGCGGTCTTGGTGCCTCGGCAGACAGGTCACATTATAGTAGTTCCGCCATGCACCTGTCCGTGACGATTCCTAGCGAGCAATGTCGTGGTCGGAACCTCCCATATCTTCGGTCCGAGCCCGAGCCCGGACTTCGGACGGCGCTGGGGCCTCTCGACGAACAGAATCGGGCCTGGACCCGAGCGCCGAACTGCATCCCGCATCATTGCGCCGCAGAATGCGAGCCGGTGTTCGTGCGGGTCGCGTGAATCGCGACCCACTGCACAGATGAGGATGTTGGTATCGAGGCAGAAGCGGCCCCTAGCGGTCATAGATTTCCTCGCGGTTCGCACGCAGGCCGCCAAGCCTGGCACCCTCGTCCAAGAATGCCATCATCCGCCGATATGCAGCCGACCATCCGATCCGCACAGTGAGGCGTCAGCTTGGCGATGGGTCGGCCCCGACGGGTTATGACGAAACTCTCTCCCTGTTCCACTTCGTTGACCAGCTCCGTGAACTCTTTGCTAGCAACCGTCAACGAAATCTCACGCATGGCACAACGTCCTTATTGCGATTGAGATTTGAGGTGGCCGTCCCCTTGCGATCTGCTCCATGGACCGGCCTGTCGTGCGGGCTCGGCCGACCGCAACGTGGCTGTCCTCAAGCGAACAGCTCGCGCACGACCCGGTTGGCGAGCATGCGGGTGGGCGAGAAGATCTCGATGTAGTGGTACACCCGCCCGGAGGGGGTCTCTTTGATGCTCTTCGTCCAGTCGATCCCCATGGCGGCATAGATGGTGGTTACCATGTCTTCCGGGTAGACCGGACGGTTCCCGCTCCATCCGAAGTCGGTGATCTCCGCGCCTGAGTCGTTGGTTGCACCCAACACCTGCCCGGGAACCACGCCGCCGCCCGCGAACAGCCCGGTGAAGGCGTACTGGTAGTGGTCGCGGCCAGCGATGTTCGTCAGCGCCCCCGGCGTCCGCCCGAACTCGCCCGCGCACACCACCAGCGTCTCGTCCAAGACCGATGTGCCGTCGTCGCGCTTGGTCTGGTCGAGATCGTCCAGAAGTTGGCTCAGCGCGGTATCGAGTTCCTTGGAGCGCCTGTAGAAATTGCCCTGCTCGTAGATCGAGCCGTGGTGGTCCCAATCCTCGTGGGTAAGGAAGATGAAGTGCGTCCCGGCGTCGGCCACCACCAAGTTGCGCGCCAGCACGAAGGAGTCGCCGACCGGATTGCTGCCGTAGCGCGCCTTGTCTTCGGCGGAGATGCTGAATATGCCGGCGCTGCGCGGATCCGACATGATCTCCACGGCGCCTTCGTAGTGGTTGTGAAAGTCCCGGTACGCCTTCCTTTCCAGCGCCGGGTCGGAGCGCACGCGGCCGTCAAACCGCTGCAGCAGCTCCCAGCGGCGCTTGAAGTTGGGCAGGTCCTGTTCGCGGGGCGCCAGCGAAGAGATGTCCGAGGAGGTGTTGACATGGAACGGCGTGTATGTCGCGGGCAGGAAGCCCGAGCCGATCAATCCGACTTGCGGAAACGTGTTGAAGCCCACGAAGGGCGGCAGGCAGTCGTCCGGCTTGCGTCGCGATGCGTACTCGTAGGCCACCACCGAGCCGACGGCCGGCAGTTCCGGCGCTAGCGCCGGATTGTGCTGGTGGCCGGTCTGCATGTAGTACTGCCCGCGGCCGTGCTGGCTCTCCCAAGTAGCCATCGACCGCATCAGCGAGTACTTGTCCCGGCGCTTGGCCAGTTCCGGGTACAGCCCCATGGGCCACTTGCCGACGCCGGGAACCGCCTGCACGGCAAAGTCTTCGGGCGTCCACGGCCCTTCCTTGAAGTCCCAGCCGTCCACGTGCGACTGGCCTCCCTCCAGCATCACGAAGATGCAGAACCGCGCCTTGCCCTCCGCCGGTGCCGTCGTTCCCGTGGCCCTAGCCTTTGGCTGCACCACCGGTAGGAAGTGGTAGCCTGTCACGGCCACTGAGCCGATGCGCATGACTTCGCGCCGGGTCAGGAAGTGGTCTTCGAATCGTGCCACGCGACTGCTCCTAGCGGTGAAACAAGAAATCGAGCTTGTTCATCAGGATCCACTGCAGGTCTTCGCCGCCGGCGGCCGGACCGCGCTCGGAGAGCAGGTCCAGCGATGCGCTCAGCTCGCGCTCGTCCGGCGCCCGGGTCAGGAACTGCCAGTACAGCGAATCGACCAGCTGTTCCCCGCTCGCCCCGGCTTCGAGCAAGCCTGCCAGGTAGCTGCCCGAGGACGCTTCGGACTTCTCCTTGACCAGGTTGGAGTTCATCATCAGGGCCGCTTGGATGATCGAGCCGCCACGCGACGGCTCGTTGAACTCGCGGTTCGCTTGGCCGAAGGACTCGGTGAAGAACTGAAGGTCCTGCTTGAGCTGCGGGCCCAGGGTCGTGCTGCGACGCAAGTCCGCCGGGCCGCGGGTCTGGACTAGGTAGCGGACCCTCTTGTCGGTGAGCGGAATCTGGATGGGCGTGTGCAGGTCGGTCGCCTTGACCATGGCGTCGTAGACCTGCTCGGCCGTGAGCCGGCGCATGAACTTGCGGGCGAAGTAGCGGGCGTAGTCAGGCTTCCACTCCGCGGGGAAGCTCGCCGAGAGCTGATACGCCGCCGATTTCGCGATCCGCTTGTGGAGGTGCTGCAGGTCGTAACCGCTCGCGACGAAGTCCTGCGCCAGAGCGTCCAGCAAGGCTGGATGCGTCGGCTGGACGTCCCAGCCCTCGGGCAGCCCCTCGGCGTCCATGCGGGAGAAGTCAAAGCCGTCGAGGGGCTCAACGATGCCCGCGCCCATGAATTCGGCCCAGAACCTGTTCACTACCGCCCTTGCGAACTGCGGATGGGAGGTCAGGATGCGCCCGAGTTCGGAGCGCAGCGGCTTGCCTGGCCTGGGTTGTTCGCCCCCCAAGATGAACGCCGGCGGGACTTGGCCCGCGCCTTGGCGCGCCACCCTGACCGTGCTCGGGGCGGCCCTGGAATAGCCGTCGCGGTCAGCATCCTTATCGTCGATCAGGTATTCGTCTTGGGTGTTGCGCAGCTCCACCCGGCGCATGACTCTGGTGTTGCCGAAGAACGCAGCTTGCGCCCAGAACTCCTCGCGCTTGCGCTCGGTGAGCCAGGCGTTGACTTGTTCCAGATGGTTCGCGCCGTCGTGGCACGAGATGCACTGGAGATTCACGCCCATGAAGTGCTGGAAGATCATCACCGTCATCTCGTCGGCGGTGTCTTCGTGCATGATCTCGGTGCAGTTGTCGGCAAAGACCGCCCAGCGGACCAAGTAGCTGGCCGGTCCTACGTACCAGTTGCTGCGGGCTTCGGAAGTGAGAAGCTCCCGGACGAATTCGTCGTAGGGCTGGTTCAGCAGCAGAGCGTCGGCCACGTAGTCGTGGAACAAGTTGCGGCCGGCCCAGCCGACCCGGTTCTGGCTGGTGCGCCACAGGTCCAGATGCCAGTAGGTCCAGCGGTCGCGCCAGTCCACGCTGCCGACCAAGCGGTCGACCAGCTTCGAGCGCTTGTCCGGATCGCCGTCGGCGAGGAACGCTCGGGCTTCCGCTCCGGTCGGGATGCGGCCGGTCATGTCGAGGTGCACGCGCCGGAAGAACGTCGCGTTGTCGGCTAGCGGGGCCAGCGGGATGCCATCGCGCTCGATCTTGCCGAGGATGTGATCGTCGATGAAGTTGACCCGCCGGACCGGTTCGGCAGCAGCTGGCAGGGCCTGCGCGTGGGACTCGGTCTGGGCGGCCAGCTGCTGCCTGCGGTCCGAGCTGTCCGTGGCCGGGTGACCGGGCGGAAGATCTCCGGATGGCGTCTGGCCGAGGCAGGGCAAGGCCAGTAGAATTGCGCCCAGCGGGAGCTTCCAGCGTCGCATGTAGCCAGTCCTGTTCTAGTGTACGCCCAAGCCGCTCGGCGTGTGCGGCGCGGCACGGCATGGATCCGATCGCCCAGGCACGGCACCTTGGCGGCTCGTCGGATCGCGCCGGTGGCTGCTCAGCACCGCGGTAAGCGGGCCGCTTTGGTTCACGCGCTCGGCTTGAGTCTCGCTTCGACAACGCGGCCGAGCGGCTCTAGAAGTCCTCATCTTCCTCCACCGGCGCTTGGCTCGGGGCCGGCTCATCCCCGTCCGCCTCTTGCGTGCGGGCCCGGTTGTCGAATTCGGTGATGCGCTTGTTGAATACCAGCTTGATTGTCCCGGTCGGACCGTTACGTTGCTTGCCAATGATGAGGTCCGCGAGGCCCTCCAGGGATTTGTCCTGGGGGCGGTACACCTCCTCGCGGTAGATGAAGCAGACCACGTCGGCATCTTGCTCGATCGAGCCTGAGTCGCGCAGGTCGCTGAGGCGAGGGCGGGAGTCCTTGCGCATGGGGCTCTCGGTCGCGCGACTGAGTTGCGAGAGCGCGATGATCGGCACCTCAAGTTCCTTCGCGAGAAGCTTGAGGCCGCGCGAGAAGCCCGAGATCTCCTGCGTGCGGTTCTCCACCTTGCCTTTCGAGGCCATCAGCTGGAGGTAGTCGACGATGACCAGGTCAAGGCCGTGCTCGGCTTGCAAGCGCCTGCACTTGGCGCCGAGCTCGATGATGCTGAGATTGGCCGTGTCGTCGATGAACAGCCTGCTCTTGACGAAGTCGCCAAGCGCCTTGCTCAGCATGCGCCGGTCCTCCTTGCCCACCAGACCCCTGCGAAACCGACCCTGGTCGACCCGGGCGGCTGTGCACAGCATCCGGGTTAGCAGCGCTTCGCGCGACATTTCCAAAGAGAACACGGCGACCGTTCGGGCGGGCTCCTCGCCGCGCTTCATGGCGGCATGGGCGGCGATGTTGAGGGCCATCGCCGTCTTGCCCATGGCGGGCCGCGCCGCGAGGATGATGAGCTGGCCGGGCCGGAAGCCGTTGGTGTACTCGTTGAACTGGAAGAACGGGCTCATCAACCCCTTGGGGCGCTTGGACGGATCCAGAAAGGAATCGAGTCCTCCTTCGTAGCGGCGCAGCGTCTCCCCGGGCGACTCGAGTCCGGAGCGGAGCACGGAGTTGCCGACTTTCATGACGGCGGTCTCGGAGGTGGCTAGGATCTCGTCGACTTCCTTCCCGTCTTCCACGCAGGTGGCGATGATGTTGTTGGCGGTGTGAATCAGCTGTCGCAGAAGCGACTTGTCCTTGACGATCTTGGCGTAGCTCTCGACGTACTCGCGACGGGGCATGCCTTGGGTGAGCGAGGCGATGTAGGAGACCCCGCCGACATGCTCGAGGTGCTTGAACTTCTCGAGCTCGTTGACCAGGGTCATGTAGTCGATGCGCTCGCCTCGGGTGTACAGCTCGCGCATCGAGGCAAAGATGCGCCGGTGCTTCTCGGCGGCGAAGTCGTCCTCGCCGAGCATGGCCGCGACTTGGGCGAACTTGGAGTCGTCAAGCAAGATCGTGCCGAGCACGAAGGTCTCGCCTTCTAGGCTGGTCGGCATCCCCTCCTGGGTGATGGCTGCGCCAGCCTGTTGCGCAATGACCGCGTGGGCATTTTGTGGCTGCTGGTCGGGTGGCATCGGGGGTGTGCGGGAACGCCGCGGTCGCTCCCTATCTAGACTAGTCATTCGGAGGCGGCGGGACCGGGGAAGCGCTCGGCCGTGTCGCGCTCGGCTGGCGCTTCGCCGTCATGCGGCGGATCGGCCGCCGTGCCTGGCCGGTGCGGATCGCAGCCGCCTTTCAGGCCAGCTGCAAGTAGCCGTAGGCCAGCGGCACCGCGAACAGCATCCCGTCGAGCCGGTCGAGCAGGCCGCCGTGTCCGGGCAGCAGCGAGCTGCTGTCCTTGAGGTTCGCCGATCGCTTGAGCGCGGATTCGACCAAGTCCCCGAGCTGGCCGGAAAGGTTCAAAGCGAGAGCCAGCGCCGCTGCCGCTGCGAGGCCGATCTCGCCATCGAGGAAACGCGCGGAATACCCGGTGCCGACGAGCACGCTCGCCACGACCGAGGCGGCCGTGCCCTCCCAGGTTTTCCGCGGGCTCAGGACCGGGGCCAGCTTGTGCCGCCCGACGAGCTTGCCGACAGGTAGGGCGACCGAGTCGCCGACCGCCACCGTGACGACCGCCAAGGCGAGCCAGTGCGGCGAGACCGAATGCAGCAGGATGCTCGCCAGCACGGGGCCGGCCACATAGAGCACGCCGAGCGTGGTCACCGCTGCAGACGACAGGATCTTGTCGACCGAGAGGTGCGCCAGGGTGGCCGCACCCAGCACGGCCAGGGCCAACATGATTGCGAAGTAGCCCCGGTCCAGATTCGGCACCAAGATCCACAGCACAGCCGCGACCAGGCCGGCCTTGGAAAGGGGCTGCAGGCCGCTCCGGGCGGCGAGCCGGTAGAACTCGTGCAACGTAAGTCCCGCAAGCAGCACCGCCGCTGCAACGAAGACCTGCACCGGAGCGTGGAACACCAGTGCCCAGGCGCCGAGTGCCAGCGCCAGGCCCGTCAGGACTCGTTTCAAGCGCCCAGCCTCACTCGTTCACCGCTAGCAGCTTGCCGTTGCTGGCAGGAACCGTCGCCGCTACCGCCTCCTCCGCCTGGTCGGGCAGGCCGCCAAACCTGCGATTGCGCTTTTGGTAAACCATCAGCGCCTCCAGCAGGTCCGTGGTGCGAAAGTCCGGCCAGTAGCGCTCGGTCACCCAGATCTCGGAATAGGCGATCTGCCAGAGCAAGAAGTTGCTCACGCGAAACTCGCCGGAGGTCCGAATCAGCAAGTCCGGATCGCCTCCGCTCGCCGTGCACATGCGCTCGCTCACATCCCGCTCGCTGACCTGTACGAGCTGCTTGCACTGGTGCGCCTGGCGCAGCAGGTCGTTGACGACTTCGACGATCTCCGCGCGACCGCTGTAATTGAGCGCGACGTTGAGGCGCATCCCCTCGTTGGCCGCGGTTTCCATGATGGCGCGGTCGATCTCGTTGCAGACCGATTCCGGCAGCGCATCGGTCTGGCCGATGGTCTGGAATCGCACGCCGTTTGCCTTCAGGTCCGGAAGTTCTTGGCGCAAGTACTTGCGCAGTAGTGCCCACAGCGTCTCGATCTCGGCCTGCGGGTGCTTCCAGTTCTCCGCCGAGAACGCGTACAGAGTCAGCGTTTCTACCCCGAGGCGGCAGCACGCCTCAATGATCTCGCGCACCGGCCTGACGCCCGCGCTGTGGCCCGCGGCTCGGGGCAGTCGGCGCCGCTTGGCCCAGCGGCCGTTGCCGTCCATGATGACGGCGATGTGCCGCGGAATGCGGTCCGGGGACAGTTCCCGGGCCATGCGCCATTCCACGCTGCCGGGCGCGGCCCAGTCGAGGAAGTCCTGCATCGATTCGAAACCAGAATCCTGATACATCGTAGCAACGAGTCCGCGCCTTGGCAGTTCGGCCGGCATGCGGCCTGCGGCGCGAGTCCGAACGCCCGCGGGTTTGGGCTAGAATGATTGCGTCATGAGCCTTCGTGCCCTCCTGTGCTTGGCGACGATGCTCGGCATGGTCGCGCCAGCCGTTGCGCAGACAGACGACGAGGACTCCACGATCCGGGTCGAGGTCAACGTTGTCAACCTGCCGGTCACCGTGACCGACTCCGAAGGCCGCTTCATCGCCGATCTCAACAAGGCCGACTTCACGGTGTGGGAGGACGGGCAGCAGGTTGAGATTCGTTACTTCACGCGCAGCGTGGAAGAGGAGAAGAAGCCGCCGCTGTACGTCGGCTTCATCATCGACCTGAGCAACACGGCCAGGCTTTACTACAAGACCTACCAGTCATCGATCGGGGACTTGGCGTGGATGCTCGTGCCTGAGGCTGGCCGCAACAAGGGCTTTCTGTACGGCTACCACACCGAGGTTGACGAGCTGGTGGATTTCACCAATGATCCCGTCACTCTCACCGAGCGCATGGAGAACCTCAAGCACGGTGGCGGCAGTTCCATGTTCGACGCGATCTACCGCGCTTGCACCGACAAGCTCGTCTCGATCCCGTACCAGGGTGCCAGCGAGCCGCGCAAGGTGGTGGTGGTCATCGGGGACGGGCACGACAACGCCAGCAAGCGCTCGCTGGACGAAGTGGTGCATGCAGCGCAGCTGCACCAAGTCACGATCTATTCCGTCAGCACGGTCGGCTGGGGCTACCACCAAGCCGAGGAATCCAACTTGATCAGACTGGCCCGCGAGACAGGCGGCCGCGTCGTGCGCCCGCTGCAAAAGGTCCACAAGGACGTCTCCGGATATCTCTCCAAGCCCCAAGATGCGGGCAACTACCAGTACGAGGTCGGCACGGGCGGCTACGCCGCGGCCCAGCTGCAGGCGCTCTACCAAGCGATTCTGGACGTGGCCGGCAACGTCCAGAGCCAGTACATCTTGGGGTACGTGCCGAGCCGGCCGTTCTCGGACCAGAACTTCCGGCAGATCGACGTCCAGCTCGGCCTGGCCGGAGCGGAGGTCGAAGTCTACCACCGGCGCGGCTATTTCCCGCCGCAGCTCGGCGAGCAACCTTAGCTCAGCGGCCGGTCGCTCCGGGGCGCTCTCGGTATAATCCGAAGAGGGTGGAACTGGAAGCCCAAGCGCGCCGGCTGCACGATGTCGGCCTGAACGCGTACGAGTCGAACGCCTATTTGGTGCTCATCGGCCACGTGCAATTCAAGGCCTTGGACGTCGCCAGCCGGGCCAATATCCCGCGCGCAAAGATCTACGAGGTGCTCAATAGCCTTGTCGACAAAGGCTTCGTGCGCGTCGTGCATGGCAAGACCAAGCAGTTCTCGGCCGTCGAGCCGCGCCTGGCGCTGGAAGGCTATCTCGGCCGCCGCCGGGAGCGCTTTCTGCGCGAATGGGAGGATCGGCAGCAACTGGCAACCTTGCTCAGCGACGAGCTGGCCAAGACCTTCAGGGACGGCTCCAACGGCCACAGCGCCCTCGACTACCTGCGCATCATCACCGATACTCGCCAGATCGTCGAGGAATATCGCAACATGCTGCTGCAGACCCGCAACGAGTATCTGGAGTTCGCGCGGCGGCCGTACGGCGTCGACCCCGGCCGCGAACCGATCGTGCAGAGCTTGGCCGACAAGGGCACGGTCTGCAAGCTGCTGTTTGATTTCAGCGATGTCGAGGATCCGGAAGGACGCGACCGCCTCAAGCTGCTCGAAAAGGCGGGCGCAGAGGTGCGCCTAGGGCGAAACGTCCCCATGAAGCTGGCGCTGTTCGACAGCCACAGCGGCATGATCTCGCTTGACGATCCCGTTGTAAGCCACCAAAAGATCACCGCGCTCGTGTTCGAGCACCGCAGCTTGGGAAGCGCGATGCGCACGCTGTTCGTGGATTTCTGGAACCGCAGCTCCGGCTTGGAAGCTGTCCAAGGCAACGGGGCGGGAGCCTGAGCCGCCGACGGACGTGCCGTCGTCCATGGATTGCCTGATCTCCAGAGCCGTGGTTCCGGTCGCCGGCCTCGGCACGCGACTGTTGCCCGCGACCAAGTCCCAGCCCAAGGAGATGCTGCCGGTCGCGCGCAAGCCGATCGTCCAGTACGTCGTCGAGGAATTGGCGCGCAACGGCGTGCGCAACCTGCTGTTCGTGACGGGCCGCGGCAAGGCCGCGATCGAGAATCACTTCGATTCTGACCCGGCACTGATGGAATCGCTGCGCAAAGCGGGCAAGGATGACCTGCTGCTGGCGCTCGATTTCGAACAGCTCGGCCTGAATATCCTCTACACGCGCCAGAGCGTGCAGCGCGGCCTGGGAGACGCGATCCTGCACGGGGAATCGTTCGCGGGCAAAGAGCCGTTCATCGTGGCGCTGGGTGATTCGATCATCGGACTGCGTGGGGATTCCATGGCCTGCCAGCGGATGGCCGACGCATTCGTCCGCGAGGATGCGGACGTGGTCATCGCGGTGGGAGAGGTCGAGCCAGCGCATGTTCGCTTCTACGGGATCGTAGAGCCCCAAGGCGAGGGGGACGTGTTTCGGATCCGAACGATGGTCGAAAAGCCAGCTCCGGACGCGGCTCCCAGCCGCTTGGCAGTGTCCGGGCGCTACGTATTCGGCCCCGGGATCTTCGACAGGATCCGGCAGGTCAAGCCGGACAAGCGGGGCGAAATCCAGATCACGGACGCCATCCGTGCCATCGCTGAGGGAGGGGGCAAGGTCATGGGCGTAAAGCTCCAGCCCGAAGAGAAACGCTACGACATCGGCAACATGCCCAGTTACTTCGAGACTTTTCTCGAGTTCGCATTGGCCGATCCTGACCACGGCGAGCGAGTCCGCGCCTACCTGAGGCGGATCCTCGGCGAGTG
>JAJDZN010000103.1 GCA_022824585.1 Bryobacterales bacterium | reverse complement strand
GGCTGCGAAGACGAGCACGGTTCCATCGACGTCCTCCACCTCGGCGACTCCGGTCATGGCCGAGGAGACTCGCACCAGTCCCGCGGCCACCGCCACGCCCGCCAGGCCGCCGGCAAGGCTCAGGATCACGCTCTCCGTCAGCAACTGACGGACAACCTGCCCGCGCCGTGCACCGAGCGCTCCGCGGAGGGCCAATTCCCGCTGCCGTGCGATACCGCGCGACAGCAGCAGACCGGCAACGTTGGCGCACGCCATGAGAAGAACCAGTGCGGTAGCCGCGGCGAGCATCAGGATTGCATGCCGAAACGGGGCTCCTCGTTCTTCCTGCAACGAGGCCACACGGGGCTCGAACTCTATACCCGGCGGCAGCGGACGCTCGGCGCGGATCCGATCGAGTATCGTATGCACCTCCGCCGCCGCTTGATCGAGCGACACGCCAGACCGGAGACGCCCGATCCCCGAGAGCGAGCTCCGCATGACCACGCTTCCGTTCGGCGGGCTCTCGTGCGTCCGCACCACCAGTGGTGTCCAGAAATCGGTCTCCGGGTCGGGAAACTCGAAACCGATGGGCAGCACTCCGACGATCGTGCGTTCTTCTTCGTCCAGTCGGAGAGGCGTACCGACAACTTCCGGATCCGAACCGAACCGGCTCGACCAGGTCCGGTGGCTCAGCAGCACGACCGGTTGTGCCCCCTCGAGCGCATCCGCTGCATCGAACAGCCGGCCCGGTCGCGGCGTCGCCCGCAACAGAGGAAACAGAGAGGGAGTCACCACGGCGCCGGAGACGTTGACCGGCCCGTCGCGCCCGCTCAGCACCATGGTGCGCGGCACGTAAGCGGCGAGGTGCTCGAAGGACCTCGCCGCATCCCACAACCGCAGGAGCTCCGCATCCGTCAGGCGCGGGGATGTCCTTCTATTCCGCCGCACCTGGCCCACACTTACCAGGTTCTCGGAGTCCGGATACGGAAGAGGCCGCAGGAGCAGCCCGTTCGCCAAGCTGAAGACCGCTGTGTTCGCGCCGATACCGACGGAGAGGATGACTATCGCTGACAGCGTGAACCCTGGCCGCATTCCAAACTGCCGCAACGCAGGCCACACGCTGAGGACAAGCCAACTCATTCGGTGATACCTTGACAGCCCCCGACGAACTCGCGGGGCTGTCAAGGCTGAGCGAGGTTCCCCGCTCTCAATCGGGACTACTGTCGAGTCTCAAGTGCGCCGCATGTTCCTCGGCTCTTCATTCGGGCAAGGAACCGTTTTGATCGCTGCTACAGTTGTGGAGCGAAATATGCTACGCATCTTTCGAAAAAGCGACACTATTAGCTAGTGCCAGCCAGAAAACCCCGGTTTCGAACGGAATTCTGAGACGAATTCATGGATCGCGGCCGTGATTTCGGGGGCGAATCCGGCCGCGAGGGAGGCGGTCCGGCGAGCTGCGAGCAGCGAAGAGCAGGAGATAGGCCCGGATGCCCTATTCCAAGGACAGTAACACCCTGCCGTCATCGACGGCTCGCAATCCGGTGGTATTTGCAGGAACCGGCTGAGTCAGGCGACGCGTTGTCGTCTTTTGCGCTCCCGCTTCTGCAGAAGCAACCCGATGCGATGCAGGTTGGCCGCCAGCACCGACAAGGCAACCGTGCGCGCAAACCCATCCGCGCCATGGCTTCGAACACGGTCGAGTCCGCGATGCTCCAATCCATTGATGGCAGACTCGACCGCCGGATGCGCACGCCGCGCCGCCACAAACGATTCTTCCGCTTCCCGCTCCTGGTTGGCCTTCGAAAGATATCCTTTGCCCGGCAAGGCGTTGACATCGAGCAGCCCATCGAGCAGCACCCGGTTGTCAGGACTGTGAAAGCCCCGGTCGAAACTGCACGCCCGCAACTCCGGATACAGTGCCTGCGCTTGCTCCACCATCGGCACCGCCACGTCCACGTCCTCGCCCTCCCACAGAATCTTGTGGTGAAGGATGAATTGATACTGATCCTCGATCAGAGCGACGGGAACCCCGAGTTCAACCGGCATGCCCGCCTTGCCCTTCGAAATCCACCGCGTGTGTTCCTCGAAAATCGAAAAGACCTTCTCCTCGTGAGGAATCGTCTCGCCACGCAGAAGACGCCGCTCCACTTGGTCAATCTGCCGCCGGGCGTGAGCGACGAGGCCGGTGATGGAGTGACAGCCCAATCCCCCCACGCCCTGGTCCCGCAACGCGTGGAGCGTGGCCTCTGCTCGCTCTACCAGCGCCCGGCAGCGTGCCAGATACGCCTCCACCCGCTCCGGATGCCGCTTCGCCCGCCGCGTCGACCGCACCTTGTTGAACAGGTTCCTGACCTCTCGAGTCAGATAGCGCCACTGACGCCAACCGCGTACCCCGTACTGTTCAGCCGCCCGCCCCGTCTCCCGCACCAGACAACGCACCGCGTCCCACAGCAGGTTGACGTCCGTCGGATAATGCACGTCGGTTTCGACCACGAACGAATCACACCGCCCGCGCAACGGCTCGCCAGGCTTTTTTTTAGCGACCTTGTGCCCGCTCTCCACCACCAGGCGTCCCACCGCCGACAACAACTCGGGCGTCAACAACGACACGTTGTCAACCACCGTCTGGTACTCGTAGTGCGTCTTGTCACCGAAGTCGCTGTGGCCCAGAAACGCGCGTATCGTATCGTGGTGGTTCGTCAATTCATGCAGACGGTCGAAGTCGCAGCCCAGGCCCTGCTTCAGGACTCCCAGCACCAGGATCTGCCACAGGTCCATTCCCGGCCGCCCGACCGTGCGGTCGGCCTCCGGCAGGATATGCTCGTCCAGCAGCGCATACAACTGCTCGCGCAACGCCTCGTCACACCAGATGTGTTGAAGCCCCTTCAACACCGCGGGAATATCGTCCCGCGATTTCGGGTTGATCCAGATCTTGTCGACGGCTACCTCACCGAGCTGGAGCTGCGACCTGTGAACTTCTCTCATGGTGTCAATGCCGCGAAGATATCCTCCGAGGGTGCCGATTCCTGGAAAACTACTCCCAAGAATACGGCATCCCGACGATCTTCGCCACTTGAAATCCGAGAAATATCCCGTAGAATCAATCACTTGTGGGGTTTTCTACCGGACACTAGCTAGAGTCTGGTCGTTGCATTCACGCCCGCGGCGGGTCAATTCCCGGGATGCTGTCCGACGACTCCCCGTCGTCGCCAAGGAGGAGAGGCGACAGCAACTCTATTCGCTGAACCGCTTCCGTGAATCCGACGGCCATGCTCAACGGCTCGATTCCGCAAATCCGGCGAACGTCGTTGACGATAGATCGTGCATGAGCGGTTTCGTCTCCGATGTCGTTGATTTCCTGAAGGCTCCGACTTTCCAAGGCACGAGTCTCCGCCGCATCAACTCTTGTCTGATACCCCTTCAGCAATGAGGACTGCTCCGCGAGTTCCAAGTAGGCATCGGGGTTCCGAATCTCCATCGCGGCCACGATAACGACAGCCTCGAGAAGCTGGCTACGGCGACCAGTCAACTCTCGAGCATGAGTCCGCAGGAACTCTATGGCTTCCCGGTCTTCGATTTCCCCTTGCCTGAAGGCGCGATACCGATCCGCATCGAGCGTCCGCATCACCAACGCCACCGTTGCGGCCAAAGTATGCCAATAGTTGCCCTTTTGCAGCGACGAGAAGACCAAGCCGAGCCGGTGAATCGACTGTGCAACCGTCCGAAGACTGAGGTTGGGCACGCCAAAAAAGGCCAGCAACCAGTCCCGAACGGTATCGTCCTCGATTCCCACCGCCTTCAAGGTCTCTTCCATGAACGGTTCTCGCTTCGCCTC
>JAJDZN010000274.1 GCA_022824585.1 Bryobacterales bacterium | reverse complement strand
GGCAGGAACTGACGCTGGAACAGCGGTTCGAGAACGCCGTGGACTGGGTTCATGGGAACATGCCTGCGCGCTTCGAGATGACTCGGGAAGAGGTGGCGAAGCTCCTGCGGCGAACCGGTACGTGATTCTCCGGCAGGTCGTACCTCCTCCTCCGAGGATCTGGTGTCCACGACCGGGTCAAGCTCATCGACCCAGCGGCGCTCACGCATCCGTTCGCGCCGGGAGGTGGGGCTTTCGCCGGTTCCTCACCAAACTTACAGTGAGTATGGTTGGGGACCGGGCTGGGTGAGCAGACCGGACTTCAGGGGGGCGAGCGGAGACGGCCTCGACGACTGCCCTTGCTGATTCACCAAAGTTACTGTAAGTTTGGTGAATGCTGCTCTTGAGCCAAAGACCCCTGACTAGAGGCGATGTAGACCGGGACCTCTTCGTGGACAGGGAAGGCGAGTTGGCCCGCCTGAAGCGTGCCGCCCGCTTCGGACTCAATGTTTTCGTGCTCGGCGCTCCAGGCATGGGCGTCACATCTCTTCTCAACCGGCATGCGCGCCAGTTGGAGGATGCCGGCCATCGTGTTGGCATGGTTGGCGGGGAAGGTGCCGAGTCGCTGTCAGAGCTTGCTACCGCGATTCGCATTGGCGTGGAAGGTCGGCGTCCGACACGAACCGAGACGGTGAAACGAGACCCGGACCTGATCAAGGCTCTGCAGCCGTACGTCCGGGCCTTAAGCGAGACAATCGAGGTCAGGACGGTCCCCGGCGACGTGGACCCTCTTGCGCCTTTGAGGAATCTCGCGAGCAACTGGAAGGCGGGTGAGTTGGATGAAGATGCGCAAACAGAGGGCGCCGATGAGCGTCTTGTCGTGATCCTCGACGGGACTCTGCAACCGGGGTTGGTCCACGATCTCTTTGGTCGACTAAGGGACGAGGTGTGGGAACTCGGTTGGACATGGGTCGTGGCGGGGCGGCTGGACCGCAGAAGCGAGTACCTTGAGCCGCCGGCCGACACTTTCTTCGACGATGAGATGGTGTTGGGGCCATTGGAGCCAGAGGAGGCTCGAAAGCTCGTCTTGGCTCGCGTAGCTCCGGCGACACATGAGGAGCTTGGGGACGCCGCGCGGATTCGAGAACGGCTGGACCAGATCGTTGCACGGAGCGACGGCGTCCCGCGGCGGCTCCTGGTGGCGGCCAGGGACACATTGCTGAGCACGCCTCGGCAGACCCGCGGCCTCGATGAGGCGCTTGCTGCGGCCGCCTCGCTCGGAAAGACCGAACACGCCGTGATGCACCACCTCCTCGTCGCTGGTCCCGTCAGCGCGTCCGACGCGGAATTTCTGACCGAGCTTGGTGTGTCCCGTTCCCGCGCCACGCAAGTCCTCAAGCGGCTTGAGGCGGAGGATCTTGTCGTCGTCTCAGAGATGCGCACCGCTCGCGGCCGGCCACGCAAGCTCTACCGGCCCATTGGTACGACCGGCGAGAGCGCGCCGTGAGCCGGCCACTTCTTCTTCGGTTGCAGAGGGAGCATGCGTTCGACCACCGTCCGCCAAGCCGCAACCTCGGCGTCTATCACGTGCCGTACCGGCAACTCACCGGCCAGCCCTTGGAGGACAGGCTCGGGAATGCGGTGCGTCGGGGAGAGTGTGTGGCGGTCGTAGGTGCGTCCGGCTCCGGAAAATCGAGCCTGATTCAACACGTCCTGGGCCCAGCGGAAGAGGGGATTGCTCCGATCATGGTGCCGATAGCCGTCGAGTCGGTGGACATTGGCGACCTGGGTGAGGTGGTCGCTCTGATCGTGCAGGCGATAGAGAAAGCGATAGGGGACCTGCCTGACTCGGTCATAGAGGGCGCACTCGGGAGCGTTGCTCCGACCCGGTCGGTTGGTTCCGGGGGCGCTTGGAGCGGAGAAGTTGGCGTAAGTTGGCTGACGGCCGGCTTGAGGACGAGTCTCGAACGCCAGTTGCCTGAGAGGGCAGAGTTGAAGCGGTCGGCGGCGTCTGCCCGTGAGAGCCTCGCGACGGTGCTCGCCACGATCGAAGGGGACGACAGGGATCTGATGCCGGTCCTGGTCTTTGACGACACGGACCGCTTGCTTACAGCGGGAACCGGGCGCCGCGAAGTCGCGCAGCGGTTCTTCTCGACGGTACTGCCTGCTCTGAGAGACCTCCGGGCAGCAGTTGTCGTCGCCGCGCAGAGCTCCTACTTTGGAGATTCGGGACTACGCGAGCACCTCGCCTCGGTGATGACGGATCGCATCGATGTACCGAGATTGCCTTCTTCCGATGCGATCGCAAAGGTCTTGGCTTCAAGGGTTCGTTGCCATGCGGACGCCGCTGCCCGCCTCGACGAAGTGATCACCGACGAGGCCGTAGAGAGGCTGTACGAACTGTACGCAACGGACTTCGATGGAGCGCTTCGCAAGGTCATTGGCCGGGTACACCCGGCCCTCGTGGATGCCTGCGAGAGCGGACACCGGACGATCAGCCTGACCGTGATCGAACAGGCGGTCCTTTGATCCAGTCGTTGAGATCTGGAATGGCTACGCCCGGACCGGACCAGATCCACCATCTGGCGCCGGACTCTGCTGGGTACACGAGCGTCGAGACCGACCTGGGTCATTCGCTTTGCCGACTGCCAGCCGTTCAGGCTCCCGAAGGGTGAGCACAGCCGGCAGGCGGCCCGGACCGGAGTACACGTCG
The DNA here is from genome assembly GCA_022824585.1 of Bryobacterales bacterium. GTDB lineage: Bacteria > Acidobacteriota > Terriglobia > Bryobacterales > UBA6623 > VXMF01. The sequence goes on along the minus strand of JAJDZN010000274.1, from coordinate 192 downwards.
ACACCATCAAGTCGATGTGCCGGCGGTTTGCGATCATGGACTGCGCCCGGCGGGTGCTGCCGCAACTTCGGTGAGCGGCACCGGCGGCGTTCTGCTGCTAGACTGCGCCGCTGCCTCGGCTCCGGCCCTGACCAGGAGCGGGCACCTGAACAACCCGGAAGAATCCCGAACTCTGGAAGATCCTGAACATGG
>JAJDZN010000185.1 GCA_022824585.1 Bryobacterales bacterium | reverse complement strand
GGCTGATCGAAACAGTGCGAGGGCGTTTCCCGGGTTGTTTGCCAGCAGCGACTTCGCCGCCGGCTGCTGGATCGAAAGCCGGAGTGAAGGACCCAAGGCGTAATCGTAAAAGTATGCTCTCTGGCCATGTCGAACAGAGCCACTGCTTGGTTCCCACAGCCGAGCCTCAGAGTTCCCGGCCATGTCATCTAGGACGCTGCGCAGCAGCACCTCACATTCGGCGCCGTCCATTCCCAAGTGCTGCGAGAACCCGGATACGGCGCAATGGCGACCCACACCGACGCTGGACTGGTGCGCGAAGCGGAAGGAAGCCACCCTATTTTCGGTCGATCCCAGCAGGGTGACATCGAGGTCCTTGGCAAGATACAAGCCATCCAGATCGACACGCGCGTGACTGACGAACGGCCAATAGCCCTCGGCATCCGCCGGCAGGATCTTCACTCGATAGAGTGAGTGCCGACCAGTCACGATAACGTCCTCATCGAGCAGTAACTGCTTGCCTCCGAGCAGGTGCATGGCGTCGCCCTCGAAGCTTCTTGGGGTGCCACCGACCTCGATCACCGGCTGAGCACCACCGGGCGTGCGGACCAGATGCAAGGTTGGCTGCAGAACAATCGCTGCGTAGACTCCCCCGACCAGGACCGAGGTGACGGCCAAGGCTTTCCAATTGCAGAAAATGCCCAGTGTTTCGTGCTTCAGGTACCGCGCGGGATCCCTAAGGAGCTCGAACCATCCCTTAGCAAGAGGCGTGCCAAGGTGGAGCATGAAAGCTCCCCATATGAGATCGACAGCGGTGTTGATCTGATTGAGGGAGACGAACGGAATCCAAGGATTCAGAGGATAGATGTTCTGGATATACCAATGGAGCTGGAGGAAGAACAAGCAGACGAGGCAGAGATTGACCAGAAGGATCCAACCCGCGCTGCGCTGCGCTTCTGGCGGAGCCGGGGCGGGCGCCGAAACGGCGGACTCTTCGGGTAACTCCATCGGTCTCTACCGCAGGTCCAGAACTTGTTTGCGCCGTGAATTGAGCCCGTTGGTTCGAGGAGCGCACGCCGAAAGCTCATTCACCGAAACTGTATGGCTCTCATCCAGATAGCGCACAGGAAGAATAGCACTTCGAGGCTAGCGATTGTACACAATTGACACGGGACCATTTCGTTTTGGCTAACGCTACGTCACACTTGACGCCGGAATCGTCAAGGAGCACACGTAGCCTGCCAAGAGCGCACCATGCCTCGCGTTTGCACACAGGCGCACCAAAGCATTTCATGGCCTGGAAGCGGGCGTCGCTTCGACAGCCGCCAGCCCGCCATGCGGCCTAGCCGCATCACCCAGCCGCGCTCGTCCGGCGGCAGCGGCCGCTCACCCCGCACCACGATACGAGGACGATTTTGAAGGACGGTGCCTCGACTCTAAGAGAGGTCCCGTTCCGGCGTAGGGGCATGGGCCGTCAGCGTCCGGAGTCGCTCCTCCAGTGCCCGCGCTCTCTCGTCCGCCGCATTCGCCTGCTGCTCTGCTGCGCTGACTCGCTGCTGTAATGCCTGGTTTTCGCGCACCGCTGCTTGCTTCTCTTGCTCGGCAATCCGCCGCCGCCGCTCGGCTTCTTCCAGCCTGCCATCGAACTCCTCGCCCGTGCGAGGGTCAATGAACACCAGGACCGTCACCCCGGCCTGCCTCCGGCTGCGCAGCTCCAGCCCCAGCACCCGGCTCCGCAACGCACCGCCGCGGCCCGTGCCCTCGACCGGCTGCACCTGCTCATACCGCCCCGCGTTGGCCACGTAGCCCTCTAGGGAATCCTCCATCAAGGTCCCGGCCGGATCCAGCCGCCAGTACTCGCGAACCCCAATCTCGGCATATTCCCGCGCCTTGTGCCGGGCATCGTTCTCCGCCGTCGACGGCGACGCCACCTCCAGCACGAAGTCCGGCGCTTTACCTTCTTCCCAGATTCGGAACGAACCGCGACTCCCGCAGTGCTCCACACCGAACACCACTTGCACATCCGGCTGCAGGCGAAGCTTGTTGTTGCCGCGCTGGTAGTACACCACCAGTTCCATCGCCACCAGCACGTCCGCACGCGCCCGGAAATGGTAGTCCAGGGCCGTCGCGGCCTGCCGCACGGCGTCCCCGTGCCCCACGCTCTGCGCGATCCAATGCCCTTCCGGGTACTCGACCTCGTCGGGCTCCGGCGCCACTGCGGCGGCAGCGGGCGATGTCAGTGCGGGAAGTTCTGTCTCTGTGGTGGCCAAATCGTCGCCCTGCAGTAGTCAAACGCGCGTGAACGCCGCTGCTCCTAATTATAGAGTCGCCGCAGCAGGCCGGGACCGCCTAGCAGGTGACGCAATCGCGCGCACGCGGGCGACACGATCGGCACCGGGACTTCGAGCAAGCGTCCACGTTGCAGCGCAGCAAGGAGTCGAGCGCGCGTCAACAAATACGCTAGGATCGCGCAGGCAGAAAAGTCAGCCGCCTGAGCGATGCGGATCACTTAGTCCAGACTCTTGACACTACACGAGTCGTGACCGTCGGAGGTAACCAGGGTAACTTCCCGCCATTCCAGTTGACTAAACAACTCGTCAACGGCGAGGTCCACCCTATCGTAGAGGAGAGTGCTTGTCGGCAGGACTCGCCCACGTGGCCAAGAATCGGCGCGGAGGTGGCCTACCGGCGGTCCGACGCACTCCAGTCTCCGCAGCGGTTGATGGAAGGGTGGGCGACCTTCACCGCAACGGACGTCCAGAGGTGTCCCTGGTACGGCAATCGAACCCTCTATCCAACAGTCTGCAGATCCTCCCGATTCGGGAGGTTCTCTGGGGAGTAGTCGTTCGCAGGACGGTCCACCCGGTCCCAGACGCTGCCGTGAATCTTGGAGTCGACGGCAATGGCCCGGACGTGCTGGCCACGGAATCGCCAGAAGCCCGTGTATGACTCCTGCGACGGGCCGTGGGGGTCAGGCCGGTAGCGCCTGCTGCGCAGGCGTCGGCGGTTGACCTCCATTCCCGCAGCCTCGGCCTTGTCCAGCATCCAGTGCAGCGAGATGTTGGCCAGGCCTCTCTCCGGGTGATAGCCGCCCACGTCGGAGTGCACGCCGGCGAACCATACCTGCTCCATCGTCTGCCCCGGCTGCAGATTCCCTTCGTCCCAGAGACTGGGCTGGAAGTCCCGGCGCTTCTCGTCGATGGCCAGCGCGTGGTAGGCGAACGCGATTTCCGGGTTCAGCCGGGCGTCGGCCCAGCGCTTGCCCTCATTGAGTACCCGCGAATCGACGGTGTCCCAGACACCGACGAAGTGGACGGGCGCCGGGCGAGAGAATGTCGCCTTGAAGCCGGCGGCGATGCGGGCGTTCCTCGGCTGGTTGTAGATCTTCGCGGCGTACTCGAGGTGGTTGTCGGCGTTCCGCTGCAAGAGGCCCACCTTGTGCAGCATGCCCGCCAGCGACCGCGCAGTGAACGCGCCGCGGCTGAAGCCGAACAGGAAGATGCGGTTTGCCTCCGGCCCTTCGTACACCTCCATCAAGTACCGGTAGGCGTCGTTGACATTCTTCTGCAGTCCCGCGCCCGTGCCCTGGCCGGAGAGTGCTCGCAAGACTCCGCTCTCCTCGTCGTAGGCCCAGCCTCCGGTTCCTACCCCGGGGTCGTAGTAGGAGAGCTGGGTTTGGGTCTTCATCGCAAGCCCGTAGGTCTCCACGACGTTCGTGTTGTTCTTGCCGTACTCATTGCCGGTCCCGTCGCAACAGATGACGATATTCTTCATTGCCATGGCTCCTCGTGATTCCATCGCCCCAATCGTGGGTCGGAATGCGACTGGTTTCGACCTAGATGAGTGTCACTTCCGAATTAAATCGCCGGCTCAGATGGAATGCCACCGATTGTACTAGCCCAGTTTTTCGCCTTCTCGGTGACGGCACGTCGCACTGGTCACGACGGGAACAACGAAAAAGCGGGTCTCCAGAAGCCTTCCAGTCACCCGTGACTCGCTACACCGAATTCAAGCTGAGCGGTGTGATGCTCTTCGATCTCACGGACCTGCGTAGCATGATCCATCGCATCATTGCGCTCCTCCTGCTTCAGGCAATGATCGCGGGTCCCATAGGCAGTCAATCCCACGCTAGGCTGATCGACCAACTAGCAGGCGAGGAATCCGAGCATAGGTCCCCCTCGTGGTGGTACGGCGGCCGTTGACGACCAAGATGTGATCGCGTGTCCTGTCGTTGCTCCAACTTCTGCCGGGGGAGCGGCTAATGATAGCCAGATCATCTGCAACCCGGGGACTCTTTCTAGCCAAGGCATGCGGTCATTGCACGCGATCAGCCGTCGCTTTTCGTCAACGCGGCGTGCCGAAGCTACCGGTATCGCGCTGCCACTGCCGCGGTTGTGTAGCCCGGCGACCGGGCCACGTCGCCTGGCCGAATCCGCCAGTCCCTCGGGGTCCAGCGGTAGTGCAAACTGCTCCTCGTGCCCGGTGCGCAGGCATAGCTCCGCTGAACGGCGCCGAGAGGTCCACGATGGCGGCAACCGTCACGGAAGGATCGGGCCCGGTCCGCGGGTCTTGAAGGCGAAGGACTCGAGCAGCTGAACCGGATCAGCGGTCCCTGCCAACAATAGCTACCATCCTAGGATGCGGCGGGGTGGGTTGCTCGCAGGGGAATTGGCCCGGTTGCAAGGGCCTGTCGCACTCCGCGTCAGAACAATCGGGGGGCTGCGGGAACGGCTGCGAGTCGCCGACGCTGGTTTGCGATGCGGCGCATCGAACGACGCCGCGCTCGCCGCTATGTCCAGGAGGGTTGGCCGCCTGGCGAAGGACCAAGAGGGTGCGCGATGCGACACGGAAAGCTTGATCTCGAAACGGCTAGGGGGCTGAAGGAGCTAAGGCGTCGGCTCGAGACGGACCGCAACCGCGTTCCGCACTCGATTCTCGACGAGACGATGAACCTCGCCACTTGGAACATCCGCGAGTTCGGCCGGAGGGAACGCCGGGAGAAGTCGCTGCACTATATCGCCGAGGTGATCGGGCGCTTCGACCTTGTTGCCTTGACGGAGGTGCGCCGGGATCTCAGACAGCTGCTGCGAGTCATGGAGATCCTGCCGCCCTTCTGGGACTTCGTGGTCTCGGACTAAGGGGGGTGACCGGGCGGCCAACAAGGAGCGGATCGCGTATGTCTTCGACAAGCGGGTCGTGCGCTTCACGGGACTTGCCGCCGAGGCGGACCCGCCCCGGAAACGGGGCGCGGAGGGCCGGTACGAGTCGAGCTTCACATGGTGGCGCGCACCCTACATCGCCTCGTTCCGCGCGGAAACTTCGACTTTGTGATCGTGACCGTGCACCTGCGCTGGGGCAGCGGCGAGAAGGAGAGGCTGATCCCGCTCAGGGAGCTCGCGAAATGGGCGAAGAAGCGCAGCCAGGACGAAGGCGGATTCGATCGCGACATTCTCGTCGTCGGGGACATGAACATCCCGTCACGGGACAGCGAGCTGTTCAAGGCCGTCCGGCGCTACGGATTGAAGCTCCCGGAGTCGCTCTCGAAGAAAGGGAGAACCGAGGCCGGCACGAATCTGTCGCGGAGGGCCACCTACGATCAGATCCTGCACCGCGCTACCAACCCGGAGCGTTTCACTGACGAAGGCGGGGTCGTTGACTTCTACATGGGAGACTACAGTGCTCTTTATCCGGAGATCGATTCGCTCCACGAATTCACATTCGAGCTGTCCGATCACTTGCCGCTGTGGATCCAACTCGACACATGGATCGAGGACGAGCAGCTGGATTCCATGTTGGAGCGGCTAAGCGACGACGACTGAAAGGCACGCCCGCAAGCCTGCCCGGCCGTTTGTTGAGACCCAGGGACGAAGACGTCGCGCACCCGCTGTAACCGCTTCGTCTTCAAGGCGGAGCCCGATCCGCACTCTTCGGTACCACGAAACGTTGTGGTGCAATGTCGAGTGTGCTCAACCGCCACAGTGCAAGCATGGCTGAAGCGCGAATCTTGCGAGGCTAAGTCGAGTCCCCGCTTTCGGGGATAGTTGCGATCATTGCCAGCTGGACTGTTGCCTGGGTCCAGCCCCGGTCAAGGCGCGGGAGCGGCATGCGGACGACCAGCATCGGACGCCATTCGTGGCGGCTCTACCGGAGCAGATGCGGGAATCGGCCGTGACTCAGGGAACCAACCAACACTCGTCCGCGCCGGATCAGGAATCCGATTGCCGCTGCGAGACGGTCGTCACCATGTGCGTCGGACCTGCCGGGCCGATTGCTCGTGTTAGCTCAGTGCGCCGCTGTCCCCTCGACCTGCACGGTGTAGCTCCCCGGCAGCCCGGAGGATGAGAACACTCGCAGAAAGTACTCGTCCGGGCGCAACAGGATCGTCGCGATTCGGAAATTGACGAACTGCTCCCCCCCGTCGTCATTGAACGCAAGCTCTTCTCCATTCGAGGCCAGCAACACCCCGGCTGTGTCCAGGCTTCCGCTGGTGTAGATCACTGCTGCCGTCGGCTCTGTCACTGCGATCCGATAGTAGTCCTCGTCGTCCCCGGATTCGATCACGCCGTTTTGCGGGGGCCCGTTCAGCGACAAATGCACGGGCGAGGCCTGCCTCCCTTCCGCATGGAGGCTATAGCCGCCACTGTCGAACTGGCCGGAATACTTTACCCACGGAGTCACTCGGACGAAGTACTCGCCGGGCCAGAGCAGCGTTGCGACGCGAAAATTGCCCCCCAGGCCGCTGTCGTCGTCCGACGCGATCGGCTCTCCCGTGGAGTCCAGTAACGCACCCTCGGTGTCGAGCCCGCCACTGGTGTAGATCACCGCCTCGGATAGCTCGGTCACCTCGATCTGGAAGTAGTCCGTGTCGTCCTGCGAGTCTATGGCCCCCTCGGCAGGTGTTCCGTCAAGCACCAGGCGTGGCGGCGACAGGGGTGTTCCCTTCGCGTGCAGATAGTAGCCCCCGGGTTGGATTGCGGCGGGAGCGGCGGGAACGGGGGCTGTGGGGAAGGGACCGTACCCCAGAGCCACCCGCGCGTAGTACTGTCCAGCCTGCAGGAGCACGGTGAGTCGGTCGGCACCCGACCTGATCTCGCGGCCTTCCGCGTCGAGCAGTGCGACGACGATTCCGGGCGCGTCACTAATGTAGATGTCCGCCTCGGATAGCTCGGCCACCTCGAGTCGGAAGTAGTCCGCGCCCTCGCCTGCCTCGATCACGCCCTGCTTCGATGAGCCGTCGAGCGGAAGCTGCGCGATGGCTGCCTGCGTTCCCTCAGCGTGCAGGTTGTAGCTGCCAGCCTCGCTCTGGCCGGAGGACGAGACCCACGGAGCCACTCGGACGAAGTACTCGCCAGGCCAGAGGAGTGGCGCGACGCGGAAATTACGCTCCTCGCCGCCATCGTCGTCCGATACGATCTGCCGGCCCTCCGAGTCCAGCACTGCACCGATGGTGTCGAGCCCGCCAGTGGTGTAGATAGCCGCCTGAGTTAGCTCGGTCACCTCAAGACGGAAGTAGTCCGCGTCTCCCCCGGGTTCTATGACACCTTCGTTCGACGACCCGTCGAGCGCGAGCCGGACTGGCGACAACACCGTTCCTGATGCGTATAGGGTGTACTTGTCTCCGGCCGTGCCCCCGGTGCCGAACGAATACTGCATGATTCGCAGATAGTATTCGCCGGCGTTCAGGAGGGCTACTATGCGAAAGTTGCCGCCCTCGCCACCATCGTCGTCCGAAGCGATCTCCCGGCCACCGGAGTCAAACAACGCACCCTCGGTGTCGAGCTCGCTGCTTGAGTAGATGACTGCCTCGGTCAATTCAGTCACTTCGATTCGGTAGTAGTCGACGTCTTGGCTGGTTCCGAGCACGCCTTCGTGCGGCGTGCCGTCGAGCGCCAGCTGGTGGACCCAGGCGTGAGCCAAGCCGGCTGCAACCAGCGTGGCCAGAGATAGCCGAAACATGGATGAAATCGTGCGTGAAATGAGTGTCAGCATGTCCGCTCTCATTGGTGGCTCCTGCAGGTATCGCGCCGATTTAGTCGGACTTGCATCCGAACAGAGCGACTCTCTCGGGGGTTGTGCATGTGGAGATAGGCGCCGCTGGCTGTAGCCCGACAACCGTAGCGTCGGAACAGCCCGAGCTACCGAACGCAGGGCGGGACTGGCGCCCTGTCGTGGTCGTTGTAAGAGGGCGATTATAGTAGGTACGCCAGACCAAGTCGGGCAATTGCACACAGAATTGAGAGAGAGTTAATGCAGAGCCGCTACTTTCTGTCAGACAGGAGAGCGCGGGTCGGGCTCCGCATCTTGAATGGGGAAACCGTTCGGGACGGATATCCGCAGCTGGGTGCTGCTGGCCCGCTTGGCGGGCTGGCGACCGAGCAGGCGGCAACCCCGTCCTGGCAATGAGGTGCTCTGGCATGCTTGCGCGCCCCTGCAGATGATGGCGACCGGGAGGCAGACGCAACGCGGTCCCTGACCGAGCTTGCGCGGGGGGCGGAGTGCCGGCTCACTCTCCGCCGGGCGCTTGCGTCGACTGTGACGGGTCGCCAGGACTGGATTCCCGGCCGCGGGAGGTGGGCCTATAGTAGAGGGATGCCGGAGTGGATCGGGAGCGCGGCCACCGTAGCGGCCACGTTGGTCGCGCTTGCGGCGCTGATCGTGAGCATCTGGGCGAGCCGGCGTGTCGCTCGCAAGCGGGAGTTTGAACTCCTTTTGGCGCGGATCGATCAGGAGGCGGCTAAGCGCGAGGCTGATACGCGGGCGCTCACCGAGCGGATCGATCGGGAGGCGGCCAAGCGCGAAGAGCGCTTCGAGCGAGAGGTAGCCAAGCGCGAGGAACGCTTCGAGAGAGAGGCCGCCAAGCGCGAAGAGGCAATCCGGGATGTGCTGGACCGCAGCGACAGGAAGTTCGAGGCCCTCCAGAGGCGAAGCGACGAGTTGTACCGACAGTCGGCGGAAATCACCTCGAGAGTAGCGCACACCGAGGCCGTCCTAGAGGCGGCGCCGGAAGCGGACACTGCGACCGGTCAGAGCGACGCGGTGGCCGCACAGGATGTTCTTGGCGACCGGCCGAGCGAATGAGAGTCGACCGCGGCGAGCGGTGCCGGCCGGATAGCGGCAGGCATGCCGCTAGTCATCGATGGCTGAAGTGGACGGGGGCAGGCGAGCGCTTGCTGGGCATTTCCGCGCATTGAACTGCCCCCGGCCTGGTTCGGTCTGCGCAGGTCGGAGTAAAGCAACCTAGGAACACCTGCCGACACCTATGCGTCACTGGCAGCGCGAAAGCAACTGAATGTCGACGCCCGGCCGGCATCCAGTATCTCCAAGCACGGAGGGTACGAGGGCGTCAGAGACCTGCTCCGAGCGATGATCGCATCACTGTGACTCTCTCAGAGAAACTGTGCCCCGTCCACTGCTGGATGAAGTGCTACGCAAAGCGAATTCTGTACGTTTTCGGACAGAAGTGGCGATCACCCTGACTGCTAGGCCTTAGGTCCGCCGCAATTATCTCAGTGGATGCAAATATTTGGCACTATAAATAGAGCATATTTTTCTGTATATAAGAAAATTCTCTGAAACGCTTGACATTTGATCTATATATAGAGTATTCTTGCTTTCAATGAGTTCTGCGGTGTGCGCTGCCGCGGGTGCGAGGCATCAAACACTGTGAAACCGGACCTGACAGACCCCGGCGCGGACGCTGCGGAACTCTTCCTTCCACTTGACCTCAAGGAGGCATACCTATGCTCCAACGATTCCATTCTCTAGCCCGGCGCAGGCTGGGCCGGCTAGCGCTCGTCGCGCTAGCCCTCCCGCAAGTCATGCTTGCGCAGACGGTGAGCCCGTGGCTGCAAGCGGTCACCGTGTTGCAGGCAGCCTTCACCGGCCCGATCGCTCGCGGCTTGAGCCTGATCGCGATCGTCATCGGCGGCCTGATGTTCGCTTTCGGCGAGGGCGGCAGCAAACGCGCCATGGCCGGCCTCATCTTCGGCGTGGGCATGGCGATCGGCGCTGTCAACTTCATGCAATGGCTGTTCCCGTGATCCACTCGGACGGAACGCCGGTCTTGCACGGGACCTACCTTGCGCTCAGCCGCCCGTTGACGGTGCTCGGCTGCGAGCGGCGCCTGTTCATGGGCGCGACCTGCGTGGGCGCGGCCGCGTTCAGCTCGTTCAACGCCCCCATCGCCGGACTGCTCCTGTTCAGCGCCGGCTACGGGGCCGGGCTCGTGGTCACCAAGCTCGATCCCTGCCTGCCGAGCGTGCTGCTGCGGTCGGCGAGTTGCAGCGGGCGCTACGACCCCGCCCTGCGGGCCGAGAGCCCCGCGCCGTTGCAGATCGTGGCGGACACGGACAGATGACGAAACGCACTGCCGCCCCGCTGCACCGCGAGCTTCCGTGGCTGGGATTCGTGGACGACGGCGTCGTGATGACCAAGCGCGGTGAGCTGCTCGCCGGCGCGCGACTCACCGGAGCGTCCTTCGAGTGCCGGGCAGCTGCCGATCTCGATTACGTCAGCCTGCGCTGGACGCGGGCGCTGAAGAGCCTGGCACCGGGCTGGCGCATTCGCTGGCAGGTCTGCAAGCGGAGGCTTGACTCGCTCCCGCAGCGGATTCCTTCCGATCCGCTGGCAGAGAGAGCGCGCCGCGTGCGGCGCGCCCACCTCCTGGACAAGGGGCTGTATTCGGTCGAGGTCTACGTGTTCTGGGCATGGGATCCCAAGCTGACTCCGGCACCGGCGGCGGGAGGCGGCCGGGCCTCCACTGGCACGCTGCTTTCGCGTGTGGCGCTCTGGCTGTCTCCAGAGCGCACCAAGCAGGTGCTGGCCTCGCACGTTGATGGCGCTCGTCTCCGATTCGAGAGTGCGGTGGCGTCGTTCTGCGGCTTGGTCAATGACGTCACACACTTGGAGCCCTTGCAAGGCGAGGGCCTGTTCCGAGCCTTGGCGCTGTCCGCCAACTCCCGCTCTGCCGCCTTCGAAGCCCGGTCCGTCTCCCCGCACGGCCTGGACCGGCAGCTTGCCCTCAGCGATGTCGAGGGCTACCGCGACCACCTGCTGCTGGATGCCGAACGGGTCGAGACCTATGCCCTGCTGGACCCTCCGGCCGCATCGCGGGCTCACCTCTTCGGCGAGATCCTCGATCTGGACGCCGAACTCGACCTCGCCTGCGAGTGGAGTCGGGAAGACACGGCCAAGTCCCGCCGGCGGATGAGCTCCGCTCGCCGGCACTACCACCAGAAGCGCTACAGCATGCTGGCGCACGCCTCGGCCGGTGACGCGCCGCCGCAGGCGCAGGGAGCTTTGGAGGACCGCGCGGCGCAAGCCGAGGCCGTCCAGCTGGGAGAGGCGTTGCGGGAGCTTGAGGTCGATGGCATGCCGTTTGGCGAGCACAGCCTGAGCGTGGTGCTGCGTGGCCGCGAGCCGACCCATATAGAAGCGGTGCGGCCGGAACTGCTGCGGATCGCAGCGGCCGCTGACGCCCGCTTTCACCGCGAGACTTACAACGGCCTGAACGCGTGGTTTGCCATGGCTCCCGGCAACCACAGGCGACAGCTGCGCCACACGTACCTCAGCGCCGCGGTCGCGGCCGACTTGGCGCCGCTGTGGGCGGTGTCGGAGGGCGAACCGCGCGACCAGCATCTCGGCGACGAGCACCTGGCGATCTTCGAGACCAGCCGGCGCACGCCGTTCTATTACGCGGCGCATGCCGGTGACATTGCGCACACGCTGGTGATCGGCGCGACCGGCTCGGGCAAGAGCTTCCTGCTCAACTTCCTGCTCGCCCAGGGCCGCAAGTACGAGCCGCGCGTGTGCATTCTGGACCTGGGCGGGTCCTACCGCCAGCTGACCGAATTGGTCGGCGGAGCCTACCTGCACCTCCAGCTGGACACGGGCGGGCTGCCCTGCGAGCTGAATCCGTTCCGCGCGCTCGAGCCGACCGCGGAGAACCTGCAGTTCCTGGTCTCGTTCGTGCGCATGCTGCTGGAGATCGAGGGCGCGCAGTGCGACGCCGGCCAGCGGGCCGAGCTGCGCGCGCAGATTCAAGCGCTCTACGAGCTCGAGCCGGAGGCGCGCACGCTCTCGTCGCTGCACGGCCTGCTGCCCGCCAACTTGCGCGGTCCTCTGGGCGCTTGGATCCAAGGCGGCGTGTGGGGCTCGGTCTTTGACAACGCCGAGGACTCCCTGACCCTGGCCGACTGGCAGGCCATTGACTTGGCCGGGGCGGCGGGCAAGCCAGAGCTGGCGCGCGCCCTGCTGTATTACCTGCTGCACCGGCTGGGGACCATGATCACGGCCCCGGAAGAACTCGGCCGCTGGAAGCTGCTGGTGGTAGACGAGGCCTGGCGGTTCCTGGCCGACCCGCACATAGGCGCCTATCTGGGCGAGGGTCTCAAGACGTGGCGCAAGTGCAATGCGGGCGTGGTGCTGGCCACCCAGTCGCCCGGCGACGCCACTGCCAATGCCAGCCTCTGCCGCACGGTGGCCGAGAGCTGCCTGACCAAGATTTTCCTGGCGAATCCGGAGCTCGATCCCTCCGGCTACGCCGACGCGTTCGGACTCAGGCCCGCCGAGGCGGAAGCCATCCGGGCGCTGGTTCCCAAGCGCCAGCTGCTGCTGCACCGACCGGGTTTCGCGCAAGTGCTCGAACTCAGCGTCGACCGGCGCAGCTACTGGCTGTACACGACCAACCCGGTCGAGGCCGCCCGCCGCCGCGATGCCATCCGAGATCTCGGCTTCGAGCGCGGCCTCGACTCTCTCATGGAGGACACAGAACAATGCACTACCGACTGACCCAATTCCTGATCTGCGTAGCTCTGGCGGCTGCCGCGGCGACACCGGAGCGCGGCCTCGCTCGCGAGGTCGCAGCCGGCCCCGACGAGGTGATCGAGGCCCGGGCGCGGGTCCGCTTCGCCACGGCCATCGTGCTGGATCCCGGCGAGCGAATTCTCGACTGGGTCTGCGGCGACGCCGAGTACTGGAGCGTGCAGGGCGCGGCCAACCTCGCGTTTGTCAAGCCCAGCGCCGAAGACATCGAGACCAACGTCACCCTCGTCACCGACAAGGGCAACGTCTACACGCTGCATTTCCGCGAGCTCGGCGACTCCGAGGCAGAGGCGGACCTGAAGCTGTTCCTGCGCCCGAAGCAGCCATCGGCCGAGGGCGGGGCACCGCTGGAGCCGCTGGGATTCGAGCCCCGCGGGGCGGCGGCTGCACTGGAGCGCGAGGCAGAAGCGGCCCGCCAAGAGTCCCGGCAGGCCATCGAACAGGCCCGCCAAGACGCCGAGCAGCGCGTCGAGGCGTTTCGCGCTGCCTATCCGCGCAGCCTGCGCTTTGAGTACGAGCTGGACCGGGAGGCGCACGATGCGCCGTTCCGGGTCGCCGCAATGTGGCTCGATGATCGCTTCACCTACATCCGGGCGGATCCGGAGGAGGCCCCGGCGCTGTACGAGTCCCGTGACGGCAAGCCGTCCATGGTGCCGTATGACTTCTACGACGGCCTGTATGTGACCCGCCGCCCGGTGGCGGACGGCTGGCTGCAGATCGGGAAGCGCAAGGTGCGCTTCCGCCGCGCCGAGCGCTGACGGGGAGCACGGACGTGAAGCGAATCCTGGACAAGATCCCGCGCCCGCCGGGCGCCTTGCCGGCCCGCGCCCAGACGTGGGTGCTGATGGGGCTGACCGGCGTGCTGGTGCTGGCGCTGCTGCTGTTTCCGGGCGATCCCGAGGTTCGATCGAACCAAGACGCGACCGAGGTCGCCATGCCGGACTCCCCCGGGACCGGCACGCCTGTTGGGGTGCGATCGGCCGAGAGCGCCGCCCGGCGCATGCGCGACGAGGCCGCGCGCGAGGCGGAGAAGCGGATGCGCAGCGAGCTCGGCGTGCCCGCCGAGCGTCCGGACGGACTGCCCCGACCGCCGGCCCCGCTCGTGCAGTCTGGCCCGATCCAGTCAGGCGCCCATGGCAACGCGAGCGGCCTTACGCCCGAGGAGCAGATCAGGCGCGAGGAGGCGCTGCGGCGCTACCGCTCCCTGAGCGCCTCGCCGCTGGTGCTCAGCCATCGCGATGCGATGGCCGTCCAGGCTGGCAGCGTTGCGGGTCCGGAGGGCGTTCCCAGCAGGGAAGCGGAAGCCGCCCCGCCCGCGACGCTTCCGGAACCTCAGCAGGTCGCGCAGGAAGCCGACGGCACCGAGATCTTGCGCGAGGGCGAGTTTCTCGAGGCGGTCCTGACCAACAGGCTGAGCGGCGACTTTTCCGGCCCGGTGAACGCGATGGTGTCGGCCGATGTCTACGACCGCTCTGGCCAGCGGCTGCTGATGCCGCGCGGCACGCGAGCGCTTGGCGAAGCCCTCCAGGTCGAAGCCTGGGAGCAGTCGCGGCTGGCCGTGACGTTTCACCGCCTGATTCTGCCGGACGGCCGAGCCGTCCGGCTGGACCAGAGCGCGGCACTGAACCAGATCGGCGAGACCGGTCTGTTGGACTTGGTCGACCGACGCTACCCGTCCGCCTTCCTTGCGGCCGGGGCGATCGGCGTCTTGGCGGGGCTGTCCAGCGCGGTCAGCCCGGCGCAAGCGCTGGCGTCACGCGTCGCAACGGCCCGGCAATCGGTCGGCATGGGCCTGTCCCAGTCGGCCGAGCGCATGCTCGACCGCTACCTCAACCGCCTGCCCAAGCTGACCATCCGCGAGGGCCACCGCATCCGCATATACCTCACGGCCGACTTGATGGTGCGGCCGTACCATGACCCGCCCGGCCCTGCGGCCGGGCCCGCAATCCAAGGAGGATCACAATGACTCGCAAACTCGCTATCCTTTGCATCCTGTTGGTGGTGCTGGCCGCGCCGGCCACGCCATTCTGGGGCGCATTCTTTTCCGGCATCGGCAAGGCTGTCGGCAGCGCCATCGGCATCCCGCAACTGGGCGGCGGACTCTCTGGTCTGATGCCGGTCACCATCAAGGCTGCCCAGCCTGTAATCGACGCTGCTAACGAGCGCCTCGGCGAGCTTCAGAATATCCGCGGCATGGCCAACGGCACGCTCGAGCACTTCTCGGGCGTGGTCGGGACGCTGCGCGACGTGCGGAACCTGACCGACTTCCGGGCCACCGCCACGCGCTGGCTGCGCAGCGCCACGGCGGACCGCTTCGGCACGTCCGGCGGCTGGGCCGACGCCATCAATGGCGACACCCTGTCTGGCGGCGTTGTCGACGCCTACGGCCGGGCTTCGGTGCCGGTGCCGGACTGGAGCGGCGCCCTCTCGGCGCTGGACACGGACCTGCAAGCGGGAGTGCGCCGCGAACACGCCTCGTTGGAGATCGCTGACGCGGCCACCGTGCGCTCGCTGGCCGTGCTGGGAGAGGCGCGGCGCCTGGCCGCGGAGAGAAGCACGGCCCACGCCAACCTCGAGCGGGCCGCGCTCGACCCGAGCAGTGCCTCGCAGTCCATGCCGGCGCTGCTCGGCAAGCTGACAGTCGGGCAGGTGCGCCAGCTGGGCAGCGCCGAGCAGACCAACCAGTTGCTCGACGCGCTGCTGGAGGCCGAACTCGCCACTTCGAAGCGCGAGCGCGACCAATTGGCCCGCTCCATGGAGGCCGCCGCCGAGTACAGCCAGCTGGCCGCGACCCAGCCGATGCCGCAATGGCGCATGCCCTGACCCGGCCGTAGGGGAGTCCGACCGTGCAACTGCTGCCTACGCCGCCGCCGGTTCCGCCGACCGACCCGAGCGAATTCCCGCTGCTGTGGGCGTTTTCCGCGATCGACGCAGCGATCGCGGATCTCGCCCCGCTGTTTGTCGGCGAGGGGCTGCTGCTGTTCCGCGCCCTGGCCGCCCTGTCGATCGCGTGGTTCGGGATCCAGACCGCCCTGTCCGGCCAGGGCGTGCAGTGGGGCCGGCTGTTGCCGCTGGTGCTGGCGATGTCGTTCAGCCTCGCGATGCTGCGCTTCTACGTCGTTGACGCGCCCGGCCTCGGCATGCCGGTCTCGACGCTGCCGATCCGGGCGGCGGACTTCTACTCGCAGCGCATCGACGGATTCATCAGCTGGAACTTCGCCCAGTCCTTCCACGAGGGCTGGACGGAGCTGACCTCGTGGAGCTTCTTCGATTTCTTCATGGGGGCCGGATCGCTGATCTGGACGTTCGTGATCCTGCTGTTCAACACGGCCTGCACGGCCCTGCTGATCGCCTCGATCGCCGCCGGCCGGGTGGCCGCCGGCGCTTGCGTGGTGCTGGGGCCGCTGTTCATCCCGTGGCTGTTCGTGCCGAGGATGGATTTCCTGTTCTGGGGCTGGCTGCGCTCGTACCTGCAGTTCTCGTTCTACACGGCGGTGGGCTGGACATTCCTGGCGCTGTGCACGTTCATGCTCGACGGCATGTGGCAGGCGGTGCCCTCCGGCCTCAGCGCCAAGGTCACCTGGTTCTTCTATTCCGCGGCGGTGCTGCTGGTGGCCGTGCTGTCGATGTTCAAGGTGCATGCCTTGACCAATGCCATCTTCCACGGCGGCGGCAGCTTCACCAGCGGCGCCGCCTCGGTGGTTTCTTCGGCCGCGCGCCGTGTCGGCCTGTAAGGGGGGAATTGTCGTGAAAACTCACGAAGCGTATGCAGAAATCTGGGCGGAGGTGCTGTCCACCAACCGCTACCTCAAGGTCGCTCTGGGAGCGCTGGCGCTGCTGTGCGTCGGCCTGTTGCTGCTGTGCTGGCGCACGTTCGATCGCTTCGAGCACCTGTCGCCGCTGGTGGTGCGCATCGACGAGGTCGGACGTGCCGAGGCGGTCCAATACGAAGCCGCGGCCTATGTGCCGGATGTCGCCAAGCCGGAAGTGAAGTACTTCCTGCGGCGTTTCGTCGTGCTGCATCGCGAGCGCCGTCGCGATGCCGTGCTCGATTCGTGGCAGCGCTCGCTGCTGTTCCTGGACGGGCCGCTCGGCCGGCGGCTGATGCAGGAGCAGGAGGACAGCGGGGATCTCGTGCGGTTTCTGGGCGGCGAGGGGCCGGAGATCGCGATCGCGATCGACGCCGTGCAAGTGCAGCCGGCCCGGGAAGAGCCTTACCAAGCGCGGGTCGACTTTACCGAGACGCTGCGCGACCTGGGCGGTCGCGTCAGCGGCGTGCGGCGCTGGACTTCGGAGTTCGAGTTCCGGTTTCTGGAGAAGCCGCCGCACGAGCTGCTGGCGGTCAATCCCTTAGGGCTGTCGATCACGTACTTCCGCAGCGACCGGATCGAGGACTGAGCCGTGGCGCGGATCGCCTTCGGGTTGACGCTGGCAGTTGGCGGCGCGGCGGCGTGGCTGGCGCTGGACGAGTTCGGCTACTTGGCGCCGTACCGGAACGAGCTGTTGCGCGACTACGGCTGGGTCATCGCGGCCTACGTCCTCGCCCTGGCCTTCGACCTGTTCGCCGTGCTGTATTTGGCCTGCCGGCGGCTTTGGCTCGGCGATGCGGGCCGCAAGCTGCGGCGCTTGGACGGCGAGGTGCGGCGCGGCAAGACGTTTGACACCGAACTGGCGCAGCGCCTGCGCCAACAAGAGGAGGGACAGGCATGATCAGATACCTTGACGAGCGCGAACTCGAGCGCGATGAAGCGGTCGCGGAAGCCGGTCGCGAACGTCTCGATCGCCTAGACGCCACGCCCCTGCGAGAACTGCGGGATCAAGCTCGGGGAGACATCAGCAGGCAGGTCCTGCGCGACACGCTGGGCGGCGGGCGCAGAAAGGGCGGCCGAGCGCTGGCGCAGTGGGGCCGCCATCGGCTGGCGGCCGATAGCGTGGAGGCCCTGCGCACGGCCGGGATCTTCGGCACGGTCGAACTGTCGGATCTGACGGACCTGTTCGACTCGGCTGTGCGTGCCAAGCGCTCATTGCAGGAGCTAGAGCGAGACGGGCTGCTGCGCGTCGAGCGCTTCCGGCGCGGAAGCCGTCGGATCGACGCGGTGTCGCTGAGCAGCCGCGGCCGGCAATTGCTGGAGCGCAGCATCGATCCCCGCGAAAGGGGCGATGAAGAGCCCCAGGCGTACCTGTCCGGCCCCCCGCGCGCAGCGCAGGTCTGGCACGACGCAGCGGTCTACCGAGCGGCACGGTGCGAAATGCAGCGCCTCGCGGCCGAGGGCGCGCAAGTGCGACGCGTCCGCACGGAACGCCAGCTGAGGCGCATCGCCTTGCGCCGCATGGACGCTGGCAGGCGCAGCGGGGAAGACGGCAGGGAAGCTCGCGAGGCGGCCGCCGGCCAGCTACAGCTCGCGGTCATTGACGGGAAGCTGTCGCTTCCCGATGTGCGCATCGAATGGGAGCGTCCTGCTGCGGGCGGCGAGGCGGGCTTCGTGGACATCGAGGTCACTACCGCGGACTACAGGGAGAGCAGCCTGTCAGCCAAGGCGGCAGCGGGCTACCAGGTCTACCGGATGGCGGCGGACGGGCGAGTGAGCCGCCAGGAGGCCCCGTAGTGGCCCGGGACGATACTGCACCGGTGTCCGCCGAGGGCGCTGATTCCAAGCAGCTGGCTACGGCGACCGCCGCGGACTTCTTTCGGAGGGCGGAGCGCGTGGAGGCGCTCGGCTACCGCTCGGTGGACGCGGAATTCCTGACCGCGGCCGCTCTGCTGGGGGGCTTCTTCGTGCGGCGGCAGTATCGGGCGTTCAGCGGCGCGCGCAAGGGCAAGGCGGAAGTCCAGCTGGCAAGCCGGGCCTTGAGCAACGGGCATGTCCGGGTCCACGGTTCCAAGCCCGCCCTGTACCGCCTGTGCGGAGCGTCCCTGTTCCGGGCGGCGGGTTGCGACGATCCCGGCTCGGGGCCGGGGCGGGCGCGGCGCGCGGCGAAGCAGCGGCTGCTGGCCCTGGACTACTGGATCGCCAGTGTCGGCGAAGGGCGGTTTCTGCTCACCGCTGCGGAAAAGGGGGCCTATTTTGTGTCGCTTGGGATCGGCGAGGATTGCTTCCCGGCGGCGGCGCGGGATCGCGAGAACAGGCGCAAGTTCTTTCCCGACGGATTTCCGATTGGCGCGGCGAGCCCGGGCAGCGACTCTGTGCGGTTCACGTATGCGCACGCCGGATCGAGCGCCCGTGGCATGGAGCGGCACTTGGAAAGCCACGAGCCCTTGGCCGCGGCGTTGGCGCTGCGCGGCATCGCGTGCGAGTGGGTAGTGCTGGCAGACAGCGAGGCACAGTTCGCACGCCTGCGCGATGCCTGGCGTCGCTGGCAGGCGCGGGCGGAAAGGGACTGGTCCGAGGGAGAGTACTTCGAGTTGCGCCGGCTGGTGGACAAGCGGCGCTGGCAGCAGCTCTCCAGAGAGGATGTCGAGCGCTACACGCACCTGAGCGGCCTTCACGGCACCGCGGCTGCGGAGCAGCGCTATCGAGCGTGGGCGCGAGACGGGGCCCGCCCGCGCGATCCGGGCGGTGACTTTGCGGCGTCGTGCAGCTACCGCGAAGCGCTGATGGAATTCGACTACACGGCTGCTGACGCCGCCTGCCGCTAGGAGATGTCATTTGCCGTGCGGATTGCTCGGAGCGATCACTGGAGTGGCTTTGTGGCGATGTCTGTGACTCTTGTGTTGGCCATAGCAGGCGCCGTGCTCGGTGCGACGGCATGGGGGCGGCTCTGGCCGTGGCCGGCGGACGATCCCGTACTGGCACTGGTCACAGTCCAATCGCCCGTTGCCTCCGCGCTGCTGCGCTGGGGGTATGCGGCCGCTTGGATCCTGACGCCGTACTTCTTGGTGCTGTTGAGCTCGACTGTCGGCGGGCTGATGGTAGAGAGGCGCCGGCGCAAGGCGGCAGTGGCGTCGCTTCCTGAGTGGCCCCGGAGTGACGAGCCGCAGATCGTCGTCGGGGAAACGCACCGGCGCACGCGGCCGGGGCCTAGCGGCCGGCCGGGCTGGCTGGCCGTGCAGAGGCATGGACTCTACGCCGGGACGGCGGTCTTTGGCGCGGTTGGCTCTGGCAAGACGTCGTGTTGCATGTACCCGTTCGCGCAACAGGTGCTGGGCTGGCATGCCGACCGGGACGAGCTGCGTCCGGGCGGCTTGGTGCTGGAGGTGAAGGGCGACTTCTGTCACCAGGTCCAGCAGATGCTGCGCGCGCAAGGCAGGGGTGACGACTACATCGAACTGAGCTTGGACGGGGACTGGTGCTACAACCCGCTGCACTGCGACTTGGACGCCTACTCGCTGGCATACCAGATCGCGTCCTTGCTGAACCAG
>JAJDZN010000334.1 GCA_022824585.1 Bryobacterales bacterium | reverse complement strand
TGGGAGGAAGGCGGGGTGGTGCCGGCCTTCGTGGTGGAGGTGGCCTCGGACTCGACCGACCGCCGGGACGCGACCAGCAAACGCGCCACCTACGAGCAGATGGGAGTGAGCGAATACTGGCGGTTCGACCCGCTAGGGGTGCTGATCCGGGAAGGCTTGCAGGGCTGGCGGCTGGAGGGCGGCCGCTACGAGCGGGTGCGGGCTGAGAGAGCCGATGGCTGGTACCGGAGTGAGGCGCTGGGGCTGGAGTTGCGGGCGGAAGGGCGGCTGCTGCGCTTCTGGGACCCGCAGACTGGGCGGGCCTTGGTGACCCATTCGGAGTCCCAGCGGGCGTCGCGGGCATTGGAGCGGGAGCGCGCCCGGGCAGTGCGCGAGCTTGACGCGACGACACGGAAGCTTGACGCGACGACACAGGAGCTTGACGCGACGAAGCGGGAGCGCGACGCGGCAAGTCAGCGGATCCGCGAACTTGAGGCCCGATTGCGGTTGTCCGACAAGTCGGGATAGCTTTCTTCTACCCGGAGCGGACTCCCGCCAGCCGGCAATACAGCACGGCCTAGGATCTGCTGTTCGAAGCCACCTATAACGTTCTGATTCCCAGGGCGACGGTTTCAGCCGATGCCTCGGAGCGGCCGTCCGGTCCGTGAGATGCCAGGCAGCCGCTAACGAGATTGCCTCTCGCTACGCACGGCCGACTCACGAGTAGCACACGGACGTCATCTTGCCCCACGCTTGCGAACTCTGGTCGGTCGGCGAAGCCTCGCTAGCCTCTTCCCACCAGCGGCATCCGAGTCGCCATCACAGTCATCGTGAGCACGTTGGCGTCGAGGGGCAGGTTGGCCATGTACAGCACGGCGCGCGCCACGTGATCGACGTCGATTGTCGGTTCGCGCGCAAGCTCGAAGTTGGCTTGCAGGACTCCCTGAGACATCCTTGCGGTCATCGGAGTGGCGGCGTTTCCGATGTCGATCTGCCCGCAGGCGATGTCGAACGCGCGGCCGTCTAAGGCGACGGATTTCGTAAAGCCCGTGACCGAGTGCTTGGTCGCGGTGTATGCCGCCGAGTGAGGGCGGGGCGTCTGGGCGGACACCGAGCCGTTGTTGATGATGCGACCGCCGCGCGGGTCCTGAGCCTTCATGATGCGCATGGCCTCGCGCGTGCAGAGGAACATGCCGGTGAGGTTGACTCCCACGACCCCCTCCCATTGCTCCAGCGTGAGGTCCTCCAGCGGCACGGGCGGGGCATTGCCGCCTGCGTTGTTGAAGAGCACGTCGACGCGCCCGAACCGCTCCAGAATCTGCTCGAAGGCGGACCGGACCGAGGCCTCGCTTGCGACGTCGGTCGGTACGGTCAGAGAGTGGCTGCTATCCCCGGAGAGTGCGGCGGTCTCGTCAAGCGCGGCGTGGCGTCGCCCGAGCAGTGCGACGCGATACCCGTCTCCGAGCAGTGCCAGGGCGCTGTGCCGGCCGACGCCGCTACCTGCGCCGGTTACCACGGCGACGCGTGGTTGAGATGCTGCATTGGTTGTCATCGGTAGTACCAGCCACGAGGATACCTGTCCGGTGATCGGGCAGGGAAGCGTGTCGTTAGTCGGCCCTTCGGCTGGGGTTGTCGTCGTGTAAGGCTAACCCTGCTGTCGCAGTGGGCCGAAGGCCGTCCAGTGCGTTAGCATGATCAGAGTGACACTGCGCAGGAGAGAATTCTGGCTGGTTGCCGGGGCAGGCCTTGTCGGCGCCGCCGGCGACACGCTGTGGGCCGACGAGATCGAGTTCCGCGATGTCGAGGCCCAGTCCCGCCAATTCATGCGCTGGTATGAGGAGATCCGCCTCACGGACTCTCAAGAGGCTGTCAAGAAAGCGGCGCTGGGCAACATTCCCGCCCCATGCTGCTCCGACAACAGTGCCTACACCTGCTGCTGCCCGTGCAACATCTCCCGCACGATCTGGGGCTTGAGCCAGTACATGATCGCGAAGCAGAATGCGTCCGCGGATCAGGTGCGCTCCAAGGTGCAGGAGTGGATCGCATTCATCGGCCCCAAGCCTCCGGACGGATTCAGCGGCACGGGCTGCTATACCGGCCAGTGTCCTCGGCCGTTCAAGCAGGGCGGATGCGGCGGCATGCGTCCCGACAACTTGGTCCTGTAGCCGGCTGGACAAGGCGCGGGGGAGTAGGGTGTAGGCTATAGCGCAATGAACCTCCCGAGCCTGACCCGGACGCAGTGGCTAATTTGTTTCG
This sequence comes from Bryobacterales bacterium, assembly GCA_022824585.1. Lineage (GTDB taxonomy): Bacteria > Acidobacteriota > Terriglobia > Bryobacterales > UBA6623 > VXMF01. The sequence continues at coordinate 10,441 of JAJDZN010000334.1, read as the reverse complement.
TCGCTGCTCTGGGATTCGCATTCGATATCTACGAGCTGCTGATGCTGCCGCTGATCGTGCGGCCAGCGTTGCTGGAGCTGGCCGCCGCGCCACCTGGCTCGGCGGCATTCAACCACTGGGTCGGCCTGCTGTTCTATGCCCCGGCCGTCTGCGGCGGCGTCTTCGGGCTGCTCGGGGGCTGGCTGACTGACAAGCTCGGGCGCCGCTCCGTGCTGGTCTGGAGCATCTTGCTATACGGCTTCTCGGCGGCCGCTGCAGGATTCTCGACCACCCCGGAGATGCTGCTCTTCTTCCGCTGCACGACGTTCATCGGTGTCTCGGTCGAATTCGTGGCAGCCATCGCGTGGCTGGCCGAACTCTTCTCTGACCAGAAGCAGCGAGAGGCCGTGCTTGGCTGGACGCAGGCGTTCAGTTCCGTCGGCGGAATCTTGGTGACCGGGGCTTACTACCTGTCGGTCACCTACGGGGACTCGTTCCCGGAAATTTACGGCGGCCACGAAGCATGGCGCTACACCCTGATTTCGGGCTTGATCCCGGCGATTCCGCTGATGATCATCCGTCCGTTCCTGCCCGAATCACCCATGTGGGAGAAGAAGCGCGCCGAAGGGAAGCTCAGCCGGCCTCGCATCACTGAGATCTTCCAGCCGCAGTACTTCCGGACGACTGTCGTGACGGCTATCCTCGTGGCGTGCAGCTACGGTGCCGCCTTCGGAGCGATCCAGCACGTGCCGCGCATCGTCCCCGGCCTCATTCAGGGCGCGGACCGCGTGGTCCAAGAGCAGACGGTCAGCCAAGTGCAGGCCGTTCAGGAGATCGGCGGCGTCGCTGGGCGCGTCCTGCTGGCGGTCTTGGTGGTAATGATCCTCTCGCGCGTGAACATGTTGCGAGCGTTCCAGCTCTGCGGCCTGATCGCCTTCCCGATGGTGTTCTTCTATGCCGCCACGAATGACCTGGTCATGTTGCAGGTCGGTATGTTCGTGGCCGGCCTTGTGACTATCGCGCAGTTCAGCTTCTGGGGGAACTACCTGCCCCGTGTCTATCCAACGAGGTTACGGGGTACGGGCGAGTCTTTCGCGGCGAACATTGGCGGACGCATGGTGGGCACCTTCGCGGCCTTGGTGACGACCCAGCTCGCGACTGTCGCCCCGGGCGACAGCGAGTTCGTCAAACTCGCCTTTGCCGCCGGCGTGGTTGGCACTGCCGTGCATGTCATCGGCCTCATCGCCAGCTTCTGGCTGCCGGAGCCGAGCGCCGCATTGGAAGACTGAGCCACCGCCGCGGCGCCCGCTGGATTCAAGGGCGGGGACGGCGCGCGTGCGTCGCCGTCCCCGCTTGCGCACAACAGCCTAGTTGACGGGGATCAGCCGCGAGGAGTCCTCCAACTCCCGCTTGGGAACCCGCAACTCGAGCACGCCGTTGGTGTAGGTCGCGCTGACTTCCGAGTCGTTGGCATCCTCTGGGAGACGGTAGGCTCGGGAGAACCTCCCGGTCGGACGCTCGTGCCGGACCCAGCCGCCGTCCGCATGCTCGTCGGTGCCGCGCTCGCCGCGCACGACAAGGAAGCCATCGTCGATCCGTACCTCGATGTCCTTTTGGGACATGCCCGGAAGATCGCCACGCAGCACGTAGGCCTTGTCGGTTTCCTGAACGTCGAAGGACGGCGCCCAACTGTGGGCTACCTGCGAGCGTGCCATGGCGGGGAAGAAGCCGCGCCAAGGGTTGAATGGGGTGTGGCTAAGCAGAGTCATTTTTGTTTCCTCCTTTGCAGAAATGCCTCCTGCTGACTCTAGTATACATGCCTGTTGCACCATGTCAAGCGAAAAACTAAAAAAATTTGAGTCTGTCACTATCAATTTATCTTCTTCGACTGCTGAATGCAGCCGCCGAGCCGTGTTGGCGACCGTTGTGAGCGGTGGGAAGCGGATGAACCGTGCCCTCGTCCGCGATTCCGCACCGAGCGGGAGCCCGAGGTGATATGATCAGGCCGGAGAGGATTCCTATGGATCGACGAGCATTCCTAACAGGCGCATCCGGGGCCGCCATCGCAGCAACCGCAACGGCCGGCCAGCGCGGAGACGTGCCAACGCGCGTATTCGGTCGCACCGAAGAGAGCCTGACCGTGATCGGGCAGGCAGGAGGACGCTTTCCGCTGTGTACCTTCGACGAGGCTAAGGCCATCGTCCGCCGCGCCTACGATCTGGGCATCAACTATTTCGACAACGCCCACAGCTATTGGGGCGGGCGCTCCGAAGAGGTGTTCGGGGAGGTGCTGCCCGCCGTACGCAAGGATGTCTTCATCACCACCAAGAGCACGGATCGCACGCGCAAGGGAGCCGCGAAGGAACTGGATCTTTCCCTCCAGCGCCTTAAGACAGACTACGTGGACCTGTGGCAGATCCACGCTGTTGGGGAGATGGAGGAAGTTGACCGGATCTTCGGCCCCGGGGGCGCTATCGAGGCGTTTGAGGCGGCCAAGCGCGCGGGCAAGTGCCGGTTCATCGGTTTCACCGGCCATCGCGACCCCCACGTGCACATGGCGATGTTGGAGAGGTACGACGACTACGACACCATCCTGATGCCCCTGCATCCGGCGGACCCGTCCTACCTGAGCTTTGAGCAGATCGTCTTGCCAGAGGCACGCAAGCGGGGCCTGGGCATCCAGGGGATGAAGGGCCTGGCCAATGCCAAGTTGCTGCAGTCGCTCAGTGTCCGCCAGTGCATTCAGTACGTTCTGAGCCTGCCCATCCACTGCTTGGCGGTGGGCTGCACGACCATCGGGCAAATCGAGGACGACGTGCGGATAGCCCGCGAGTTTGCGCAGTATGACGGCAAGCAGATGGCCGCGATCAGGGAGCGTGCCCAGGGGATCGCGGGAGCCGGCTTGGAGGACTGGAAGCGCGACCTGAGCCAAGCCTCCGCCCGCCCGACCTACGTCGGCGGCTGAGTCCTGACAAGCGCAAGCGGGTCCGTATGGGCGCGGCGGATCGGTCTTGAGCGGCTTGGCCATGAAGTGTGCCGCAGTCCGAGTCCCGGACCTGACTCGACGTGGATTCATCGCAGGCGTCGCTGGCGTTGCCGGTGCTGGGGCGGCCCCCAAGCCTGTCGGGCTGAGCTTCGGCACGTATGCGCTGTGGATGCTCAGGTGGGAGGACTCGCTGGAGCTGATCGCCCGCACCGGCTATGACGGGGTAGAACTCGCCTTGATGCCGGAGTGGTCGACGACGCCCAGACAGCTCTCGAGAGGTGATCGTCTCCGGCTGCGCGGCATGCTCCGCGATCTCGGCCTTGCCCTGCCAGCGTTTCTCGACAACCTGCAACTCGTGGACCCGGTGCAGACCCATGCCCAAAACGTCGATCGCTTGCGACGCGCGATCGACCTTGGAAACGATGTTGTGCCGGGCAAGCCTCCCATCTTCGAGACCGTCTTGGGGCGCGCGCCGGACGAATGGGACGCCGTCAAGGGGCAGATGGTCGATGAGATAGGCGAGCTGGCCCGCGAGGCTGCGGACGGCGACACGGTGATCTGTTTCAAGCCGCATGTGAGCGGTGCCGTGAACAATGTCGAGCGGAGCCTGTGGTTGGTCGAGCAGGTTGGCAGCCGGCACTTTCGCTGCACGTACGACTACAGCCACCTATGGCTGGCAGGGCACGAGCTGGTGCCTTCGCTGCAGGCGCTGATCCCCGTCAGTCCCTACATCCATCTCAAGGATGCGAGGAGGACACCGGCCAAGCACGAGTTCCTGCTGCCCGGCGACGGCTCGACCGACTACGTCGAGATGTTCCGGCAGTTGGGTCAATTGGGCTACGAGGGGCATGCGACTGTCGAGGTCAGCGCGCAGATCCATCGACTTGATGACTACCAGCCGATTGCCGCTGCGAGCCTGTGTTATGAGCGCATGGCCGCGGCGTTCGAAGAGGCAGGACTGCCAAGGCCGAGCGCTTAGCGCGCTGCTATGCCGGGCCATCGTCCCGCAGGGCAGGGCCGTTGGGAAACGGGTCGGCTCCGGGACGATATTGCGGGTTTGGCTTGGGCACGACCGCGTCGGTGTCGGAAAGGAAGCGGTCAATGAGTGCGCTCAGCTCGCTGACGATGTCGGGCTGCTGTCCGGCCAAGTCAGTAGTCTCGCCGATGTCCTCGGCGAGGTTGTAGAGCTCGTGGCGGTCTTGTTGGTCCGGGCCATCGCAGAAAAAGCGGATCAACTTCCAATCTCCCCGGCGCACTGAGGTGCTAGGCCTGTTCAGCGTGGCCGGCGTGTACTGTGGGATGTGCACAAAAATCGCGTCGCGCTCGAGCGGCTCGCCTTTGAGGGCCGGCACGATGCTGACACCATCGAACGACTGTCCCTCGCGAGCAGGTACACCCGTCAACTCCAGCAGTGTCGGGTAGAAGTCGATGCTCTGCACGATCTCGTCGCTGCGCGAGCCTGCGTCGACTAGCGGTGGCCAGGCGACGATCATAGGCTCGCGGACGCCGCCCTCATAGATTGACGACTTGCCGCTGCGCAGGGGCGCGTTGCTGGTCACCGGCACTCCGGCATTCAAGCGGTGGACCATGCCGCCGTTGTCCGAGAAGAACACGATGATCGTCTCGTCAGCGATGCCCACCTCGTCGATCACCGAAAGCAGCGTTCCCACGGCATCATCCAGGCTTTCCACCATCGCGCCCATGATCGGATTGCGTTGAGCCATTTCCGGATCGGCCTTGGCGCGGTACTTGTCCACTAGGTCCGGCTTGCCCTGAATCGGAGCATGCACGGAGAAGCACCAGTAGTTGAGGAAAAACGGCCACTCACTGTTCTGGCGGATGAATTCCGCTGCCTCGGTCGCCATCCGGTCTTCAATGTGCTCGCCCTTAGCTCCCGCGCCCGGCCAAAACCTCCAAGGCCCGAGATAGCCGCCGGATGGGCCGGGTCCAGGTGTGTGGGGCAGGTCGATCTCGAAACCCTGGTTCAAGGCGTCATAGGGCTCCCGGCCGAGATGCCACTTGCCGAAGTGAGCCGTGCGATAGCCGGCAGCCCCGAGTGCTTCCGCCAGCGTGAAGTAGTCCAATCGGAGTCGAGTCAGGCTGTTGGCCGAGAGAGCCGGCTGGATTTCCGGAGCGCGCGAGCGGAGATTCTTCTCAAGGACTTCACGCTCGAGATGGCCCGCAGCTGAAGTGATGCCGATGCGGGCTGGGTGCAGGCCGGTGAGGATGCTGGCTCGTGTCGGCGAACAAATCGCCGCTGCAGCATACGCATTGGTGAACGTCATGCCGCGCTGGGCGAGCGCGTCGATGTGGGGAGTCTCGAAGAATTGGCTGCCGTAGACACCGGTGTCCGCCCAGCCTAGGTCGTCAGCAAGGATGAAGATGACGTTCGGCGGCCGCGCTCGCTCCATGTCTTCGCTGCAGCCGCCGGTCCAGGCAAGGACTGCACACAGGACAGAGAGCAGGCCACGCAGGCCGAGGGTTCGGGAAGCCATGATTGGATCGATGATGCTCGGCTGCGGAAACGCTATCAAGCTGGCTCGCTACGGCCCGCCCACGATCTCGCCGTGTGGCTTGCCTTCGGCCAACTCGGCATAGCGTACGCGGACCTGCTCGGCGAAGCGGCCGGCAACCCAGTTGCTGACCTCTTCGGAGAGTTCGATGACCGTCTCGACTCCGGCACCGTCCTCGACCGTGACAACCTCCTCGAGGGATTTTCCGTCAGCGAAGGCGGCTTCGACCGACGCATTGAGTTCCTCGAAGAACTGCCGCTGTCCGGCAGCGATCTCGGGTCCGCCGCTGGGGCCGTGCCCGGGCAGGATGGTGGTGGGCTGGAGCGCCTCCGCCTGCTTGACCACGTTGGGCCAGTTGCCTGTGTTGGAGTGTCCGGTGAAGTTGAACGGGCCGTTGACGATCGCGTCGCCCGTGCAGAGGATGCCGTCGTCCGGCAGGAAGACCATTCCGTCTCCCCGTGTGTGAGCCCACCCGAAGTGGTGGAACTCGACCTTGCGGCTGGCTCCCTCGAGAGTATGTGGCACGACCTCGAAGGTTTCCATCGGGGGTTCGACCGTATCCGCGCCGACCGCCGCGACGTCGGGCCGGGCCTTGGCGGCGGCCTGCCAGCCGGCAGGCTCGTAGCGCTTCATCTCCTCGGCGACGCCGATGTACGCCAGAGTCGTCGCTCCCTGCCTCGTCCAGACCGCGTTGGCGTAGGCGTGGTCACCGTGGTGGTGGGTGTCGAACACGTAGCGCACGGGCTTATCGCTCACTTGCTCGATGTCCTTCATGAGCGCTTCGGCACCGCTGGGGAAGTTTGCGTCCACGACCAGCAAGCCGTCGCCGATGTCGATCACGACGTTGTTGCAGTGCCCTTGATCGCGCTCGCCCATGCGGAACCAGATGCCGTCCTTGACGAGCTTGAGCGTTGCCGTCTCAGTTACGGTCTCGACCGCGGGCGGGGCAGTGCATTGCCAAGCGACGCACAGTCCGATGGCCGTTAGAACAAGCAGTAAGATTCGCATGGCGGGCTCCCGGGGAATTCGAGGATTCGTCCTCTCGGGAGGATTTTATCCCCCTTCGGCAAGTCTCGCAAGTCCCTGCTCACAGGCACAGGCGCCCGTCGATGGGCCCAGCCGTTCCGCTCGCGCCCATTCAACGGCAGACTCGAGCGCGATCCTCGTCGCGCCCTGAGCATGCGCGGATGACTTTGCCACAGCCGCCCTCGAGTGGGCTGGCCGTAGCGGCTTTTCACTGTCTCGCGCGTCCGGCGGAGCTTGATCGGGACGCCTTCAGTGGCTCCGTGCAACTGTTCTCTGCCGTAAAATCTTCGCTACCGGGCTTCCGGACCTGTCTGTGAGCCGGAGGAGGTCGCTTGTGCATTCGGGCAATTCGTTGATATCGAGAAGAGATCTGCTCGCGGGCACGGCCGCCGCCGCCGCCTCGCTGGGAGCATGCGCCGACCCGCTCCCCGGGCCGCGTGCCGCGAAGCGCCCAAACTTCCTGTTCCTGCTGTCGGACCAGCACCGGTCGGACTGGCTCGGGCGAAATCCGGAAATTCCCATACCTACCCCGAACATCGACAGTCTCGCCGCTCGCGGCGTTGACTTCACTCAGGCCATCGTGGCTTCGCCGGTCTGCGGCCCGTCGCGCTCGTGCCTCGCGTCAGGCATGGAGTACGAGAACTGCGGCGTGGAGGTCAATCGAGACCCCTACGATCCCGCGATCACCACGTTCTACAAGCACCTGCGCGACAGCGGCTATCACACGATGGCAACCGGCAAGATCGACCTGCACAAGGGTGCGCTGGGGCGCACGCTCGATGGCAGGAAGAGCATGGACGAGTGGGGCTTCTCGGACATGCAGATCACGGCGGGGAAGGGCGGGGGCTACTTGGGAGGGACGCCAGGGCCGAAGGAGCCCTACTACGCCTACCTAGCCGAACTGGATCCTCCCCTGGACCGCATCTGCGCCGACGACATCCAGCGCCGCGCCGAGCCTCGCGAAGAGAACTGGTGGGGCATGACCGAGGCGTGCCCCCTCGACGACGAGCACTACCTCGACAACTTCACGGCCCGGGAGGGTCTGAGGCTGCTGGAGCGGGCCCCGGACGACGCGCCTTGGTTCCTGGTCATGAATTTCAACGGCCCGCACCCGCCGATGGACATCACTGCCAGCATGGAGCGCCGATACCGCGGGCCGGATCGCGTAATCGAGGACTTCCCGCAGCCGCGAGAGTATTCCGGGCCGTTTCCAGCAGAGCAGCACGTCCGCATCCGTCAGAACTACTCCGCCATGATCGAGAACATTGACGGCTGGCTGGGGAGCGCGCAGGAACGCTTGGCCGAACGAGGCGACCTCGACAACACCGTGGTCGTGTACTCCAGCGACCACGGGGAAATGCTGGGCGACAAGTCACGCTGGGGCAAGAGCGTGCCGTTCCAGGCTTCGGCGGGCGTTCCGTTGGTGATGGCCGGTCCGGGCATCGCAGAGGGGCGCTCAAGCAACGCGCTCGTAAGCTTGATGGATCTGGCCGCCACTTTCGTCGACCTGGCCGATATCGCCGTGCCTCAGGAAATGGAGAGCCGTTCTCTGCGTCAATTGCTGGACCAAGGCCGGGGCGACCACAGGGACTATGCCAGGTCGGCACTGAAGTCGGGCCAGGCGCACACCGGCAGGTTTCGCATGGTGCAGGATCATCGCTACAAGTTCGTGGAGGGCTTCGCCGAGCGCCGGGAGTTGTATGACCGCGAGGCCGATCCGTTCGAGACCGAGAACATCGCCGAAAGCAGGCCTGGGGAGGTCGAACGGCTGTCGAAACTACTCGTCGACGCGTGAGGCGGTCCGAGGCCACAGCCGTAGCGGAGATACACGGGCTGTAGGCATGGCGCGCGAAACGTCGAATGATCCTCCGATTTCCGCCTGAGAGCTGGCACTGGCGGCCGGAACAGTTCGCATCCTACAAGGATCCCCACGAGGCTAGGGTGCCGTGTCGGCCCGGCTCGCTCCACGCTGTGGCCGGCGCAGGCGGCACCTGCGTTCCGACAGTTCAGAACATCCCGTTATCGTTTTCTGCCTTGTCGGGAATGATCTGCAGCACGTCCCAATGCTCCACGACCTTGCCGGCGCTGTCGAACCGGAATATGTCGATCCCCGCATAGTCGTAGTCGCCGGGCCAGTGTTGATAGCAGTGCAAGACAACGAAGTCACCCTCGGCGATCGCGCGTTTGAACTCTACTCGCTTGCCCGGGTATTCCTTCGCCATCCGCTCGAAGTAGTCGATGAACGGTTGCTTGCCATCGCCGACGCCCGGATTGTGCTGGGTATAGCTCGCGCCGACGTACCGTTCGATGGCTTCGCGCGGCCGGCACTGGTTGAACATCAGGTCGTAGAAGCCCATGGCATCTTTCTTCATTCGTTCTGTGCGGGATTCCATCAGTCTTCTCTTCTCGTCTGGGACGGATACTGATCGGCTCGGGGCCAGTTGACTCCTCTGCGACGTCTCATTCGCGTGCACAGGGAGCTGTCCGGTAGTCAGCAACGACAGCATTCCTGAGTTTAGCTCGCAACTCCACGCCCCCGTCGTGCTGGCGCTCGTCCGGCAGCCATCGCCAGCTTGGTAGATGGCGTCCTCGTCTTCCCCGAGGAGCGCGCCGATCGCTGCCGGGGCCTCCTTCCGGCTCCGATCGACCCTCACAGCGGGTGCAATTCGCGCGATGTTCTTGTCTGATAGGTCGGCGAGGTAGAACTCATCAATGTTGTCGAGGCGCCTGTCGACACCCACGCCCATCGCAGATGCACGCTGCTCGGTCCGGAACCTCGCCTCTTCCGCGCCGGTGCCAGACGAGGAGACAGGGGCAGAGGCGCGAGTGCCCTTGAGGAGGTCTTTGCAGTGACGCTTCTGGAACGAAGCGCTTTTGGACTAGCCTGCCAAGAGCTACTGCCCGGGCCTTACGTCCGGTATGAAGTCAGCGTACGGATTCGGCGTCCGGCGTGGCTGCGTACGCGCCCCAGCGGGTCCCGCCGATTCGCCCTCGCGGCGCGCCGCAGCGCGTTGTCGCAGTCCGATCTCGTATCCGCCCGGCTCGTAGAGCATGATCGCGTGGACTGGCTCGTCGCCGACTACCTCGGCCGCGTGCGAGGTGTCCGGGGGAATGTAGACGAGATCGCCCGGGCCAATCACATCCGTCTCGCCGCCGACGGTCCACCGCATCGTGCCTGCGAGCACGATGAACGTCTCAGAATGATAGCCGTGCTTGTGCGGCCGGGACTTCATCCCGGGTTTGAAGATCTCGTCAATGATGCTGTAGCGACCATTGGTCTGATTCGCTGTCAGCATGACTCGGCTGACGGAAGTCGCGCTTGGTTCCAGTTTCTCGGCCTTGTCTCGCTTGACGAAAAGGTGCGTCGCGGTCGTGGTCGTCTCGGTCTGGCCTTGTGCCAGCGCGGGCATTAGCGCATGGGCCGCGATGCCTGCCGCCAGCAGTGCGCCGCCGAATCCTGTGCTGAACAACTTCGTTTGCATGCTCAAACCCTCCGTTCCCTTGTTAGCCATCTGGGTCGCAACATAGAGAGTATCAGGCAGGAGCGCGCTGACGCGAAGATCGTGGCAGGGAGTTCGGGGGCTGACGGCGGACAGCCTTGCGTAAGCCCGATCCCACTTGCGAGTTCGATCCGAAATGAAGTCCAGTAGCGACCTGACCGAGCGAGAAGCGCGTGGCTCGCAGGCCGTAAGTGCCCTCGCCAGAGGTGCCGTTCTCGCCTCCGTAGTCCTTCCGTCCCCGCTTGGGGCAGTGCTCTTGGCCTCGCCCTCAGCGAGGGCGAGCTCCTAGCCCAAGTTTGTCGTGCGCCGTGGAAGGCGCTGTTTCCCAGCGGGTGCGAATCCCGTCCGGCAACTGTCGCTCCAGCCGGTAGCAATCGGAGCGGTTCGAGGAGGTAACGAAACGGACTGAAGCACTTCGAATAAAAGGACCGCCTTGG
>JAJDZN010000011.1 GCA_022824585.1 Bryobacterales bacterium | reverse complement strand
AGGGGCCCGGCCGAGTTCGTCAAATCATAATCATTTCTAATTGCGATTGCTGAATCTATTATCAATTCTAATCAGAGGTGAACTGAGCCTCGCATTCTGGACTCGCTTGTGGCGTGCCGGTTGGAATTCTGCAAAAGGCTCCGCCTATTGAACATTGGTGCTCGCGGCATACGAATGCAGCGAGCGAAGAATCGATTTGCGTTGATGTTGCGTTGTAATCGTCGAGAGTGTACAGTTGCAGTTGATGGGGTTGGTGGTTTTGATCGCAGCATGTCTGGGGTCGGGGTTGAAAATCGGGGGTCTTGTAATGAAGAAAGCGTTAGTTCTCATCGGTGCGCTGGCACTGCTAGCGCCGATGTGCTTCGGCCAGGCGAATCTGGCCACTCTGACCGGTACAGTCACTGACAGCGGTGGCGGCGTCATTCCCGGCGCTGACGTCACCGTGATCAATACTGGCACCGCGATTTCCCGCGAGCAGTCCAGCAACGAGATTGGCAGCTTCACCTTTCCCGCGCTGATTCCGGGGGACTACCAGCTGATCGTCACGTCCGAGGGCTTTCAGCAGCACGTCGAGCAGGGCATCGTCTTGCGCACGGGCGACAATCGCCGGATTGACGTCGAGCTGGAACTGGGCCAGATCACGGAGTCAGTGACGGTCGACGCCCAGCTCGTGACGCTGAACACCGAGAACGGCATGATCAAGGGCGATGTCATCGTCCAGGAGGAGATCCAGGAGCTGCCGTTGAACGGTCGCGACTTCACGGATTTGGCGTTCTTCGTGCCCGGCGTCGTGCCGAGGGGCAGTTCGCAGGGCTCGTTCGCGTCGATCAACGGTGCGCGGCCGACCAACACCAACTTCTACGTCGACGGCTTTGACAACCGCAACGTCCAGGGCGGCGCGGCCCAGGTGCGTCCCAACATCGACGCGCTTCAGGAATTCAAGATGGAGACGTCCGGCTATTCGGCAGAGTACGGCCGCATGGCCGGCGGCATCCTGAACATGTCCTTGCGTTCGGGGACGAACCAGTTCCACGGCAACATCAGCTACTTCATGCGCAACGACGTGCTGGACGCGCGCGCATTCTTCGAACAGGAGAAGACCAACCTACTCCAGAACCAGTTCTCCGCGACGGCGACCGGTCCCATCAAGAAGAACAAGACCTTCTTCATGCTCAGCTACGAGCTCCAGCGCCGCGACCAGGAGCAGGTGCGCTTGTCGCGCGTGCCGACCCCGATGGAAATCGGAGGCGACTTCAGCCAGACCATCGGCCTTTCGCACCTCGACAACCAGCTCGATGTGACAGACGACGCTGTCCTCGACCGGCTCCGGAGCCAGTTCGTTATCCGCGACCGGACGTCACGCGGAGGCTGCAACGCCAACCTCGTCCGCCGCGGGCGGAACAACTCCTGCTTCCCGAACGACGTGATCCCGATGAGCCGCGCCGACCCGGTGGCCCAGCGGCTGTTCAGCGAGTACCCGGCGCCGAACATGGGCAAGCGCCGCGACCTGCTGAACTACCTCGTGGTCGACAACGACAACGACAACTTCGACAGCACCATCTTCAAGCTCGACCACAAGATCGGCGAGAACAACTTGGCGGGACGCGTGCAGTATCGCGCCAATAACCTCGAGAATCCGTTCGCGGGCAACAGCCTGCTGCCCCAATTCGGCAACACGATCGACGACAACCGCTACTTGGCGGGTGCCGATTACACGCACATGTTCTCGCCGACATCGCTGATGGAGGTCCGGTTCGGATTCAGCGGCAACGACGTGTTCCAGCGCGGGGCGTTCTCCGACGGCAACATCATCGAAGAACTTGGGATGCAGAACTTCATCTCGGAAGAGGATCGTCAGACGTATCCCGGCATCGACGACTTCCCCCTCATCCGGGTCGACAACCACGCCACGCTCGGCTCGGCAACCAACCTGCCGGTGATCACAGATGTGCGCGACACGCAATGGAGCGTCAAGATGACGAACATCAAGGGCGCTCACACGTTCAAGTACGGGTTCAACTATAACTACGTGGTCTACGAGCGGCCCGGCGTCAACAATGCCCGGGGCAACTACCGCTTCCGCGGCTTCCGCACGGGCGGCTGCAATTCGCAGCGCTGCAAGGATTGGGGCAGCCCGGTCGCGGACATGTTCCTTGGCTGGCTGCACAACATCAACGTCCGGGAAGGCATCAACGCGCCGGACTGGAGGCAGGTCGCGATGGGCGCGTTCTTCAACGACGACTGGAAGGTCACCCCGCGTCTGACCATGAACCTCGGAGTGCGCTGGGAGGTCAACCAGATGCCGTGGGACGTGAATGACAAGATGGGCAGCTACGTGCCCGAACACAACAAGATCGTTCTCTCGAGCGACCGCAACCTTCCCGACAACTTCAACCAGCTGCTGGGAGACTATGACCTCGCGGGCCGGTTCCTGACGGCCGATGAGGTTGGTTACCCGCGCTCGGTGATCCAGACGGATTGGAACAACTTCACGCCCCGCCTCGGAATCGCCTACCGGGTGACCGACAAATTGGTCATCCGCTCGGGCTACGGGCTGTTCGTGGCGGGAACGATCCTGAACCCCTTCCGGAACAATCTGGGCAACATCTTCCCGTACACGATCCAGACTAACTACGCGGCGCGGAACGCGACGCCCAACAGGCCGCCAGAAGTCCTTCTCAGCGATCCTCTGGGCACCCTGGGCCGGGACGCCATCATTGGCGGCGGCTGGCTCGGTGATCGGCCGACGGCGAGCGGCATCACGCAGAGGCCCAGCCAGGCGTACCTGCAGTCTTGGAACTTCACCATCGAGCGGCAGCTGCCGGGCGGTACGAGCGTGGAAATCGACTACCGCGGCTCGAAGGGAACACACCTCATCCGCCGCTACGACCACAACCAGGCGATCCGCACTCGCGACTGGTTCCTGGCCAACCGCACGCCGACCGGGGGGTTCACCGAGAACTTCCAGTCCCTGCGGCCGAATCCCGACTGGAACGCGATCAACTTCTACAACACCGGTTCGAACTCCAACTACAACGCCACCAACATTTCTTGGCGCAAGCGCAGCCGGCGCGGCCTGTTCTGGCGCGTGAACTACTCGTTCTCCAAGTCGATTGACGACGCGTCGCGGACCAATGGATCCGGAGCGACAGACTTTGCGAACGCGCTGGATCGCAGGAACCTGCGGCTCGAGCGCGGGCGCTCGACGTGGGACCGTCGGCACGTGTTCACGATGGTGGGCAACTTCAACCTGCCGTTCGGGCGCGGCCGGCGCTGGGGAGCGCAGTGGGGCAGGTTCGCTCAGGGGGCCTTCGGCGGCTGGCAACTCTCGGGCACGCAGACCTCTTACTCGGGTTCGCCGTTCACGGTCATGGCCGCGAACGCGGACGTGAACCTGGGCGAGTCGCAGCGGCCCCACCGGATCTCGCACGGCTCGCAGGCCGACGATCCCTCTCTAGGGTTGAAGCGCGGGGTGAACTACCCGTTCTTCGACACCGGTGCCTTCGTCGACGTGCCGAGCTGCGTGGATGCCGACCCTGAGGCCGGCACGGAACTGTTCTGTCCGGACGGGGCCTTCGCGCTGGGAACGGCTGGCCGCAACATTCTGGACGGACCGGGCCTGTTCACCGCGAACATAGCTGTGTCGAAGAACTTCCAGATCCGCGAGGGCATGCGCCTACAGCTGCGCATCGAGTCGTTCAACTTCCTCAACCGGACGAACTTCATCATGACGAACGAGTTCCGGCGGTTTAACGGAGTCGGCGGCGGATTCTTCACGCGCACGGGGAATATCGGTCGCGGCGGCGGCCCGAGAATCTTCCAGTACGCGCTGAAACTGCGGTTCTAGCGGCTTTACCGCGCGGGCGTCCCGTCGTAGCTTCGGGACGCCCGCGCAATGGCGGGACCGACTCGGTCTGCCTGCTGCTACATTCTCGCGGAGGGCACGGATCGAGCGGACTCCGCTCCGGCGGGCTATGCAGCGCACGGCGCGGGCTAGCGCTCGGAATCTAACGCTTCGGTCGTAGGATGCCTTGGGTGGCGAGGCCCGCCACAATCGTTATCGTTGCTCCGATAGGAACGTACCAGAGCCACGCCACCACGTCTTGTATCGCGACGACCGAGGCTGTGCCCAGCGCGATGCCCGCGATCACTGCCGTCTGGCTCGCGCCTCGCGTCAACACTCCCAGCGCGAAAGCGCCGAGCAGCCCCCCGTACACCACGGCCGCTACACCCAGTGCAACCTCCACGGCGGAGGTGTGCCGCGAGAGCGGGATGAACATGATGGCCCCGACAGCTAGGAGCGCGCCCCATCCAAGGGTGAAGATCTTTCCAGCCTTCAAGATGCGGCCTTCGTCACCGCTCGCGCCTACCAGCGGCGCCCAGTAGTCGTAGGCCGTCGACGATGCGAGTGCATTGACGGACGACGATAGCGACGACATCGCCGCGGCGAACACGCAAGCGATCAGCAGGCCGCTCACGCCTGCAGGCAGCTCATCGACGATGAAGCGCGCGAAGATTTCGTCCGTGCGCTCGAACGCCTGCCC
>JAJDZN010000306.1 GCA_022824585.1 Bryobacterales bacterium | reverse complement strand
AGGGGCCCGGCCGAGTTCGTCAAATCATAATCATTTCTAATTGCGATTGCTGAATCTATTATCAATTCTAATCAGAGGTGAACTGAGCCTCGCATTCTGGACTCGCTTGTGGCGTGCCGGTTGGAATTCTGCAAAAGGCTCGCGATTCGACGCTGAAATACGGGGGCGTTCGCAAGGCGCGCGAGTCAGGCCCAGATCGACTGTACGCGATCGCGCCCGACCCGCGCCTCGCCGCTGCGCACGATCGCGAATTTCGTGGCGATCGGGCCGATCATCTCGTACAGCACCACCGCCGACAGCACGATGGTGGAAATGACCGGGTAGTACAGGGGGAGCTGCTGGCTGATCATCAGCACCAGGCCCACCGCCAGGCCTGCCTGGGTGAGCAGCCCGAATCCGAGCAGATTCTGCACCTGGGGGTCCATGCCCAGCCGGCGGCTGCCCAGCCAGGCGCCCCCAAACTTGCCGCATCCTCGCGCGAACAGGTACACCAGGCCGACCATGCCGATCGATCCCAGCCGCTGGACATCCAGGTCCGCCCCAGCGAGCACGAAGAAGATCGCGTAGAAGGGAGGGTCCGTGCCTTCCAAGGTCTTGAACAGCCGGCGGCTGCGTCGCGACAGGTTGACCATGGTCGCGCCGACGGCGAGGCTCGCGATGAGCGGCGACAGTTCCGCGATCCGGGCCACCCCGACACACAGCAGGATGGAGCCCGCGAGGAGAATCAGCATCTCCCCCGTCTCGCTGACCTGGCGCGCCCAGCCGGCCAGCATCAAGCCAGTCAGGAACCCGAGCGCGACAGAGCCAACCAGCTGCCAGACCAGTGGAAAGCCGGCCTGCCATATCGTCTGCCACAGGCTCTGCTGGCCCCAGCCGGCGACCATGTCGACCAATGCCGCGCAGACTAGGTAAGCGATCAGGCAGACGATGTTGTTGACGGCGATGATGCCGAGCAGCGCGTCGCTCAGCGGCCCGCGCGCATTGCACTCTCGCAGCACCATCAGGGTGGACGCCGGGGCAGTTGCGATCGACACCGAGGCCAGCAGCAGCGCCACCTGCCACGGCTGTCCGAGGGCCAGCATCGTCGCCAGCACCATGGCGGCGGCCAGCATGGACTCCATGAGCGTGAGCCGCACGATCTTGCCGCCGATGCGGCGCACGAGGCTGTATTCGAACACGCCGCCGATTGAGAACAGGATCAGGCCCAGCGCCACCTCGCTGAGCACCTCCAGCGCCTGGACGTTCTCGTGGCTCACCCAGCCCAGCATGGACGGGCCCAGCGCCATGCCGGCCAGGATGTAACCCGTCACTTCCGGGATCCGCAACAGGCGTACCAAGTGGCCCGAAGCCAGCGCCAGCAGCAGGATCAACCCCAGCGATGAGAGCTCATTCATCGACCCGCACCAGTGTGCCCCACATGCGCCCGCGACGCTCCAGAACCAAGTGAACCTGGCCGCCCGCGACCCGGAAGGCATCCTCCAGATCGGAGAACGCCAGCGCCGGCTTCTGGTTGACCATCAGCAGCCTGTCGCCCGGGCGGGCTCCCGTGCTCGCTGCCAAGCTCCCTGCCATCACCGGCCCCAGCAGCAGGCCGTCCTGCGGCTCGACGAATCCGCGGGTCGACACGGCAGCCTCGGCCAGCGGGCGCGCCTGCAGGCGGATCCTGAGCGTGCGGCGGGCACGCCATACGCGCAGGTCGAACAGCTCGCGCGAGACCGGCAGCACCAGGCTGCCCACATCGTCCAGAGTGGACACCTGCGCGCCATCGATCGCCAGTACCACGTCGCCCGGCCGCAGCCCCGCTTCGTGCGCCCGGTGGCCCCACCAAGTCTCGCGGACAATGACGCCGCCCTCTTGACGGAAGAATTCCAGCTCGTCCTCCTCGGCCATGGCCAGCCGCATGCCGTAGCGCTGCGGCAGCAAGTCCTGGGCTTCTGCTTCCGAGCGCGCCTGCAGTTCCAAAGCTCCGACCTCGACGGCGATCAAGGCGCCGGCACAGTCCAGCGCCACCGCGACCAGCCCTCCATCGAGCGAGAAGATGCCCGCGCCCGCCTGTGCCGGCCCAAGTTCGAAATTCGTCAGCACCTCGAGCACCTCGGCCTCTCCGCAGCGCCGCTCTATCACGCCGAATAGATTGCCGGGTGCGTAGCGCAACCCTCCCGCGCTGGAGCGCCACACCGCCAGCAGCCACGAGCCCCACGGATAGAGGCGCACGGGGCTGCGGCCGCTGACAACAGCGTCCAACGGAGCCTTGAGCAGGACGTAGGGCAGGTGCGGCGCGGCCACGCTCGTCTGCAACTGGACCTCCCGGTCGTCGAGCGCCGTGCGGTCACGTGCTGGAAACGGTCCCAGGCGAGCCGAGGTCACGACCTCGCCCGCCTGCCAGACCACGCCGCTCTGGCCGGTCCCGGCCAGCAATACCACGCTCTCCTCCACTTGTGTGGCGATATAGGAGAAGTGCCCTGCAATGCGCTCCACCATGCGGCGGTCAGCGTAACGGGCCAGCTGCGGCAAATCCGACGCAGATGCTGGCACGACTTCCTCCGGCACGACGCCGGGCTTGACCGCGAATCCCACCGACAGGATCACGAGGCATGCTACGGCCAGCACGGCGATGTAGCGCGGATCAGACTTCCCTACTGCCATCCAACTCCATGGGTCGAACTCAGATCATGACGGCATCCCCGCTGATGCGGCAGTCCACGACCAGCAAGAACAGCGCCGCAACGGCGGCTAGCATGCAACCGACAATGGCCCAGACCGGCGTGCCGAACCCCACGGAGCTGACGAACACAGCCACTGCCCAGCTGCCGGCGAACGACACCACCAGCGATACGTGCAAGGAGCGCATGACCCACAGGCTCCTCCCCAACGTCGCCGGCCAGTCTCCCAGGCGCAGAGTGAGTGATAACAGCAGTCCTGCCGCCAGCCCGAGGATCGGCGCCCCTGCGACCGCCAGCACCGCCACCGGAGCATAGAGCAGACTGGCCGCGCCCGCAACCACCAAGGCCAGCGGCCCGACCAGCGGGTAGAGGTTGTCGCGCAGTCTGGGCAGACGCTCGGCTGCCGCCCAGCCAAAGGCCAGTCCCGACCAGAACAGCGCCATCACGACCGCGCCCTCGACAAGCGAGAATCCCACCCGCCGGGACAGGTAGGAGGTCAGCCATGTCACGGCCAGACCGCACGCCGTCGCCTGCAGCAACAGGCTGGCAGCGATCAGGATTCCGCGCGGGCCGCTGCCCCCGTCCGCGTGCCCCGCGCCCCAGCGCTCTGCCGCGGCTTCGAACCTCACGCGCCCGGCGCGAATCGACGCCAGTACCAATAGCAGCGGAACCGCGGCGGCGGCCAGCAGGACCGGGTCGAGCCGGGCTGCCGCGTTCGCGCTCCACGCACCGACCAAGTTCGCCGCCACGCCCCCTAACCCCAGAGAGGCGCCGCACACGCCCATGATCGCCGCCGGGCGCCAAGGGGGCAGCATTGCGAGCACGAGCGCCACGCTCAGCCGCAGGCAGCCGCCGCAGGCCAGCCCCAGCAGGGCCAAGGACGCGGGCTTGGCCCAAGCGTGCTGGAGAGCCGCGAGGTAGACCATCCCGCCGGCAGCGCCGATCCCGCACAAGACCAGGAAAGCCCGGGTCCACTTGTCGGGAGCCGCGCGGGCAGACAGCCGCCGCCCAGGCAACAGCGCGCACAGCGCGCCCGCTGCGGCTGCGCCCTCAGGGCCGACCAAGGTGATCGAGGCCAGGGTCTGGCGCAAGGCGAGGATGCCCAAGAAGCCCAAGCCCGCGCCCAGCGCGAACAGAGCCAAGGCGGCAAGCCGAATATGCGTTGCTCCAAGTATGCGTTTCGGCAATGCCGCCGCGGGCATGGCCGCATTGTATCAACGGAGCCTAGACTCGCGACCGTAGCAAAGCTGCACCTTGGCCCTACGCCCCGGACGCCAGACTTCGCAGCCGGCCGCCTAGATCCTTCACGGCTCCCCACATCAGCGCCGCCTCGGTCGAGCATCCGATCAGCTTCATTCCGCGCTCGATCCAGAATTCCGCCAGCGCGCCGTCTCGCACCTGGATAGCAGGCCAGATGCCCCGCTCCTCGCAAGCGGCGATCACGCGCTCAATGGCCCCAACCAACTTGGCGTCGTACCACTGGCCTCCGACGCCGAGCGAGATCGACAGGTCCGCCGGACCTACCAGCAGGGAGTCCAAGCCCTCTACCGAGGCCAAGTCGGGCAACCGATCCAAGGCTCTTGCGGACTCGACCTGAGCGATCATCAGCGTCTCTTGGTTGCAGTGGGAGACGATCTCATCGAAGCTCGCGCTCTGGTAGCCGATCTGCGGCGGCCCCAATCCGAAACCCCGGTGGCCTTGGGGAGGGAACTTGGCCCCGCGGACTGCGCGCGCCAACTGGTCGGGGTCCTCGCAGCGGGGAAAGATGATGCCCTCGGCGCCGGAGTCGAGGGCGCGGGCTACAAGGTCGTACTGAAAGTCGCACACGCGCACCACGGCCGTGATGTCAGTCATGCGGTAGGCCCGCAGCAACTCGTGCAGCGTGTCGGACGAAAACGGGCTGTGCTCGGAATCTAGGAACACCCAGTCCATGGCCGCCGCGTGGAACATCTTCGGGACTTCCGAAGTGCCGATCTGCGCATGCGCGATGCCAACGGCAACCTTGCCTGCCGCCAGGATCGCCTTGGTCTTGTTGGGCCTCATGGTCCAACTGTATCGCAGGCCGTGGTCTGGCTCCCTGGCGGCGAAACCGCCGCGGCCCGCAATCTCACAGGGTTACCAGCAGCGTCGTGTAGAGGAACGTTTGGGGACCGCCGCCCGGCACTTGCCGGATCACGAACTGCCCCGCCATGAACCGCGACACCCCGAAGCTCACTTCTACCTTGGGCGTGGGATCGTAGCGGAGGACAACGTCCAGTTCCGATCCGATGTGCGCGCTGGAAGCGCCGCCCGGCGGCGCGTGCGCCCGTGCCACGAAGTTGGTTTGGTACAGACCGTCGTGACGGCTGGCAAGCCGGAAGTCGAGGAAGTCGACGTTGACCTGCCACGCCCTGCGAGGGTGCAACTCCACCCCCGTCTTCAGGGCCCGCAAGTTTCGCAACGAAACGATGTCCTGCTGGCCATAGATCCTGTGAGGCCCCGGGAACAGTGTGTCGAACGTGCCGATCCGTCCGTCCTCCGGATCGGAGTCTCCGCTGGCGTAGCTCCACTCCACGCCGAGCCTAGGCCGCAAGTGATGCTGCTCGAGCGTCTTGCCGAGCGCCCACACGCCCATCCAAGCGCCCTGCCTTTGGTCCTGTGTCCGGCCTCCTTGGCCCGCAAGGATGACCTGGTAGTCCCAGGTCTGGGAGAGCAGGCCCGAGAATCGGGAACCGGCGGTGCGCAACACCCCGCCGAGATTGGAGGCCAGATCCACCGGGCGCCTCGACGTGAAGTAAAACGGCTCGATTTGGTGGCCGTCCAGACCGGAACCGATCACTCCTACCGCGCCATACACCCAGCGCGTGCGCGAAGGCGGGTCGAAGCCGTCGCTGATATCGACTTGGGTGACTGCCAACAGGTTGACGCTGTCCTTGCCCCGGCGCAGCACGAGTTCGGACCCGTCCCAGGCTGGAGAAACGTTGCTCCAGTTGCGGACGCCGATGATGCGTTCGTCAATGAACGAGAGCTCGCGCCGGCCGACGAAGAGCGTCAATGGCCCGTCTTCCTGCCCCAAGGCCACGTAGCCCTGGCGAATATCGATGGGATCCGCGAGCGCCCGCTCATCGCGGCCGCTCGCGAAACCCTGCACCCGCGAGTCCTGAGCTTCGACGAAGATACGCACCTGGCGCGTCGGTCGCATCGTCGCGTCAAACCGCAGGCGGGTGGTCGTGAACGCATCCTCCTTCACCGGGTCATCCCCGCCGCCATTGCGTGTCTGGGCTCGCGCCCGCAATTCGGCCCCGAATTCGTAGCGGGGCGCCTGCTCGCGGACGCTGTTCTGGCCAAGCGCCGCAATCGGGGCGAGGTCCGCCATGGCGGCTAAGAGCAGCGCGCTCACTGTGCTCCGGAACGGCGTGTGCATCCCGGCAGCCACCTAGGCCAGTTCCTTCGCAGCTCGACTAGGCATCGTCGCTGACGCTCAATACCGCCAGGAAGGCTTCCTGGGGGATATCGACGCGCCCGACCCGCTTCATCCTGCGCTTGCCCTCGCGCTGCTTCTCGAGGAGCTTGCGCTTGCGCGTGATGTCGCCTCCGTAACACTTGGCGGTCACGTTCTTGCGCAGAGGCGCGATGTTGTCGCGGGCCACGATGCGATTGCCGATCGCAGCTTGCAGCGCAACTTCGAACTGCTGGCGCGGAATGAGCTTGCGAAAACGTTGGATCAGGGCCTTGCCGCGGTCATAGGCCTGATCCTTGTGCACGATGATCGACAGGGCGTCAATCGCGTCTCCCGCAACCAAGATGTCCAGCTTGACCATCGGGGACGCCCAGAAGCCCGAGAAGTGGTAGTCGATCGAGGCATAGCCCCTGGAGACAGTCTTCAGCCGGTCATAGAAATCGAGCACGATCTCGTTGAGCGGAACCTCGTAGGTGAGCACGACACGGTGGCCGGCGGCGTATTCGAACCCCTTCTGCACGCCGCGCTTCTCCTCGAACAGTTTCAGAATCCCGCCCAAGTAGTCGTCCGAGGTGATCACGGTGACCAGAAATACCGGCTCCTCGATCTGCTTGATCGACGCTTGGTCTGGCCAGCGGCTGGCGTTGTCGACTTCCACCACCTCGCCATCGGTCTTGGTCACACGATAGCGCACGCCGGGCGCGGTGGTGATCAGGCGGATATCAAACTCCCGCTCCAAGCGCTCCTGCACGATCTCCAGGTGCAGCAGGCCCAAGAAGCCGCAGCGAAACCCGAATCCGAGCGCTGCCGAGCTCTCGGGCTCGAACTGGAAAGAGCGGTCATTGAGCTGCAGCTTTTCCAAGGCATCGCGCAGCAAGTCGTGCTGGTGGGATTCGACCGGATATAGCCCCGCGAAGACCATCGGCTTGGACTCTTCAAAGCCGGGCAGCGGCTCGTCGGGCAGGTTGCGCTCGTCGCAGATCGTATCTCCGACGCGGGTCTCCGTGACGTTCTTGATGTTGGCCACCACCCAGCCAACCTCGCCCGCCCAGAGGGTCTGGCAGCTAACCGGCTTTGGCGTGCGGAATCCGAGCTCCTCGACATCGTAGCTCCGCCCGGTTGACCAGAGCCGGATCTTCATGCCCTTGGAGAGCGTGCCGTCAACGACGCGCACCAGCATCACGACTCCGCGGTAGGAGTCGTACCACGAGTCGAACAGCAGAGCCCGCAACGGCGCGGAGGGGCGCGTGCGCGGAGACGGCACGCGCTCGACGATCGCCTCGAGCACCTCGGCCACTCCCAGGCCAGTCTTGGCGCTGATCCGCAGCGCGTCGTGCGCTTCCAATCCGATCGTCCCCTCGATTTCGTCTTGGACGCGGTCGGGCTCGGCCGCGGGCAGGTCGATCTTGTTCAGCACGGGAACGATCTCGAGATCATGCTCTAGCGCGAGATAGGCGTTCGCCATCGTCTGCGCCTCAACGCCCTGTGCAGCATCCACTACCAGCAGGGCGCCCTCGCAGGCCGCCAGGCTCCGAGACACCTCGTAGGCGAAATCGACGTGGCCCGGCGTGTCGATCAGGTTGAGCTGGTAGGTCTCGCCGTCCTGCGCTTGATAGGCGATCCGGACCGCTTGGGCCTTGATCGTGATGCCGCGCTCGCGCTCGAGATCCATGGAATCCAGCACTTGCTCCTGCATCTCCCGGCTGCTGAGTGCACCGGTGCTCTCGAGCAGGCGATCCGCCAGCGTCGACTTGCCGTGGTCGATGTGGGCGATGATCGAGAAGTTGCGGATCAAGGAGAGGTCCATGCGGCTATGGAAGGCTTGCCCGACGGCAAGTCTTACCGTCGAGCACTCTCCCCTGCTCTGATTGTAGGGGGATTCTATACGAGAGTTCCGTCAGGCCGCCCTCGCATACGCTTCTGGAGCGACGCACGGCCCAGCGGCCCACGTTGACGCTCCGGCGGCAATAACCCCGACCGCCAAAATGTTGATCGCGGCATTGACGTCGTGATCCTCCACCATTCCGCAGGCACGGCAACGGTACGTCTCCGCTGCGTGCGGGTTGTTCCGTGCGTGCCACCTGCTGCATTCCTGTGAAGTGTACTTGGGATCAATCTCCATGTACTCACGCCCGGCACATGCTGTCTTGGCGTTTAGTTGGCTGTGTACAAGCGACCAATTCTACGACAGTATCTCCCGGTTGAGCCCGGCCTTCGCCACGACGTTTTCCCCAGTTGCTCCTCCGTTCCTCGCGCTGAGCGCGTCATGTTCCGTACTTGAAGCCGCTCCACCGCGATCAGTCCGTGGTCGCGGATGATCTCGGCCGTGGCACGATGGCAGCCGTTCCTCTCCCGCACTAACTCCCGGCGCTGGAAGCGCGGCAGCGCGCGACCGCACGCTGAATCCGACGCTTGCGCTGCCAGTCACGGGTTGCCCGCTGGTAGCGCTTGCCGTTCGAGAACGTCATGCGCTTGCGGACCCCCAGATCAATCCCCACCGCCTTGACGCTGGCGGGCAGGGCTGCCCGTTCGGCCGTATACACTAGCGAGGCTTCCCTCTGCCGCCCGAGCTTGGTCAGCCGGAGAAGGGGCGCATCCGGTCCGCGGCGGTCACGCCCTCCCAGACCAGGCGAATTGCGGGTTCCGGAAACTCTGGCACACAAAATTCCGGAAATTCTGGCACACTCTGACCCCTTGAAAGTCGAGCTTCCGCTGTGTACCCCTTCAGAGGGGGGGCCGTCCGAAGGCCCCTCTCAGAAGGAGGATGCCGCGATGC
>JAJDZN010000166.1 GCA_022824585.1 Bryobacterales bacterium | reverse complement strand
CGCCTGGACGGCTGACAAGGCCACGACCGAATTCAGCTCTCCCCTAATCGCCGGGGGGCGCGTGTGGCTCGTCAATTCGGTCGGCGTCCTCTACGAATTGGACCTCCGCACCGGAGAGGAGATCTCGACGAGGCGGCTTCCGTCCGGATGCTGGGCGACCGGGATAACGGACGGAGAACGCCTCTATTTCTTCGGAGTCGACGGCACGGCAGCAGTCCTGTCCCAGTCCAGTGGCGAGATCGTTTCCACGAACCGACTCAGCATCGAGGGCCGGGTCTACGGCGTGGCAGCCGCGGACGGGTCATTCGTGGTCCGGACGGGGAATCGGCTGGTGCGGATCGCGAACAAGCCATAGCGCAGCTCCTCCGTTCTTCGAAAGAGTGCCGGCGACAGGGATGGCTCTCGCTTCCCCGCGCCGAGTGCGCCTCGGATTCCGGGCCCGGGCCTGCGGATGGCAGGCCCGCCGCAGCCATTGCTGAATCCCCTGAACGGTACCGAGGGTAACGCCCTGAAGTGCAAGTGGGATGATGGATTGTAGTGCGTCAGGGCAGGCCCTGGAGCACTGTGATCCCCCAACAACAAGAGACGAACTATGACATTTGCACCCCGATGGCTAACCGCGCTCGCCGGGCTTGCTTTCGCCGTGCCGGTGGCGGCTGTCGATCTGCCGAATTTCGTGGTCATCATGACCGACGACCAAGGTTACGGCGACCTGGGAGTGCAGGGCCATCCCTCGATCCGCACTCCCCGCATCGACCGCATGGCCGCCGAGGGCCTGCGCCTGACTGACTACTATGCGCAGCCGTTTTGCGGCCCGGCCCGGGCAGCCCTTATGACCGGCACCTACCCGCCGCGCAACAGCCTGATGTTCAACCACATCCCGAGAGCGCGCACGGGCATTCACCCGAACGAGGTGACCATCGCCGAACTGCTGCGCGACCGCGGCTACGCCACCGCCATGCTGGGCAAGTGGCACCTGGGCGACGCGCCAGAATTCCTGCCGACGCGTAACGGCTTCGACACCTACTATGGCCTGCCGTACTCCAATGACATGTGGCCGTTCCACCCCAAGATCGAACGGCGTCCAGATGAAGGCGAGCGCATGCGCTACACCCGCGAGCGCACCGCCTACACGGGCTATGCGCAGTCCGACGAGACCTACCCGCTGGATTGGTTCCCGCCGCTGCCGCTAATCGAGAACGGCAGCGTCATCGAGCACGACCCCCGCCAGGAACTGCTGACTGCGGCCTACACGGACCGGGCCATCGAGTTCATCCGCGCGAACCGCGAAGGGCCGTTCTTCGTCTACATCGCGCACACCATGCCGCACGTTCCGCTGTTCCGCGGCCGGCCGTTCCGCGACAAGTCGCTGCGCGGCCTGTATGGCGACGTGATCGAGGAGATCGACCACCACACCGGCCGCTTGCTGGACACGCTGGACGAGCTGGGCCTTGACGAGCAAACGCTGGTCATCTTCACCTCGGACAACGGGCCGTGGTCCGGCTACGGCATCGATTCGGGTTCGGCGGGCCTGCTGCGCGGCAGCAAGGGCACCGTCTACGAGGGCGGCATCCGGGTTCCGGCGATCCTGCGCTGGCCCGGGCGCATCCCGGCCGGCCTGGTCTCGTCTAAGGTCGCTTCCGTGATGGACATCCTGCCGACCCTGGCGCAGCTGGCTGGCGGCGAACCACCGCGGGACCGCACGATCGATGGCCGCGACTTGGAGCCGCTATGGTCCTCTCCGGACAAGGCGAGCGGGCACGAGACGCTGTACTTTTTCGAGGGCGCCTTCCGCTACCGGGCTGAAGACGGCCCCCCGGAAAACAATCCGCTCTTGCGCGCGGTGCGGGCCGGCCCGTGGAAGCTGCACCTCGGGACCGAGCCTGACGGCGAGCGCGTCAAGATCGTGCCCGGCGAACTGTACCAGCTCCAGTGGGATCCGAGCGAATCGCGCGACGTCGCAGACAAGCATCCGGACTTGGTCGCACGGCTCACCCGGCAGGCGCAATCCTTCAGCAACGGCCTGCGCGGTGACACCCGCCCCTTGGGCCGCTTGGCCGACTGAGCCTTCGACCGGCCGGCCTATTCGACGGCGTACAGGCCGAAATCCAAGCCTCGCAGGTCGCCGGCGAAGTCTCCGGTGGCCGCCAGCACGTTTCGGCCGGGGCGCAGCGCGGCCGCGTGAGCGCTGAGATCCATGTGGTGATAGTGCCTGCCGCCAGCCCGCGTGCCGGCGAAATCGAGGACCAGCTGGCCGTTGAGGTAGACCTCGCCCTGATCGATCGCGTGGTATGTCTCGATCCAGAGATTTTCCGGCACCTCCTCGAGCTCAAACGATTTCCGCAACCAGATCTGGCCGCCCGACCAGACCGTGCCGGTCGGGAAATTGCCATCGTTTCCGGACTGGAACGGCGCCGCCCCGTCCTGCCAGCCGACGTTGTCCTCGCCGCCCGTCCAACCGTCCGGCGGCGCGTCCAGCCGGAATTCCCATTGTTGGGGCGCGTGCTCCGAAGTGGGGAGCAGCGAGCGCGCAACGCCTTCGGCCGCGTAGATGCGGCGGTGGAGCGCATTGACGCTTTCTTCGTCGAACTTCACCAGATTGCGGTCATATGTCATCAGGCCGTTGACTTCACCCTCCACGTCAGTCGTCTGGGTATAGATCGCGGCGGCTAGTCCCAATGCACGCGGGCCAACGAGGTTGCCAACGACCTCCTGGTACTTGGCGTTAAGGTCCTCCCGGCTGAAATACGTGCGGTAGCCCCAGTTGCGCTTGTCCGTCCACCACAGGTGGCCCTCGACCGGCCAGCCCAGGCCGCCGAACTCTCCCAGCAGCGTGGCCCTGTCGGGAGGCACGCGCTCCATGCCCGGGCCCGGGTACATGTGCGCGTCGAACACATCGCCGATGCCGCGGTCGGTCCAGCCGCTGGTGGCGTTCACCAGCCGCGTCGGGTCGCGCTCGCGAACGAATGAGTCGATGCGCTCCACGTCGTACTGGCCCCAGCCTTCGTTGAAGGGAACCCACATGACGATCGAGGGGAAGAACTTGAACGCGTCGACGAGCTCCGCCAGCTCGGCCTCGAACTGTTCCGCGGAATCGGCCGGGCGTTGCGCGTCCTCGGCATCCGTGGGGCCTACCCGCAGGTTGTTGGGAGTGCCGCGCCGCAGGTTGCCGTTGGGCATGTCCTGCCAGACCAGCAGGCCCAGGCGGTCGCAGTGGTAGTACCAGCGTGCGGGCTCGACCTTGACATGCTTGCGGGCCATGTTGAACCCGAGCATCTTGGTCACTTCGATGTCGTATCGCAGGGCCTCGTCGGTCGGCGCGGTATACAGGCCGCCGGGCCACCAGCCCTGGTCCAGCGGGCCGAACATGAAGATCGGTTCTCCGTTGAGCAGCAAGCGCGTGAAGCCTCGCTCGTCCTGGCCCAGCGCGATGTCCCGCATGGCGAAGTAGCTGCTGGCCCTGTCCAAGGTCTGGTCGCCTTGCAGCAGGACGATGTCGAGGTCGTAGAGAACCGGCGTGTCGGGTGTCCACAGCTGGAGATCGCTCGGCTCGAGCTCGAGTGCTGTCGCGGCGTCTCCGGCGGCCTCGGCCACGGCGGTGTCGCCGAGATAGGCGGTCAGCCGGACCTCGCAATCGGCGCAATCCCCGCGCGTGCGGACAGTCAGGGCCGCCGCGCCGGCCTCCCGGTCAGATGCGACATCCAGCCCTTCGATCGAGCCGGCGCTTGGCACGGGCTCTAGCCAAACGGTCTGCCAGATTCCGGTCACGGAGGTATACCAGATTCCGCTCGGCTCGCGCACCTGCTTGCCGCGCGCCTGTGTCCAGGTGTCTGTGGGATCCCAGACCGACACGGCCAGCTCCTGCTCTCCGGCCTCGGCCAGCATGTCGGTGACGTCGAAGCTGAACGGCGTGTAGCCGCCCTTGTGCTCGCCCGCGAGCTGGCCGTTGACATACACCGAGGCGTGAAAGTCGACCGCTCCGAAGTGCAGCAACACGCGTTCGCCGCTCCACTCCGCTGGCACTTCGAACGAGCGCCTGTACCAGAGCGATTGCTCGGCCGTGGGCGCTTGGCCGACACCGGACAGCGTCGACTCGATTGCGAACGGAACCAGGATCTGCCCGTCGAAGCTTGCCGGCTGGGCGGCGCCCCTGTCGGTGAGGGCGTAGTCCCATTGGCCGTTGAGGTTGAGCCAGCGGCTGCGGACCAGCTGCGGGCGCGGATATTCCGGCCAAGGGAGTTCTTGGTCCACGTCCGCCGCGAAGCGGCTCACCATCGAGGGTTCGGGCGGCGCTTGGCCGCACCCGGCCGCGATTGCGACCGCTGCGACGAGCACGGCGGCGGAAAGGAATCTCGGATGTAGGGGCGCGAACATTGGTCCCAGACTATCACCCGGTGCCCGACCGTGGCCTCTCTGCTCCGCACGAATGCTGTGGGTAGCGCCCGCTTCGGCGCGGTGACTCTGCGCGGGACGTAGCCCGCGTGGCGCTAGGGCGCTCCCGCGCTTGGCGCGGCGGCTGCAGAGTCGAGCTGGCGCAGCGCGTTCCTCGCCAACTCGGTGACGGGAGAGTCTGGGTGCAGGCGCAGCATTTCGTCCAGCTCGCTCCGCGCCTCGTCCAGCCTGCCCTGCTTGCCGTAGATCTCGGCTAGGAACAGCTGCGGGTAGCTGAAGTGCGACGGATCGGCCGACTTGGCCCGCAGCAGGAACTCTCGCGCCTTTTGGAATTGGCCCTTGTAGAAGAAGTTTATGCCTAGCTGCGAATTCGCCAGGGCGCTGTCGGGACGCATGCCCTGGGCCGCGAGATTGAAGTTCAATGCGTCGTCGAAACGGTCCTGCGACAGCAGCGCGCCGCCCAGGTTCACCAGCGGCTCGAACGCGAGCGGGTCGTGGTCAAGCGCCGTGCGAAAGTGCTCTTCCGCCTCGACGTAGCGCCCCGCCTTGTACGCCACCGTGCCGAGTTCGTTCCAGGCTTGCGTGAAGGAGGGCGAGATCTCCACGGCCTTGTGCAGCAGGGCGATCCCGCCCTCCTGGTCGCCCTTGCCGAATCGCGTGTGCGCCTTGCGCACCGCCGCCCGCGCCTTCGGCGTGACCTTGAGCGCCGCGACCGAGACGGTGCCTTGGTCCTCCAAGCGGCGCGCCCGGGTGACTGCCGAGCGATCCAAGTCGACCTCGACATGGACGCGGCCCCGCTTGTCTGCAAAGGACTCGGTGACTTGGACGGTCTGCCGCGTCAGCCCCCAGCTGGGGTCCATTACGACGAGGGTGTAGCCGCCGGGCGCTAGGGAGCGGAACGCGAACCGGCTCTCGCGAACAGGGGACTCGACGTGGAACGGGCTTTGGACCGCCGATAGCATGGCCCGGCCGCGCTCGAGGGACGGACTGACCTTGCCGATCAAGTCGAGCGTTTCCGCCGCCGACAAGCTAGCCGCCAGCGGCCACAGCGCGAACGCCGCGATCAGCCCGGGCGGCACCAATGACAGGCGCTTGCGCCCCGGCGCGAGCCTGAATGTGCAGGGCCTGAGCAACGCCATATAATGTTAGCTCTACTCTTCCGGCAGCCCGCGTCCGCGCTTGGAACTACCAGCACATGAGCCTAGTCAGATTCGCCACGGGTGCATTGGGGAACCTGAAGCAGACCGCGGCGGTCGCGCCGAGTTCCAAGCACCTCGCCAAGGCGATGGTGGAGCCGCTGCGATCCACGGCGCGTCGCTGCGTGATCGAATTCGGGCCCGGCACGGGGGTCGTGACCCGCGAGATCCTGCGCTGCATGCCCGCTGACAGCATCCTGTTGGCGTTCGAGATCAATCCCCAGTTCGTTGACTACCTGCGCTCGGAGATCCCGGACGAACGCCTGCAGGTGGTGGCTGCCGGTGCCGAGACCGCGACCGCTGAACTAGATCGGCGCGGCATCGCCGACGTGGATGCGGTCGTTTCTTCGCTGGGCATCGCGAACATGGATGCCGCGGCTGTCGATGCAGTCTTCCGGCCGCTGCGGCCGTACTTGCATCCGCAGGGCGCCATCACCCAGTTCCAGTACTTTTACCGCATCAAGCTCGACCAGGGCCGCGTCGAGTACTTCAACACGGGCAGTCTGATGCGACGCTACTTTTCCAAGGTGCGCTCGACCCGCGTCTGGCTGAACTTCCCGCCGGCCTACGTGATCACTTGCCGGGGAGCGTTGGCGGATGTGTCGCCAGCGCATGCCTGATACGATGCCGGCAGCGTCGGACTTGATCGCGCAGCCGAATCGAGTGCAGTGCCTTCTTCGGATGCCGGAGGATGCCTGATGGTGCTCGATTTCGTGCTGGGAGCCATCTTGCTGGCTTCGGTAATCGGCGCGACCCTCAATGGATTGACCAAGGAATTGCTCAGGATCGCCTCGCTTGTCGTCGGCCTGCTCGTCGCGATGTGGGGCTACGGTCTCCTGGCCGGCTATCTGGCCCAGTGGATCTCAAACGCGAAGGTCGCCTCTGCCGTGGCCTTCGCGCTGCTCTTCATCGGGTGTCTGATCACGGGCGCCCTGCTGGCCCGCCTGTTGGCCGGGGTCTGGTCCTTGGCGGGCCTGGGCTTGCTCGACAGGCTGCTAGGCGCCGCGTTCGGCGCCCTGCGCGGCCTGCTCTTGGCAGCGGCGCTGTTGCTGGCGCTGGTGGCCTTTCAACCCGTCGCCGACACTGCGGGACTGGTCGCTGATTCGCGAATCGCCCCGTTCGTGCTCAACCTAGCCCGCACGGCTGCTGCGGTGGCCCCGGAAGCGTTGCGCGACGCGTACCAAGACGGCCTGGCCCGCGTCCGGGATCTTGCCGGAGCCGACTCCGCAACGACCCTGCCCCGTTCCTTCAGCCGCGCGTCCGCCGTCCAAGGGGGGAAACCGGATCACGGGGCCTTCCGTCTCTCGATGTAGGATGAGACCGCTCGCCTTGCTGCTTCCGGCCCTGCTAGCGCTATTGCCGGTTGTTGCGCAAGACGCTGAAACTGCCGCCGACGGGCCCACGTTCTCGCTCGACGTGAAGGTGGTCAACTTGCTGGCCACCGTCAAGGATCGCAACGGGCGCCTGCTCAGCACCCTGACCAAGGACGATTTCATCCTTTCCGAAGACGGCGTCAGGCAGGAGATTCGCTATTTTGCGCACCAGACGGATCTGCCGCTGACGATCGGCCTGTTGATCGACACCAGCGGCAGCCAGCGCGCGCTGATCTCCGCCGAGCGCAGCGCGGGACTGATGTTCTTCCGCTCGATCCTGCGCAAGGACAAGGATCTGGCATTCCTGATGAGCTTCGACCGCAACGTCGAGCTGCTGCAGGACTACACCGCCTCTCTGGCACTGCTCGAGCGGGGCCTGGGCGAGTTGCAGGTCGAGGTTCCCACCAGCGGATTGCATCCCGGTCCCAGCGGCAACAAGCAACCGACCAGCACGGCCCTCAACGATGCGCTGTACCTCGCCGCCGACGAGATGTTCCGCAACCAGGTCGGGCGCAAGGCGGTGGTCGTGATCTCCGACGGCTATGACTACGGCAGCAAGATCAGCCTGAAGAGGGCCATCGAGGCGGCTCAGCGCGCCGACATCGTGGTGTACACCATCCAATACGTGGACCGGCAATTCGCAGGCCGGGCGTACTTCAACGTCGGTTCCGGGGCAGGGACGCTCAAGAAAATGTCCGAGCAAACCGGCGGCAGCGCATTCCGCGTCTCGCGGGGGATCCGCCTGGCGGGGATCTTCAAGCAGATCGAGGATGAACTGCGCGGCCAGTACAGCATCGGCTACACTCCCAAGCGCGGGCTTGACAGTCCCGGATTTCGCAAGATCTCGCTCAAGGCCGCTGGCAAGGGCCTCAAGATCCAAGCGCGGAACGGCTACTACGCCGACGCGATCTAGCAAGTTCAAAGCGACGGGCGCCGCGCATTCAGCGCCGCTGGTCGCTCTCGGCGTAGAACCCGTACCCGGCGTGGTGCAGGAAGACGTCTTCGAGGCTGGGCCGCGAGATCTTCACGGATTCGATCTCAGTTCCGAAGCGGGTCATCAGGCGCGCTGCCCACTTCGATCCCTCGGGATGTTCGAAGCGAATCTCGTCACCGTTCACGTGGGCGTCTTGAACTGCGAATTCTTCGGCCAGCGCCGTCGCGACAGCGGCTGCGCCGCCAGTAGCTAGCGTGACGACTTCGCCGCCGATCTCGGCCTTGAGGTCGGCCGGAGTGCCCTGGCGGATCAACTTGCCGCGATCTAGGATCGCCAGCTCGTCGCAAGCATCGGCCTCTTCCAGCAGATGCGTCGTCAGCAGTACCGTGGCGCCCATGGAAGACCGCAGCTGCTCCAAGTAGCGCCAGAAGGCCAGCCGCGCGACGGGATCGACTCCCGTGCTCGGCTCGTCGAGCAGCAACAGCTTCGGGCTGTGCAGCAGCCCCTTGGCCAGATCCGCCCGACGGCGCAGTCCGCCCGACAGGGTCTGCACGCGATCCTTGCGCCGGTCCCCAAGGCCGACCTTTTCCAGCACCTCTCCGATGCGCTCGGCGAGGCCGTGCCCGCGCAGGCCATACATGTGGCCTTGGTGCGCGAGATTCTCCTCGACGGTCAGCCGGGAGTCCAAGCTCTGGGACTGGAAGACAACGCCGACTTGGCGGCGAGCCTCGATCGGTCGCTCGGTGACATCGATCCCGAACAGCTTGGCGCTGCCGCTCTCGGGAGCGAGCAGCGTGGAGAGGATGCGGAACAGCGTGGTCTTGCCACTGCCGTTCGGCCCCAGCAGGCCGAAGATAGACCGCGGCGCGACTTGGAAGCTGACAGCGTCAAGCGCCCGAGTCTCGCCGTAGCTGTAGGTGCATTCCGAGATTTCTACTGCAGCGGGCGCGGGCATCCAAAGGGCTATTGCCTTGACGGTAGCACAGCGAACCGCAGCTCCTTATGCCGCCGTTCGCACCGGTGTGCAGTGCTGTCGGCACGCCTGGAAAGGCGCGGGTGTCTGGGGCCACATGCAGCGGGGCGGCGCGCCACTTGACCTGGCCCGCTTGGCGTGAGCGCAGGGCCGGCCGTCTCCAGTCACGAGCCAGGTCTGGTAATTGCGCTGGGTGCTGTCTTGCGTCACCGAGCGTGAACTGCGGCCGGGTAGATCGCAGGGACGGTCACAAGAGTCCGCGTTTCCTGCATTGCTATTCTTCGAAGAGGCATGCTGGTGGGGCACGCCGATTCCCATGCGAGGCAAGTGCGGGCAGTCGGGAGGAACTTCCATGAGGAGAAGCATAGCCACGCTGGCCGCGACGTTGGTCGCCGTCGCTGGCTTGGGAACGGCGCAGGCTGCGGCTAGCGGGCGTCCTGAGAACAAACTCGTCAAGAGATCGGACGTTGAGTTCATTCCCCTGAATCCCGCGCGCGGCGAACTCGGCCCGAAGGCGGGCAAGCTCTGGGGTGACATCCGGGCAGACGTGCCGTCCGGGGTCCTTGTCAAGTTCGTGGACGGCTTTGAGTCGCCGCCGCACATTCACAACATCACTTACCGTGCGGTCGTGATCAGCGGTGCCGTTCACAACGACGACCCTGCTGCGGAGAAGATGTGGATGGAGCCCGGCTCGTTCTGGACGCAGCCGCCGGGGGAAAACCACATCACCGCCGCGAAGGGCGAGAACTCCATGATCTTCTTGGAGATCCTGTCCGGACCCTATCTCGTCAAGCCCGCGGATGAAGCGTTCGACAGCGGCGAGCGCCCGATCAACGTCGCAGCGCGAAACATCATGTGGCTGGAGGCGGAGGATGCAGAGTGGGTCGACGACGCAGGTCCCGAGATGGCCTATCTGTGGGGCAGCGTCGAGGACAACGAGAAGAACGGCACCTTCGTCAAGCTTCCGTCCGGTTACAGCGGCGAACTCAGCACTAGCGCCCCGATGATGCGTGTCGTGACGATCCAAGGCCGGGCCAGCATCCAGCTGTCAGGCGAATCCGAGACCCACAGCCTGGACCCGGGCAGCTATTTTGGCTCGCAGGGGCAGGCGGCGCATCAGCTCTCGTGCGACTCGGACGAGGAGTGTGTCCTGTATCTGCACACTGAAGGCAAGTATCAACTCGGCACCTCGCCGTAGCCTGAGATGTAGAGTCGCCCGAAGGGGGCATTCAAGATGGCCGAGCTGCCAGATTCAGCTACCGCTTGAGTTCGGTCCTTGAAGCTGTGCCCAGGGTCGAAGCCTTCCCGGCGCCTGCGAGGGGAGGCTGCCTCGGCGGGCAGGGGAGTCAGGATAGGCTTGAATTCCCCTCCACCTGCCTGCGCAGGCACGCGAAGAACTTGTCCGCCACCATCTTGGCTGTGCCCACCAGCAGTCGCTGCCCGACACGGGCGATCGGGCCGCCGACCTTGGCAGACGACTGCACTGCGACCGTGCTGCCGCTTCCGTTCGGCGCAATCTCGATGCTAGCCTCGCCCTTGGCGAATCCCGTGCTGCCCTTGCCGTCGACGTGCAGGGTGAACGAGTCCGGCCGCTGCATGTCGCGCATGGCCACGGTCCCGCGAAACCTGCCCTTGATGGCAGCCACGCCGATCGTCATTGCTGCCTCGTAACGGTCGTCCCCAAGGGGTTTGAGGGCTTCGCACCCGGGCAGGCAGCCGGCCACCGTCTCCGGCTTGGTCAGGGCGTCGAAGACGGCCTCAGGAGGCGCGTCGAATTCGTACTTGCTATTGAAGTCCATGCTGCAGCCGCTTCCGCAAGACTACCAGAGGCTGCTATCGGCGTACCGGCGCGCGTCTCGAAACGGACTCGAGGCTGTTCAAGTGCTCCGCTAGGTGCTCCAAGCTGGCGAGATTGTGGGCCGGGAGAAAGTCATCCACGTAGGGCAGTGCCGCTTGCAAGCCGCGCGTGAGCGGCTCGTAGGCTGCATCCCCAAGTAGCGGGCTGAGCCAGACCAGCCGGTGGCAGGATCGTTGGAGCCTGGAAATCTCGCGACGCAGAGCCTCCGGCTCGCCCCTGTCCCAGCCGTCGGAGACCACCAGAACCACGGCACGCCGTCCCAGGACGCGCCTGGACCACTCGACATTGAATGTGCGCAGGGCATCGCCGATGCGGGTGCCGCCGGACCAATCGGGCACCAGCCGCGCCACCTCTTGCAGCGGGTTGGAGCCGCGCCGCCCGCGCAGCTTCTTGGTGATTCGTGTCAAGCGCGTCGCGAACAGGAACGATTCGACGCGCTCCAGGTTCCCGCTCAGGCAGCAGGCGAACCACAGCAGCATCCTCGTGTAGCGCTCCATCGATCCGCTGATGTCGCACAGCAGCACCAGGCGGCGCGGGGCGGGCTTCGGGCCGCGGGTCGGAATCTTGTCCAGGTCGGTATCCCGTCGCGCCAGCCGTCCCAGCAGGGCGCGGATGTCGGGTGCTTCCCCCGTGCCGCGCTGCCAGCGCTTTGTCCGCCGCGGAGCCGGGTGCCAGCGCAGTTCGCGCAGCATGTCCACCGCTTGGGCCAGTTCCTCGGCGCTGAGCCGTTTGAAGTCTTTCTCGCGCAAGACTTCCCGGTCGCTGTAGGTGCTGATCTGCACTCGTTCGAGGGTCGCTTCGCTAGCGTGGCTGGAAGACCGATCGGTGCCTGAGAGCGATTCCATTTCGACCACTGGATCGCCCAACCGCCGCTCGCTGCCCAGCGGTCGCAGGTCGAGCTTGGTGCCGGCACCAGAGGGCCCGCTCCAGAACAGGCGGAAGGCGTGGTCGAATACCGGCAGGTCTTCTGCCCGGCTGACCAAAGCGGTCCGCAGGGCGAGCCGGAAGTCCTGCCTGCGGCCGATGTCGACGTGCTCCAGCGCGCGCGCCGCTGCGATGGTGGCCCCGGCCGGCACCGGCAGGCCGGCCGAGCGCAGCAGCCGGGCGAATAGGGTCAGGTTTTCTAGGAGGTGGCCCATGGCGAGTCGGCCGCCTGTCCCGCCGTGCTGGTGCGAATCCCCCGGTGGGCGGCCCGGTCAAGCATCGCCTTGACCGGATCGCCGCGCACGGCGGCGATGTCCTCTTGGTTCTTCAGCAGGATGCCCAGGGTCTCGTCCACGCGCCGCTCGTCCAAGCGCTCGCAGTCCAAGGCGACTAGCGCAGCCACCCAATCGAGCGTCTCCGACACTCCCGAGGTCTTGTACAGCTCAGCGTCGCGCAGTTCCTGCACGAAGGCTGTGGCGCTCTCGCTCAGCGCCTGCGAAGCGCCGGGGACCTTCAGGTTGACGATGCGCAGCTCCTTGTCGAAATCGGGATAGTCGATCCAGCAGTACAGGCACCGCCGCTTCAACGCATCGTGCAGTTCGCGCGTGCGGTTCGATGTGATCAGCACGATTGGCGGCTGGGCAGCCCGGATCGTGCCGAGCTCCGGGATCGTGACCTGGAAGTCGGACAGCATTTCCAGCAGGTAGCCCTCGAATTCGTCGTCGGCCCGGTCCAACTCGTCGATCAGCAGCACGGGCGGAGGGCCGCGGTGCTCGAGCGCCTGCAGCAACGGGCGCTCGAGCAGGAATTCCCGCCGAAACAGCTCCTTGGCGGCATCGCGCCGGTCCAAGCCGCCGCCGTTCCGCATCAGCTGGATTTCGAGGATCTGGCGCGTGTAGTTCCATTCGTAGACCGCGTGGCTGATGTCGAGCCCTTCGTAGCACTGCATGCGGATGAGATCGCGCCCGAGGGCGGCCGCGAGGGCCTTGGCGACCTCGGTCTTGCCGACACCGGCCTCGCCTTCGAGCAGTACCGGGCGCTGGAGTTTCAGCGCCAGGTAGACAGAGGTCGCCAGCGCGCGATCGCAGACGTAGTCTTGCCGCGCCAGTGTCGCCTGCAACTCGTCGATCGAGTCCGGTATCGGCCTTTGGGCGGACATGCCTGCGGGTCGACTGTCAGCCGCAGCGCGCGGCTGCGGCGGTCAGCGCCCGGCCTACCCACACATGTGCCACGGCGCTGCGGTACTCCGCCGAGGCGTATACGTCCCCAAGCACTTCGTCATCGTCCAGCGAATCGCCGACGCAGCGCGCGGCATCAGCGATCGCGCCGGCGCTGAGGGCCTTGCCCACCAATGCGTCTTCGACAGCTGCCGCTCGAACCGGGGCAGGCACCAGGCCGCCCAAGGCCACGCTCGCGGCGCTGCACACGCCGTCCGCGACCGTCAGCGAAGCGGCCGCTCCGATGACCGCATAGCGCGATGCCGGATGCGAGAACTTGGCGTAGGCCGAACCCTGCCCGCCGCTGCCAGCGGGCAAGCTGATGGCCGTCAGAATCTCGTGCTCCTCCACGGCGGTCGTCATCAGTCCTTCGAAGAAGTCTGCGGCGTCAACGGTGCGCGTGCCGGAGGAGCCCTCGATGGCAAACTCCGCCCCTAGGCAGCGAAGCACGGCCGGCAGATCCGATGCCGGATCAGCGTGCGCCACGTTGCCCCCGATGGTCCCGCGGTTGCGGACGGCTGGATCGCCGATCATGCCGGCCGCCTCTGACAGCGCGGTTGCGCCGGATTGGAGCGTCGCAGACGCTGCGATTTCCGCATGCGTCGTGAGGGCGCCGATCACGATCCGACCAGCCTCCTCGCGGATGCCGCGCATGCCGTCGATCCGGCCGATGTCGATCAGCGCCGAGGGCGCGGCCAGGCGCAGCTTGAGCACGGGGATCAGGCTATGGCCGCCCGCCAGCACCTTAGAGTCAGGGTGCTGCTCCAGCAAGGCCGCAGCTTCGGCCACCGAACTCGCCCGGTAGTAGTCGAACTGTGGTGCAAACATGGCTCAGTTCCTCCCCTGTGCTGATTGGATGGAGCGCCACACGCGCTCCGGCGTCAGCGGCATGTTGACTGCCTCGACACCGAGCGGCGCCAAGGCGTCGATGACGGCGTTGTAAACGGCCGCGGTGGATGCGATGGTGCCCGCTTCGCCGATACCCTTGACCCCGAGAGGATGGTGCGGCGAGGGCGTGACGGTCGAGTGGACCTCGATGTCCGGCAGCCGGTCGGCACGCGGCAGGGCGTAGTCGAGCATCGTGCCGGTGAGCAACTGGCCGTCGTCGTCGTATACCCCCTCCTCCCACAGCGCCTGTCCGATGCCTTGGACGATGCCGCCGTGAACCTGTCCCTCGACGATCACGGGATTGATCTGCGGACCGCAGTCGTCGACCGCCACGTAGCGCTTCAACTCCACGTTCCCGCTCTCGGCGTCGACCTCGACCACGGCAAGGTGCGCGCCATACGGGAAGACGAAGTTCGGCGGGTCGTAGAAGGTGGTGGCCTCGAGCCCGGCCTCCACGCCCTCGGGCATGTTCCAGGCCACGTTGGCCATCAGCGCGATGTCTTGGATCGTCTTGCTGGAGTCGGGCGAGCCCTTGACAAAGAACTTGCCGTCGTCGTAATCCATGTCCTCCACCGCCGCTTCCAGCAGGTGGGCGGCGATCACCTTGGCCTTGTCGCGGATCTTGCGCGCCGCCAGGGCCAAGGCGGCCCCGCCGACCGCCGTGGTCCGGCTGCCGTAGGTGCCCCATCCCATGGGCGTGTTGTCCGTGTCCCCGTGGATCACCTTCACGTCGTCGGGCGAGACGCCGAGTTCGCCCGCGATGATCTGGGCGAAGGTCGTCTCCTCGCCCTGGCCGTGCGGCGATGCTCCGATCATGACGTGGACTTTGCCGCTGGGGTGGAAGCGCACGATGGCGCTCTCCCACAGACCGCCTTGGAAGCCGATCGCGCCGGCCACTTGCGACGGCCCCAGGCCGCAGATTTCGACATATGTCGACAGGCCCAAGCCGATGTAGCGCCCGTTCTTGCGGGCCTCTGCCTGCTCGGCGCGCAGCTGTTGGTAGTCGGATTCCGCCAGCAGCTTGCTCAGCGCTCCGTCGTAGTTGCCGCTGTCGTACGTGAGGCCGGTCACCACGTCATGGCCGTCGTCGAACTTCGGGATGAAGTTGCGCCGGCGGACTTCCGCCGGGTCCAGCCCAAGCTTGGCTGCCAGCAGGTCCACCAGGCGTTCGACCATGAAGGTCGCTTCTGGCCGTCCCGCCCCGCGATAGGCCTCTACCGGAGTCGTGTTGGTGTACAGGCCGTAGACGTCCTCGTGAATCGCGGGGATGTCGTACACGCCCGAAAGCATCAGCCCGTGCAGGATGGTGGGGATGCCCGGGGCCGCCGTGGACAGGTATGCGCCCATGCCGGCCCAAACCGTGGCGCGAAGGCCCTTGATCTTGCCATCGGCGGTGGCAGCGAGCTCGATCTCTTGCACGTGATCCCGGCCGTGCGTGGTGGCTTGGTAGTTCTCGCTGCGCGATTCCACCCATTTCACCGGGGCGCCCAGCTTCTTGGAGCAGAACATCGTGATGAAGTCTGCCGGGTAGGCCGCGATCTTGCTCCCGAACCCGCCCCCGACCTCGGGCGCGATCACGCGCAGCCGGTCCTCGGGGACGCCTATGACGAGCGAGGACAGGAAACGCAAGATGTGGGGGTTCTGCGTGGTGTTCCAGACTGTCAGCTCGCCGGTGGCCGCGGTGTAGCTGGCCAGCGTGGCGCGCGGCTCCATCGCGTTGGGGATCAAGCGCTGCTGGATGATCGTCTCTTTGACAACGACATCGGCCTGAGAAAACGCCTCATCAATGTCGCCGCCCCCGGTGACCTTCCAATGGAACGCTTGGTTGCCCGCGATCTCGGAGTGCAGCTGGGGCGCGCCATCGGCCGCAGCCTTCTTGGGTTCCACTACCGCATCCAGCGGTTCGTAGTCGACCTCGATCAGGTCCAACGCGTCGTATGCCTCGTGCCGGGTCTCTGCGACCACGACCGCGACGATGTCGCCAACATAGCGGACCGTGTCCTTGGCGACGCAGTGATACTCGGCGATCGTCAGCCCCGAGTCGGGGAGCAGCCAGGCACAGGGTGATGGCTCGATCTCTCCTCCGGTGTCCGCGCCCGTGTAAACCGCCACCACACCCTGCGCCGCGGCGGCCTGCGAAGTGTCGATGCCGCTAATGCGGGCGTGGGCGTAGGGACTGCGCAGCAAAGCCGCGTGCAGCGTTCCCGGCAGAGTGATGTCGTCCGTGTAGCTCGCGCTGCCCGTGATCAGCCGCGGGTCCTCCCGCCGCCGGATGCCCGAGCCGAAAGTCGATGCGCTCATGACGTCCCTCCTTGCATCGTTTCCGCGGCGTCCCGGACGGCGCGGACGATGTTCTGGTAGCCGGTGCAGCGGCACATGTTGCCCTCGAGGCCGTGGCGGATTTCCTCGGCAGAGGGATCCGCATTGCAGCGCAGCAATTCGTGCGAAGCCAGGATCATGCCGGGCGTGCAGTAGCCGCACTGCAGGCCGTGCTTGTTCCAGAACGACTCCTGCAACGGGTGCAGCTCGGAGTCGCCGGCCAAGCCCTCGATCGTAGTGACCGAGGCACCATCGGCCTGCACCGCCAGACAAGTGCAAGACTTGGCCGAGACGCCGTCCAGCAAGATCGTGCATGAACCGCACTGGCTCGTGTCGCAGCCGACCTTGGTGCCGGTCAGCCCGAGCACGTCGCGAATGAAATGGACTAGCAACAGCCGTGGCTCGACCTCTCTGTCGTAGCGTCGGCCGTTAACCGTGATACTGACTGGTATCGTCACCCTCTATGCCTCCCCTGGCGTCCGATGCGGAGGGTGCCGCGGCGGGCGCGCTGAGAGATTGTAGCGCAATGGGATGTGGGGTGAAAACGGCGCGTCAGATCGATCCGGAGCAGAGATCCACGATCACGGGAGCT
The DNA here is from genome assembly GCA_022824585.1 of Bryobacterales bacterium. Taxonomy (GTDB): domain Bacteria; phylum Acidobacteriota; class Terriglobia; order Bryobacterales; family UBA6623; genus VXMF01. The sequence goes on along the minus strand of JAJDZN010000166.1, from coordinate 22,576 downwards.
GATGCGGGCCACTTACAGCGGTGAAGCTCTCTGACTGCTTTCCGGTATTCCAAGTCAACCCAGGCGTCGTGCAGCTGATCCGCAACGACTCTCGTTCCCAGGATGCGGTGCAGTCTTGAAGTAACGGGCCGGTGAGGGTTGAATTCGTAGTTGAAACCCGGCCCGGTGCCAGAATGGCGGCAGCGGTGCAAGTCGTACAAGTCAACTAGGCCTAGGCCTAGCACCGCACCAAGCGCATCTCTTTCTCTGGACGTATGGTTTAACGCTTTCGGTAGAGCAGGTCCATCTGAAACAACGTTAAAGTCGCCCGCCAGTACGCATCCCCCGGAGAGCTTGGATCGCTTGCCAAGATGTTCTTGCAATTGCTCCATCCACGCAATCTTGCGTTCCATGGCTCCCTCGAAGCCGTTTGCGTCAGGATTCCCGTACACCGCATAGACCGACGAGAATTCTAGATCGCCCACGGCGACAGTGACGAACCGCGCCCCTGGATCCCGCTGGCCGGGCAGGCCTAGCTGCAAGACCTTGGGCTTGGGAAGCGTCTTTCGAACCAATACGGCGACTCCCCAGCCGTTCCGGAACTGTCCATCTCGGGCGTGGGCGACCGATTCATAACCGGCCTGTCGCAGTGCTTCTTCGGGGAAGCGATCTGTCGCCGCAAAGGTCTTCTGGAGAGCAACGATATCCGGCTTCCTACTGTCCAGCCAGTGGCAGAGATAGCGCAGCTTGGAACTGATGCCACCGATACACCACGTTGCGAGACGCATGGCCGGGATTCTACCAGCCGCGCGATCCTCCCAGCTGCTAGCTGGACCGGTCGATGAAGATCAATGCCGGTATTTCAGACGTCTTCCGTGAAGCCCTCAGAGGCGTTTCTTCTTGGTTGTCGGGCAAGGTTGTCGGCAGCAAGCGCAAACGTCGTTGCAGTCATCAAAGAGGTGTACAAGTAAGTCGAGCCACGATTCCGCTGATGAGGCCGCTCGGCCTGATTCGGCGTCAGTTTACGCGGGCGGCACCAGCGGAAACTCATCGTCCGTGCTCGAAGCCCATTCAACCAGCAGCTCGCGGTGGCGGTTCAACTCTGCCTGATATTCCGGAGCCCCTACTAGGCTATTGATCTCATCCGGATCGGTTTCGAGATCGAACAATTGCTCGCGGCGGCTACCGGTGTCGTATACGACGTACTTGTAGCGCTCTGTCCTTACCATGCGACCCGCTGCGCCGCCGTCTCGCCCCCGCGCGAAGGTCGTTTCAGCGATCACGTAAGGCCTGTCCCAAGTCATTGCGGATCCCCGAGCGAGCGGTTGCAGAGATCGGCCGTGCACCGGTCCCGGAGCACCGGGGAGTCCGGCGGCATCCAAAATGGTCGGCATCAGGTCGATGCCCGTCGAAACCAGTGCATTCGACGTGCTTCCTGGATTGCTCGCTTGCGGATCGGCGATGAGGAGCGGGACCCGCACAGCCTGTTCGTAGAGGACCTGCTTTTGGTTCCAGTGGTGACTGGCGACGCCCTCGCCATGGTCGCTAGTGAAGATGATGACCGTGTTGTCCTCGTGGCCGGAATCGTCGAGAGCGTCGAGCACTCTGCCGATTTCCCGGTCGGCTTTCTCGACCAGCCGGTAGTAGCCCCAAAGATACTGTCGCCATTCCAAGTCGGTCCAGTCGACCGTGGGGTAGTGGAAGTCCCTATTCCTCTCTTGGCTCATGCGAATGGCTGTCGGCTCGTTTTCGGGAATGGCGAAGTTTGCGGGCAGGGGAGGAAGCTGGGCTGCGTCGTCTGGCAACGGCGGGATCGGGCCTTGCGGCAGGTCCTGTCTCCGCGCGAGCTGGCACACGTCGTGAGGGTTGCGCACAGATAGCGTCAGGAAAAACGGCTTGTCGCGTGGAGCTTGCAAGTACTCGATCGCCTTGTCAGCAGCGACGCTATCGCTGCGGGTCTCTTCCGCGGCCGAGGGATAGCCTGCTTCCGCAAAAGAGGTCCCGACATGCCACTTGCCGAAGTAGGCCGTATCGTAGCCGCCGGACTGCATCAGTTTCCCGAGCATCGGATACTCGCCGTTTAGCCCGCGGCCGTTCGTGGATGTGCCGATCTCGTGTGGATAGCGCCCCGTCTGAATGCTGGAGCGGCACGGCAAGCACAGAGGCTGGGTAACGTAGCTCCGCGTGAACCGGACTCCTCGTGCGGCAATGCGATCCATCGCAGGTGTGTTGATGTGCGGATTGCCCGTACAACTCATCGCCTCGTCGGTGTGCTGGTCAGTCATCACCAACAGCACGTTGGGACGTTCCGGAGCGGATCCCTGCCGACAGCCGAGCAAGGCCACGCTTGCCAGTCCGGCGGTCTGCAGAAGTGAACGCCTGTCCAGATTCGTCGATGCAGTCATGGCTGCTAAACAATGTGGCCGATTCCCATCCCGTTCGCAATCGCGCGTCAGTAAACGCGCTCCGTCGGATGCGAGCGACTCATCCTGCCGGGCAGATCCGTGCGGCAGCTGTGCATGAGGCCATGCGGGAGGCGGTGCGCTAGATGGAACGCTCACCGGGCTGCCTCGTGCGCGCCGTCAGCCTATTTCTGATCAGAACCGGAACGTGTACTGCAGCTTGGTCGCAAGGCGCGAATCCTGCTGGCGGAAGTCGTAGAAGCCGCCCAGCTCTTGGATCCAGCCCTGGCCGAAGATGAAGAACAGGTCATTGCCGGGCTCCAGCGTCCAGCGCACGCGGCTCTGCAGGCCAAGATTGCCTGACCGATTGTCGAATTGAATGAGGTTGGAGAACGACAGGAAGGGTGAGACGGCGTAGTTGATCTGCGTGCTGAAGATCCGGGCAATAAAGTTCCCCTGCGGCAGCCGCGCAAACGTCTGGTTGGAATTGAGGCTGATCACGAACTTCGGCGGCAGCTGGTAGCGCAGCCCCGTCTGTACCGTATTGGCAGTCCCAGACCAGAAGTTCCCAAACGTGTAGCCGATGCTGCCTTGCAGCTTGCGCTTCTGCGCCGACGTGAAGAAGATTCGCATCGGCGTGAAGCGATACTCGCCGGGCGGCAGCACCACTCCCGGAGATATCTCGAACGGCTCGAACAGGCGCTCGTACGTCGGGTTTAGGTCGAAAAGGCTGTGCAGAGAGTCTCCCGACATGAAGTGCCAGTCGACGAGCGTGAAATAGAGCTTCCAAGTCTCGACGAGGCCGTTGTCAAGCCGCGTGAAGCGCGTGTAGAAGACATCGTGGAACATCTGCTGAATGCCCGACGACGGATTGGGTCGCGGGTTGTAGCTGGCCCCCAGCCGCATCATCCTCACGTTCGAACGCTGCACGAATCCCAGTTCGGGATCGAAATTCTCCTGGATCTCACGCCACTGGAACTGTCCCTGGAATCTGTCGTTGGCGTAGTGAGCGCCGAATCCGAACGATGCGTTCTTGTCCTCGACGCCATCCTTTCTGGTCTTCAGGCCCCAGGCGTTGACCAGCATGTTGCGGTTGGTTCCCAAGAAATTCGAGGTGGCCAGGCGAATGTCCATGCCGGCTGTGGTGCTCATCGACGTGCGCTCCGGGGTAAATGGATCGTCTCTGGAGGCCGGTCTGGCAGGATCCCCGCCGGTGAAGATCGCGCCAACGTACGACTGCTCGAGGAAGTTCTGCCGCACGCGCCCGACAAACATGTTGCTGTCGAAGACGCCCGGTATCTCGCGCGTGCGCACGTTCAGCACGCCGATCTCGGTGCGCCCGGCTCTGCCCGTAAGCTTGAGGCCATAGTCGATGGGCACCTCCTGCCCGCGCAGCAACCCGACACGGCGGCTGAAGAAGGGGAAGATCTCAGCCCCGGGGCTGGGGATGCCCCCGGGCTGATCGATGCCGGTCGTGGCGAAATTGAACACGCCGGCGTCTTGCAGGAAGAACGACCTTTTCTCGGGGAAGAAGATCGAAAACCGGGTCAGGTTGATCTGGCGATCATCGACTTCTGTCTCGCCGAAGTCCGTGTTGACCGTGGTAGACAGGCGCAGGCTCGGCGTCAGGTTGTAGAACAGGTCGAGTCCCGGCTTGCCGCGGACGACATCGTTGCCCGTGACTCCGGAATGGAACCAGCGCTGCGCGATGAACGGGCGCACGTCGAGGCCGACGCCCTGCTCCATGTTCTCGAGGTTCGTGATCTCTCCCGCCTCCGAGACCTGAAAGAACTGCGTCTGGAACCGTGCGCCAGTCCAGCGCACCTCCTCCAGCTTCCGCTGGATGATGCGGCTGATGTTGAAGCCCCAGACGCTCTGGCCGGAAGGAAAGGCCAGGCTCTTGAAGGGGATCGCGAACTCGGCGCTCCAGCCCTCGGAGGAGCGTCTGGTCTTGACGATCCAGATCGCGTCCCAGTCTTCGTTAGTCTCGCCGTTCGCGAACACCAACCCGTCCACAAGCGCCCCGTTGGGATTCGTGGAGAAGTGGAACGCGTTGCTTTGGTCGCGAAAGGTGTCGAGGATGATGCTCAGCCGGTCGTCAGGGTTCAGGCTCGCGTCGCGCGCCATTTGCGAAGCCAGCACTCGATCCGGCTCGGAGTCGTAGCACATCACGCCGATATAGAGGTTGTTCTTGTCGTAGAGCAGCGTGACCTCGGTCCGCTCGGTCGGCTTCTGCCCGGCCCGCGGGATCCTCTGAACCAGTTCGCCGATCTTCGGCGAGCGCCGCCACGGCGCCTCGTCGAGGTTCCCGTCGATGACGATCGAGGAAGTGATTTCGGTCACTACTGCCGAGCGCGAAGACGGCGGTGTTGCGGGCTGCTGGGCAAGGGCTTCGCAGCAGAGCCCAGCCGTCATGAGCTGGCACATGCAGATCGCGATCCGCCACAGGCCCGCTTGGTGGTTCATGGGTGGGCGGGCAGTCTGCACGTTGCGATTCCGAGCTCAGATTGGTTCGCGCGCCGGGGCGCGACACAAGGCACATGGTCCGACTTCGGTGTCGGCTGGCTAGAGGAGATCCCTGACCCGACCGTTACTATAGCCCGTCACGGGGGACTGACGCCTTTCCTCGCCGGCCTGCGCGCCGGGCACTAGGCACGCCGAAAGGCCAGCCGGGCCGCCGCTGGACGCAACCGCTGCGGGGGTTGGCCCGTTACGGCATCACTCGAACGTATTTCTGCAACAGGCGGCGGAACGGCTCGCCGGCGTAGAGGTTGCCCTCGTCATCAGCTGCCACGAATTCCGCCCCGCTGCCGCGCGTGAAGCGCGGATCGCCCCAAGGAAAGCGCACGAAGTAGCGAATCCAGCCCGACTTGGCGTCGCCGATCCGCAGGCCCATTTCCCAGCCGGGGTTCTGAACGTCGTCAGATTCCGAATCGGCCACATAGATGTTGTCATGGCCGTCGAAGTAGATCCCGCTTGGCCGGCCGAACTGGGTCCAGCTGGCTAGATGCTTGCCCTCTTGGTCAAAGATCTGAATGCGATTGTTCTCGCGGTCGGCCACGAACAGGCGCCCGCGCTGGTCGATCGCCAGCGCGTGCAACACGTGGAACTCGCCGGGGCCGTAGCCGGTCTTGCCCCACGACTTGATGAAAGTGCCATCGCTGGCAAACTTCACGATGCGGTTGTTGCCGTCACGGTAGTGACCGTCGGCCACGAAGATCGCGCCATCGTCGGCGACCACCACGTCAGCGGGGGAGCTGAAGTGCTTCGGGCTGTCGCCCGGCACCCCCGGCGTTCCCAGCGTCATCAGCACTTCGCCGGTCGGGCTGAACTTGATCACGCGGTGGCCCCGCTCGCCTTTCGGCACTCGGTCAGGATGTGCCGCGTCAGTCACCCACACATTGCCGGCCGGATCCACGTCGATGCCGTGCGGCCAGATGAACATGCCGCCGCCGAAGCTCTCGACGGCCTCGCCGCTCTCCAGATTGAACTTCACCACTGCGTCCAGGTCCGACTCCAGGCATTCGTAGCCGAACTTGTCCGCCCCTGCGTCGCAGCGGATCACGGCCCACAGGTGCTTGCCGTCAGGATCAATGATGACGCCGCCGATGGCGCCGGGATTGCGTCCCTCGGGCAGCTTCGCCCAGCCTTCCACCATGCGGTAGGGGTCCGGATATGGTTGCGCTAGCAGCGGCGCGCCGGCCGCGACCGCGAACAGCAGTGTCAGTGCCAGTGCGCATCGACTTGATCTGAGCATGAATTCACCTCGTTCCGCCTCGGCAGGCGGATCTAACCCCATATTCTAGGCAAGGTCGGGCCCGGCCGATAGTACCGTTCCGAATGGTTGAGTGCTTTGCGACACTGCCAGTGACGGCTACACTAGGGCTGAGCTCGGGCAGCTTGCCCGATCGGCTGCAATACCCTTCCTATGCGCCGACATGCACTTGCCTGCGCACTTGCGGCTGCCACTCTAGCGGCTGCCGGACCTCTGAGCGCCGTTGAAGTCGACGCTTCGGTGTCGGCGATTCTCGAGCGCCACTGCGTTGCCTGCCACGGTGCACAGGTGCAGAATGCCAATGTCCGCCTGGACAACCTCTCGGCGGACACAACCGCGGATCGCCGGGCCGCCGAGACTTGGCACGACGTGCGTAACGCGCTGAATCGGGGCGAAATGCCGCCCAAGGAAGCGCCCCAGCTGTCGTCGTCAGATCGAACGACCCTGCTTGGCTGGCTCGACGCCGCGCTGAGCGAGCGCGGCGACCTTGCCTCGGGCGCTTCCGGACGCGTCGTCATGCGCCGCTTGAACCGCAGCGAGTACCAGAACACCATGCGGGACCTGCTGGGCCTGGACATCGATTTCGTCAAGAACCTGCCGCCCGACGAGGTCAGCCCGGACGGGTTCACGAACAATGGCGCGTCGCTGCGCATGTCAGCCCTGCAACTCGAGCACTACCTTCGGGCGGCGCAGAACGGTCTCGCGCGCGCGATCGTCGAGGGGCCGGCCCCGCCCATTTTCGAACACCGCGCCGTCGAAACCGTGGTGGACAAGGTGAACACCATGCATTGGTCGAACCGCTTGGGTCGCACCGGCACGTTCGTCGCACGGATCCCCGAGTTCCCTGACGAGGGGGAGTTTGTCCTGCGGATCCGCGCGCGCAGCGAGGCTCCGCCCGGCGCGCCGCATCCGCGCATGCATGTCAGGCTTGGCTACCGCGCCGACACGCAAACGCCCTCTCGGGACGTGGCCGAGGTCGATGTTCCCGACGGCCCGGCACGGACCTTCGAATTCCGCGGGCGCATCGAAGAGTTCCCGATCCAGAGCCGAGCGCAGAGCAAGTACCCGGGAATGCTGGTCTGGGCGAGCAATATCTATTCGGACGGCAAGCCCGCTCCGCTTGGCGAGAAGGTCGACTTTGAGGAAGACGGCAAGATCAAGCAGAAGTGGGTCTGGCCGGTCGATCCCGAATTCCCTGCCATCGTCGTCGAAGCGCTGGAGTTCAAAGCGCCCGCGTACGCGGCTTGGCCGCCCGAGCATCACCGCCAGCTGGTTGCGGACGCACCGCGGGCGCGAGAGGACGAGGCCGGAAGCGCTGCATCGGCGCTGCGCCGGTTCATGCGCCGTGCCTACCGCCGCCCGGTCGACGACGCTGACGTCGCCCCCATGCAGCGGTTCTTCGGCAAGGTCCGACCGCGGGTCGAGAGCTTTGAGCAGGCCCTGCGGGAAACGCTGGCCATGGTGCTCGTCTCGCCCGACTTCCTGTACAGGATCGAACGGCACGATGGCGAGAACCGCTTCGTCGACGACCACGAGCTGGCGTCGAGACTGTCCTATTTCCTCTGGGGCACGATGCCGGACCAGCGCTTGATGGAGCTCGCGGATCGGGGCGAGCTAGCTGAGCGCGGGACTCTGCGAGCCGAAACCGAGCGCTTGCTCGATGACCCCCGCTCGTGGGACTTCGTCGAGCAGTTCAGCGACCAGTGGCTGGATCTGGCGGGCGTGCATCGCGTGGCCATCAACCCGAACTATTACCCGGACTTCGATCCCTCGCTCAAGCAGGACATGCGGCGCGAGACGCAGCACTTCTTCGCTTACGTGCTGCGGGAGAACCTCAGCGCGCTGAACTTCCTGCGGTCTGATTTCTCCGTCCTCAATCACAGGATGGCGCGGCACTACGGCATCGCCGGGCCGCGCGGGGGGGCTTTCGAGCGCGTTTCTCTGGCCGGCACCGGGCGACCTGGCGGCGTGGCCGCCCATGCCAGCATCCTGCTGGCCAACTCTACAGGCGAGGATTCCCACCCGGTCGAACGCGGAGTTTGGATCCGCACGGCCCTGCTGGGCGACCCGCCCGCATCGCCGCCCCCCTCCGTGCCGAACCTGGCCAGCGGCGATGTCGACGCCGCCCTGCTGCCACTGAAGCGGCAGCTCGAACTCCACCAAGACAGCGCGGCCTGCGCCCACTGCCACAGCGGGATCGATCCGTGGGGAGTCGCGCTGGAGGAGTTCGATGCCGTTGGGCTCAGGCGCTCGAGCGTGCTGCGGCGCTCTGGCGACCAAGCGGTGGAGCATGCGGTGGACGCGGCCGCCGAGCTGCCTGACGGACAGCGCGTGGATGGCGCCAAGGCGCTCGCGGACTACATGCTGGACAGCCAGCGCGGCGTCTTCGCGCGCGCACTGACGGCGAAGCTGCTCGCCTACGCCGTGGGTCGCAGCTTGATTGCGGCGGACCAGTCCGCCGTGGACGAGATGACGAAGGCCTTCGAGAAAGCGGACCATCGCCTGCGGGAGCTTTGTACAATCATTGTGACCAGCGACTCGTTTCGGAGCCGCTGACCCGCGAAGCAACCATGGCGCGGAAGTCTTGGCATCTGGACCGGCGCATGTTCCTCCACGGAGCGGGAGTGGCGCTCGGGCTGCCCGCCTTGGAGTGCATGGCCGCGGACGGCAGGCCTGCCGAGCGACCGAAGCGCTTCTTCGCGGGCTACTTTCCGTACGGCATCGTCGACCGCGCCCCCGGCAGTGAGGCTGCACAGTGGAATTGGTTTCCGACCGGCTCCGGCAGGCATTTCGGCTTCAACAAGAGCTTGGCGCCGTTGGAGCCGCTTCGCTCCGAGCTGACGATCTTGGGCGGCCTGTCGCACCCCAAGGGCCGCAACATGGGCGGCCACGACACCGCGGACACCTGGCTCACCGGGGCAGAGCTCAAAGAGGGCCACTTGGAAAACACGGTCTCGGTCGATCAGATCGCGGCCATGCGGTACGGGGATCGCACGCGTTACCCGTCGCTGGTGGTTTCCAGCGATGGCGGGGTTGGCGAACCGACCCGGTCGAGCACGCTTTCGTTCAGCCGCACGGGCCAGCCCGTGCCCGCCGAGAACAAGCCGAAGCAGGTGTTCAATCGCCTGTTCGGAGTCGATCCTCGCTCGCTCGAGGCGCAACGCCAGAGCCTGGACAGCTCGCGCAGCATGCTCGATCTTGTCATGGAGCATTCCGCTTCCGTGCGCGGCCGGCTTGGCAGCCACGACCGCGTCAAGCTGGACGAGTACTTGGAATCGGTTCGCCAGATCGAGCGCCGCGTCGAGAAATCGCAGCAGTGGCTCGAAGTGCCGAAGCCTCGCGTTCACGCCACGGGCCTGCATCTAGAGGCGGACGACACGACGCCGGGGGAATTGATCAAGACGATGTACGACTTGATCTACCTGGCGTTTCGCACGGACTCCACGCGCATCGCGACGTACCAGGTCGGCAACATGAACGGGGCCACCTCGATCGCGGGCAAGTTTCCGCAGCTGTTGGGCTTGGCCGACAACATGCACAGCTTGGCGCACGGCGCCCGCAAGAACGACGCGGGCGCGGAGCCGCTCGGCCGGTGGGACCTGTTCTTGACCGAGCAGCTCGCTTACTTCATCGAAAGGCTGCGCCAGACGCCCGAGGGCGACGGCACTCTGCTGGACAGCACCTTGGTGCTCTACGGCAGCAGCAACTGCCAGACGCACGTCAACCTGAACTATCCGCTGCTGCTCGCGGGCGGCGGCGACATGGGGCTTGCGCACGGCAGCTTCCGCAAGTTCGGGGCCGAGGTCCCGCTTGCGAACCTGTACGTTACGCTGCTAGACCGGCTCGGCGCTCCTGTCGATTCGTTCGCCGACAGCACCGGCACACTGGACGAGATCTTGGCCTAGGCGGGCGACCCGGCGCAGAGCTCGGGCCGGGACTGCTCTCGCGTTCGCGACCTCGGGCTCGGCGATAGCACCGCGCTTGGCGCTCAAGGGTCCGAGCTGCTGCAAGCCTGCGAGGCTCTCGCTTCGCCGACTCCGATGCGTGCGGGGCCAAGATCCGTGCAAATGCAAGCGTGTTGCAAGACGACATCATTGCCGTGCTAGCTTAGTGGGTTCATGCTGCATTCCAATCTCCATAGGGGTCGTTTCGCGCCGATGGGCGGCGGCGCTCGCACTCGCTTCGTCGCGATCGCCCCAATTCTGCTGCGTCTGTCAGTCGCCGCCGTCTGCTTGACCGGTATCGGTGTTGGGCTATTCGCCGACAGCCCGAAGGCCACCTCCGTCTCCGCCGGACTCGTCGATACCCTGGCCGAGGAGTTCATGAAGGGCTTCCGAGCCATGGACGCCGACCGGGACGGCAACGTGGATGTGGGAGTCATGATCCAGGCACTGAAGGCGGCAGGTTATGGCCAGGCCCAGCCGATCCGGCGGGGGCGAGGCGGCGGAGCCGATCCGTTCGACCTGTTCGAGCGGGCCGACGCGGACGGCGACGGGATCTTGCGCGACGACGAGGCGGGTCCGTACGTGCGGGGCACCGAGTATTTCCAAGACGGCGAGGTGACCTGGGAGGAATACCAAAAGGCTTGGGCCGAGCTGGCGGCTCGTCGCGGTGGTCGAGGTGGTGGCACCCGCGGAGGGGGTGGTCGCGGTTCCGGCCGTAGCGGCGGGGGCGGCAGTGGTGGGGGAGCCCAGTCAAGTGATATCGAATTCTTGGCTGCGCTCGATGCGAACGGTGATCGCGAGCTGACGGCCCACGAGGCGAGGGCCGCGATCCGGGCTGAAATTGAGGAAGCGATGGATACACGCGTGAGTCTGGACGTGAATCAGGACGGGGAGATCTCGGCGCGAGAGTACGGCCTGTCCCAACCCTCGACGGGACGCGAGGCTGATGCGGACGGCCTGGACGGGCATGCTCGCGGGCACTTTGAGCGCGAGGACTTCGACCGCAATGGCGTGCTCACGCTGAGCGAAATCGCCGAGCGGGCGACACGAGATCCGAAACGACGGATACGTGCGATGCAGCTAAGTCTGCGCCTGTCGCCCGCTGACGCCAACGCAGACGGCAGTCTCACGTCGGATGAACTAGAGACGGTGGGTGGAAACGTCGATTGGGCTGTGCTCGGCGTCTCCGACAAGAGCCCCGTCGGACTATTGCAACTCTATCCAAGGCTCTACGGCCTCGAGCTTGGCCAGAGCGATGCACTGGATCGGATGCTGTCGAAACAGTAGGTGACGAGCGCGGTGCCTGGCACAGCTGGCACCTGACAGCCGCTGGCGCTGGGCGCACTCCGGCTCGCACGATCGATGCGACTACCAGACGGTGCAGCGCGACCCCGCACATCCGGCGTGGTCATCAGTCCTCGCCCGCGCGGCCAATATGGTGCGAACGGGGAGACTCGAACTCCCACGGGTTGCCCCACTAGAACCTAAATCTAGCGCGTCTACCAATTCCGCCACGTTCGCCCGCGGTGAGCAGGCCGCCGCGTGCCCGGGCAGTGCTTCCAGTCCCGGCGCGGTTCGTTGCGGCACCTGCACCCTTATCCTAGCCGACACGTGGTAATGGCGGGAATCTGGGCCTGCACGCCTGCTCGCCGCACTGCGGTGCTCCGGTAGGCCGAGAATCAGACTTCGTTACATGGGGCGAGCTAGCGTGATGCTGGTGCGCGCCGCAACTGCTTTGCAAGGCGGGGCTTAGGGTTTTTCTCGCTCAGAGCTGTGGGCTTGACTTGCCTGTGCAATTAATGGTATAATCTGGCACATAATGGCCTGCGAATCGTCCCCGCCTGACCCCACCCGCGCGCCTGCCTTGGCCCTGCGCCCGGGGGAGTCGCTGCCCTTGGGCCGCGACTTGACACTGTTCCGCGAGGAGCACGATTTCGTCTACTACCTGTTCACCCATCCGATTTCGGTGCATGCCGCCGACGACAAGCTCGGGCGCAATGTGTGTCTGGCGCGCTGCGCCCTGCTGGGCTTGGCCACGCAGGCCGCGCTGGCCGCGGCCTTTGGGCTCGGTCGGCGCACGGTCGCGCGGGCCAAGGCGCGCCTGCAGGAGCATGGCGAAGGCCACTTCGCGCGGCCGCGCAAACCGCGGCGGCGGCACGGCATCGAGGATCCCGCGGTGCTGGCGAGAGCGGCCGAACTGTTGCGGGCCGGGCAGAGCGTGTACAGCGTGGCCCAGCAACTCGGAGTCAATTGTTCAACGCTGTTGAGCTACACCAAGGTCGGCATTCTACCGGCCAGCCAGTGCTCGGTGGGGCGCAACGCAGCCGCCACCGCAGCGGCCGCGCAGAGCCCTGCGGGGGAGCTCGGCGAGCCGCCGCCAGAGCCCGCACCGGCACCAGAGCTTGCCGCCGCCGCGGAGACAGCCGCCGCGGCGGGGACGACAGGTGCGGTGGAGATGGTAGGTGCGGGCGAGTCAGCAGCCGCACCCGAGGGATGCGTGGAGGTCGAGCTGTCGGGCAAGGCAGAGCGGAATCAGCGGGACGCCCAGGCCGTGCTGGGGCGGGCCGCCCACGATAGCGCGGGGCGCTTGGCGGCCAGTCTGGGCGGGCTGCACGGGCGCACCCCGCAGTTCGCCCCGGCCGCGACGGTCAGCGGGGCGGGCGTGCTGACGGCCCTGCCGGCCTTGCTGGGCCAAGGCCTGTTGCGGCATGCCGCCTTGCTAACGCTGCCGCAGGGCTTCTATGGGCTGAGTTCGCTGCTCGTGCTGTGGGCCTTCCTGCTGCTGGGACGGGTGCGCAACGCCGAAGGGCTGCGCTACCAGCAGCCCGGCGAGTGGGGGGCACTGCTGGGCTTGGACCGCTGCCCCTGCCCGCGCACGCTGCGCCGCCGGACGCAGGCGTTGGCTGCCAGCGAAGGGCTGGGCGCGTGGACCGGCGTGCTGGCGCGGGAGTGGCAGGCCGCCGAGCCGGAGACGATGGCGACCCTGTTCGTGGATGGCCACGTGCAGGTCTACAGTGGTCAGGGGAAGTTGCCGAAACATTTTGTGACCCGCCAACGGCTGGCCCTGCCGGCTGCGGTCAGCTACTGGGTGCAGGCCTTGGGCGGGGCCCCGCTGCTGTGCCTGCACCGCCAGGTGGACGCGGGCATGGTGCGCGAGATCTGGACGGGCATCGTGCCGCAGTTGCGCCAGTTGGGGCTGCTGCCGGAGGTCGGCGAGGCCGCCAGCGAACCGCGTTTGACGCTGGTGTTCGACCGCGAAGGCTGGAGCCCGCAGTTGTTCCGGGAGTTGCGCAAGGTAGGCATCGCGGTGGTCACGTGGCGCAAGGGGGCGCAGGCCGAGCGCTGGCCGGAGAGCGAGTTCCGGGCGGCCACGATCCCGCTGCGCACGCCGCTGGGCGAGGCCCTGGCGGAAGGCCAACTGGCCGAGCGCCCGGTGGAGTTGGGGGCTGGCTGCGCGGCGCGCGAGATCCGCTTCTGGATCGAGCGCCGCCTGCGCGGCACGGGCAAAGGCGGCCAGCCGCGCCAAGCGCGCCAGTTGGCCGGCGCAGCCAGCGCCACGCAGCGCCAGCCGGCGCTGGTGACGACGCATCCCAGCTTGGCGGCCGAGCAGGTGGCGGGGCTGTTGCGCTCGCGCTGGACGCAAGAGAACTTTTTCAAGTACGCGCGGGCCGAGTTCGGTCTCGACAGCCTGTGCGAGCACGCGCTGGTGGCCGTCGAGGACGACACCTGGGTGGTCAACCCGGCCTGGCGGACGATCACCAAGGAACTCAAGAAAGCGCGCAACAAGGTCGGCCACCTGCGCCGCAAACTCGCCTTGCAGCCCACCGCCAAGACGGACAAGGCACGGGCTCTGCAGGAGCAAATTGCGGCCAGCGAGAAGCTGGTGGAGGGCTTCGAGGTGGCCCTCAAGGTAACCGATGAGCACATGCGGGCGGGCGACTTGTCGGAGGCCGAGCAACTGCAAGCCCTGCCGACGCCGCTGCGCCAACTGATGCACACGCTACGCATGCTGGCCTACCGCGCCGAGACCTGCATGGCGGCCACGCTGGCCCCGGAGTTGGACAATCCCGAAACCGCCCGCAGCCTGCTCAAGGCGCTCTTCCAAAGTGACGCCAGTTTGCTGCCGGACCCGCAGGCCGGCACGCTGACGGTGCGCCTGCTGCACCAAGCCAGCCGCGCCCAGGACGCGGCGCTGGCCCCCTTGCTGGCCGAGTTGAACCAGACCCGGACCGTCTTTCCCGGCACCGAATTGCGCCTCGTCTACGAATTCCCGCCCGCCCCGCCAGCCCGCCACCAGCCAGCAACTCAGCTCAAGGCTGCGCCATCTTAAATTGCGCGATGTGCCGAAGTCTGAGAATCGGCAGTGTGGGCGCCTGCGGCGGCGCAATCGATCGCCTGACGAAGTTCCGATCGGTGCCGTGCCAGCCTGACCGCCCGTGCTCAAGACGGCGAGCGCAGGCGCAGCTCGCTGACGCTGCTCAGGGGCAGGGCGGTGATCTTCTCGCCCAGAGGGTGCTCGATTCCTCCGGGATAGACCACCCAGAGGTGCTCCAGACCCAAGTCGGCGATGGCAATGTGCATGGACTTCGTCGTTCGCGGGGCATCAGTGCATTTGAACTCGAAGCCCCAGCGCCGTCCGCGCCTGACGAGCATCAGATCCAGTTCAGCGCCGCGCTGAGTCCGGTAGAAGTAGGCCTCGCGCTGGCCGTGGGAGATGAGGGTCTGTTCCAAGCAGAAGCCTTCCCAGCTTGCGCCGTAGCGTGGATGCATCGGGAGCTCCTGCGATTCCTCTAGTCCCAGCAGGAAGTGCAACACGCCGCTGTCCCGCAGGAAGACCTTGGGCGAGTTGACGAGGCGCTTGCCAAGATTCTCGAACCAGGGCGGCAGCATCCGGACCATGAAGGCTCCCGACAGAAGGTCGCGGTACTTGTTCACGGCGGTGACGCTGACGTCCATGGACTGCCCGAGGGCCGAAGCGTTCCAGACCTGCCCGTGAGAGTGGGCAAGCATGCGCCAGCAGCGGCCGACAGCCTGCGGCGGCACGCGCTGGGACAACATAGGGATGTCCCGCTCCAAGAAGGTCCGCGTGAACGACTGCATCCAGCGGGTCCAGGCCGCCGCCGACGGGGCGAGAAAGGCACGGGGAAAGCCGCCGCGCATCCAGAGCGTGTCTTGATTGTCTGCCCCGACTTCGCTCAGCGCGAAGCCCGCTACGTCTAGCAATTGGACCCTTCCGGCGAGCGTCTCGGAGATATCCTTGACCAAGTCCCAGGACGCGCTGCCTAGCAGGAGGAACACCGCCTTGCGGTCGGGATCGTCGCAAATCGGGCGCAGCACTTCGAACAAGTGGGGCAATCGCTGCACCTCATCGAGGACGACGAGACCCTCCTTACTCCGCAATAGCCTGTCCGGTGTTGCGGACAGCGCTTCGCGCGCAGCGACATCCTCCAGATCAAACGCCGTTGTGGACCCCCTCCACTCGGAGGCGACGAGCCTTGCCAACGTAGTCTTGCCGACTTGCCGGGCTCCCAGCAAGGCCACGGCCGGGGCCTCGGAGAGCCCTTGCATGGTCGATGCAAGCAGAATCGGGCGCGGAATATTTTGTTGCATATTAATTTTCTAAACTATAATATACAACAATACTTGACCAAAGTGCTCACTCTCTCATATCGTTTTTCACCAGTCGCTTTCAGGGTCAGCTCGCCATGACGAGCTAGCCGATCGAATCCCGAGCGGGGGTTGCTGGCAGGGCTGGCTAGGTGCGTTCGGTATCATAGCCAGCATGTCCCAGACCGTCGATCTACTCAGAAGCGCCCTGTCCAGTGGCGAGGGCGTGCTGAGGCTGGCCCCGGCGTGGGTGCCGCGGTCGTTCCTCATGCCGGGAGGGCGGCTCAAGCTCCACCCCGCCGATATTTACGCGCTCGGCGCACATCGCGGCGGCATCGACGAGCGCTGGTTCTCGTCCACCACCAATGCCGACAACGGGCCGGGCACCCCCGATGACGAGGGGCTGAGTTATATCGTCGCGGCCGACGGCGCGGCAGGCCCGCGCAAGGTGCTGCTGAAGACGGCCGTCGACGAGATCGGCGACGAGATCCTCGGCAGCGACGTGATGAGCGCCCACGGCGGGTGGAACGTGCTCTGCAAGTTCTTCGACAACCTCGGCCCGATCCCGCACCACATGCACCAAGACGAGGAAGCGGCTGCCCGCGTGGGTCGGCGCGGCAAGCCCGAGGCGTACTACTTCCCGCCCCAGTACAACTACAAGGAGAACAACTTCGCGTACACCTTCATGGGCTTGGAGCCCGGGACCACCAAGGACGATGTCTGGCGCTGCCTGGAGCGCTGGAACGAGGGCGACAACGGCATCCTCTACCATTCCAAGGCCTACAAGCTCAAGCCCGGCACCGGCTGGCAGATTCCCGCGGGCGTGCTGCACGCGCCGGGCTCGGCCGTCACGTACGAGCCGCAGGTGAACTCGGATGTCTTCGGGATGTTCCAGTCGATGGTCGAAGGCCGCTACGTGCCGTGGGACCTGCTAGTGAAGGACGTGCCGCCCGAGCACCATCAAGACCTCGAGTACATCATCGGCATGCTGGACTGGGACGCGAACGTCGACCCGAACTTCATGGAGCACAGGTTCTTCGAGCCACGTCCCGTGCGCCCGGCCGACGAAATGGCAGAAGACGGCTACAGCGAAGCCTGGGTGACCTATTCGACCTCCAACTATTCGGCCAAGGAACTGACGGTGCATCCCGGCCGCAGCGTAACGATCCGGGACGCTGCCGCGTACGGCACCATCGTGACCCAGGGGCGCGGGCAGATTGGCGTGTGGGACGTGCATACCCCCGCGATGATCCGTTTCGGCGAACTCACTGCGGACGAGTACTTCGTGACCGCGGCTGCCGCTGGAGAGGGCGTCCGGATCACGAACCTGAGCCCGGACGAGAACTTGGTCATGCTCAAGCACTTCGGCCCGGACAATCCTGACGCGCGAGCCTTGGTCCGATAGTGGCGCAGGGGCGCCGCTATCAATAGTTCTTATCAGTCCTAGTGCTGCTCGTGATGCAGTTCGGCACTGTGATACGATGGCGGTTTCACAGTACTACCAAGCGGGCGGTTCCCGACCTGGGCGCGTGCCCTAGTGCTGATCCCCTCACAAGCCATATAGGAGGAAATCAATGGCTGTAAAACGCACCCCTGCTGAGGTCATGGCGTACGCCAGGGACAACGATTGCGAGATTCTGGACCTGCGCTTCGCGGACCTGCCCGGCATCTGGCAGCACGTGTCGTACCCGATCGGCATGCTGGACGAGGAGAGTTTCGAGGACGGCTTCGGCTTCGATGGTTCGTCGATCCGCGGCTGGCAGGCGATCAGCGAGTCCGACATGCTGATTGTTCCCGATCCGGACACGGCATTTGTCGATCCGTTCAACCAAGTGCCCACGCTCTGCGTCGTCTGCAACATCCTCGATCCGATCACCAAGCAGCACTACGAGCGCGATCCGCGCTGGATCGCGCAGAAGGCCGAGAAGTACTTGCAGTACACCGGCACCGGCGACACCGCGTACTTCGGTGCCGAGGCCGAGTTCTTCCTCTTTGACAACGTCAGCTACGACTCGTCGTACAACTTCGGCTTCTACAAGATCGATTCCGAGGAAGGCCGCTGGAACTCCGGCCGCGCCGAGAACAACCTCGGCTACCGCCCGCGCTACAAGGAAGGCTACTTCCCGGTTCCGCCGACAGACCACATGCAGGACCTCCGGACCGAGATGACCAAGGTGATGATGGACTGCGGCATCGAGATCGAGTGCCACCACCACGAGGTCGCCACGGGCGGCCAGTGCGAGATCGACCAGCGCTATGACACGCTCGTGCTGTCTGCCGACAACATGATGCTGTACAAGTACATCGTCCGCCAGGTCGCCTACCAGCACGGCAAGTCGGCCACGTTCATGCCCAAGCCCCTGTGGAATGACAACGGCTCCGGCATGCACACGCACCAATCGATCTGGAAGGGCGGCGAGCCGACCTTCGCGGGCGAGGGGTACGCCGGCCTCAGCGAGACGGCGCTGCACTACATCGGCGGCCTGCTGAAGCACTCTCCGGCCCTGGCCGCCATCGTGGCTCCCACCACCAACAGCTACAAGCGCTTGGTGCCGGGCTTCGAGGCTCCGGTCAGCCTGGCCTATTCGCGGCGCAACCGCTCGGCGGCCTGCCGCATTCCGATGTACTCGGCGAGCCCCAAGACCAAGCGCGTCGAGCTGCGCTACCCCGACCCGTCCTGCAACCCGTACCTGGCGTTCTCAGCCTGCCTGATGGCCGGACTGGACGGCATCCAGAACCGCATCGATCCGGGCGAGGCGCTGGACAAGGACATCTACGACCTGTCTCCGGAGGAGCTCAGCAACGTGCCGGCGCTGCCCGAGGATCTGGCGGGCTCGCTGCAGGCGCTGGAGCGCGACCACGAGTTCCTGATGCAGAACGACGTGTTCACCGAAGAGGTGATCGCCAGCTACATCGACTACAAGCGCTCCGCCGAGGTCGATGAGGTGCGCCAGCGGCCGCACCCGTACGAGTTCTCGCTCTACTACGACATCTAGTCGCGGCAGCGCGAGTCAGACCCCGCGGCCGGGGGCTCCTGCAAGGAGTCTCCGGCCGTTTCCGTGCGTGGAGGCAAGCTCGTCCCTGCCGGTTCGATTCGGCGGCCCGGAGTTCGGGTTCTTGCGAATTAGAATTCGGTTTCTAATTTGCAAGCAACTCCGTTACCGTGCGGTACTTCTGGCAAGTTGCCGCACCGCCTGCCAGCGAAGCGGCTCAGCCTGGGCGCAGCGGTCTCGCGCTTTGACCATCCAGGCCTAGCTGTGCTCCGGCGCTACCGTTTTGTGATCCAGATCGGACTGGACCAGGCGACGTTGCCGTCTTCCTGTTCCACCCGCACGTAATAGTAGTGCTCGCCGGCGGCAAGTTCCTGCTCGCGAAACTCGAACTCCATGCTCTCGCCGTCCCCGGCCAGAGTGTGCACGTAGGTGTTGTCCCGGACCACCACGGCCTCCTTGATCGCGCCTGTGCCGCGGATCGATACGGTCGCGGTCGGGATTTCCGCCGAGGAGAACTCGTCGCCTTGGATCCATTCGCCGCCGCTCGTCTTGAGGCGGTAGTCGAGGATCATGTTGCTGGTTGCCGCATAGGTGTGGCGCCGCCGCATGGCATTGACCAACCCCCGGCGGGAATAATCGTCGCTGAGGACCATGGCGTACGAGCTGTGCGTGGAGACGTGGTCAGAGCTGGCCTGCACCCCCAGCCTGTAGCCCTTCTCCCAGGCCAGCCACACGAATCCCTTGGGCCTGTAGCTGCCGGCCCACAGGTCCGTCCGCGCCGCCGAGGACGCTAGCGGGGCGCTCTCGTGCTCGGCGGAGGTCCGCGCTCCCTGGAAGATCTCCACGATGGGCTCCAGTTCCGGGTCGTTGTCGCGCCAGTCCGTCCCCATCGAGGTGTGCGAGGTGTGCGAGGTCGCGATCCCTTTCTGCTCCCGCAGGGCGTCGTAGAGGAAGGGGCCGCTGCTCGATTCGCGCTCCTCCTGTGTGATCGGAATCGGCCTGTTGCCGCGCTCGGCATAGATGATGTTGCGGTGCCCGTTCGGATAGCTCAGGCTGCGCTCGTAGCCGAACAGGGTGACGAAGCGCCCGGGCACATGGAACATGTCCTCGGCCTTTTCGGTGCGCCACCAGCTGTACTCGGTGTCGTTGCTGCCCTTGTGATCGGTGACTAGGTAGAAGTCCATGGCGGCGCCGTCCATCATGTAGCGGAACGAATCGTAGAGAGAGCCGTCGCCCGTGCCGTCGAGCGAGATATCGGTGTGGCGGTGCATGTCGCCGCGGTAGATCTTGTAACGCTTGCCGCCGGAGTCGATGGTGTAGTTGCGGATGGCCGCCACCTGCTCCGCTTCCCTCGGCTCTGTCGGTAGCATGGCCGGCGGCTCGACACCTCTGGGGCCAAACAGCGGCGGATCGATCCGCGTGTTGCCAAACTGCGCGGACAGTTCGGCGAAGAAGACCTGGTTCTCCTTCGGGTAGTGCCCGAAGGTCGGCCCGCCCCAGAGCTTCTGGTCGGTGGTCCAAGCCGCGTACACCTTTCCGTCAGCTCCCGCGACGACATCCATCGGACCCTCGTTGCGGCCCACGCTCTCGGGCAGCGGGAAGGGATCCGCCCAGCGGCCCCCGGAGTAGTAGGTCGCCATCACCTGCCACTTGCCGCCAGCTGCCCAGAGTGATTCGGGCTTCACCGCCCGCACGCGCGGCCGTAGCAGCATCCACATGCGGCCCTTGCTGTCGGACGCGAGCTTGGGGGTCTGGATGTAGCGCTCTACGCTGGGCCTGAAGCGGCGGTTGACGTCATCAAGAGGGGCCAGCCACTCGCTGCCGTTCCAGACGACCACGCGATTGGTGCGCGATTGGTAGATCCCGGTGCCGCCCCGCAGCAGGAAGCCGGTGTCCTTGCCCCAGTTCTCTTCGGACTCGTCGTACGAGATCCAGACGCGGTCCTGGGCATCGACGGCGATGCTCGCCGTGCCGTGGTAGCGCGGCGTATCGGTCACCTTGACCAAGTCCCCGGCGCGTCCGGCGCTGACGGAGCGCAGCCGAATGTTGTAGCTGCCGCCCTGGTAGCTGTCCCAGACCACCCACGCCGTGCCGCCGGTATCGGTCGCGATGTCGGGATACCACTCGTTGGCGGCCGCCCCCGGATGGCTGAGCGGCAGCTCCTCGGACCAATCGCTGCCGTCAAAGGCGCTGTAGTAGATCCCGGAAAAGCCTTCGCGGGCCGACTGCCAGGCGAGATGCAATCCGCCATGGCGGTCGCTCGCCATGACGGGGAAGAGGTTGTTGCCGGAGCCCTCCCCGACCGCGCTCGGTGCGCTCCACGATCCGCCGCCGCGCATTGCATGCAACAGGCTCCAAGTCCCGCCGTTCCGTTTGGACCAAACCACGTGCAGCGTCCCATCGCGGTCGTAGGCCGCGGCCAGGCCCTGCAGGTCGCCCGACGCTCCGCCTAGGCTGGCGATCTCGCCCCACTCGCCGTCGGCGCGGTCGCGCGCGAAGACTTGGTCGTTCTCGTCCTTGTAGCCGATCCAGGCCACCGATAGCGTCCCGTCGTCAGCCATTGCCATGGCGGGATAGTCGTCCTCGAACTCGTCGGTGGTTAGCGCCTCGACAGGCGGCACGCGGCGTAATTCGACCTTGGTGGAGAGAATGTGCATCGCGTCCGACACCGGCAGGTCGGCTGGCTTGAAGAAGAAATCGCCGTTGACCGTCTTGACCGATACTGTCGCGTCGTCGGGTGCCCTGTAGTACAGCGTGACTCCGACATCCTGCACGCGTGTGACGTGCGGGAAGGGGAGTTCGTGCGGGTGCATGCCGCCAGTGGGCTGCACCCACGGATCGGTCCTCGCCACCCACGAGTTGTTCTCGCCGATGGACTCGCCTTCCTTGAAGCGGTAGCCGCGCAGGTCGACGATCTCTCCCTTGTCAATGCTGAGCGAGCCGTCCCACGGGATGGGTTCGTGGTCCTTGATGCCGAACTCGATGTTGAGCGCCCGCAGGGGGTGCTCTTGGGCCAGCCCCGCCGAGCAGGCCAGAAACAGTCCAAGAATCAGTGCGAGGCGTTTCATGAGCGCCAAACATTATAGGTGGGCAGGTCGGATCCCCCTTCCGGCGGATTACCCATCCGTTGCAGTTGACACAGGCGCCAGGTGCTGAGTGGGTTCGCGTTCCCGATTGGACGACCTCGATCAATGACCCCTAGGCGTTCGAAATTCAGGCACCATCCTCCGCAGGTGCATCAGCAGGCCAAGGCACCTCATTGCAGGGAAACAGCTGCCGCTTGCTCGATCGCCAGCCCGCCACGCAGGCCAGCAACCGCGCCGAGGCACTGACTTCCTTCACGAGAGGTTTCCCGGCGTCCGTAGGCGGGAGAAGCTTACGGTGCTCGACGTACACCTCCAACCGTCTCCCCCTTTGACCCGGTTAGCTACGGCGCCTCAACCGCTTCCAGTGCGTCCCCCGCATCGCCCGATAGGCTGAGCACCTTCCACGCCGTGATCGCGTCTAAAGGCTGGGCAATTCACCTGCGCGGCCGCAGTTCCCCGACCAGCGCCCCAGCCTGTAGTAGCCCGAGACGTAGAGGAGTGGCCGCGCTCTCGTGGGCACCTGATGCCGAAAAGATCCGCGGGCGAGAACCCGCCGTACTGCGATGCGCGTAGTAGCCAACTCACCGTCTGTGGTCTCAACGTGCCCAGTCCGATCCGCCGTATCCGGCTTGACAGGGATAAGCCCCCGTTGTCGTGCGCCGTGGAAGGCGCTGTTTCCCAGCGGGTGCGAATCCCGTCCGGCAACTGTCGCTCCAGCCGGTAGCAATCGGAGCGGTTCGAGGAGGTAACGAAACGGACTGAAGCACTTCGAATAAAAGGACCGCCTTGG
>JAJDZN010000243.1 GCA_022824585.1 Bryobacterales bacterium | reverse complement strand
GACATACTGAAATCAAATGCAGCCAGCAGCAACATTGATGCGGTTTGCCTGTATTCCGGCGGCTGGGACTCTTGCCGCCGAAGCGCTAACGTGGGCCGCTGGGCCGTGCATAGCTTCAGAGCCGTATCGAGTAGTGGTTCGCCACTCTGCGATATAAGTCCCATACAGTAAAGCTGTGCTCAGGTGGGCGACCGTTCTAGCCACTGCCTGCCTCGCGGGCTGCAGCGGGCTCGACTCTGGCTCGGAATTTGCTGACATGGACTACCGCGAAAAGTTGGAAGACTACGTCACGGTCAAGTTGACGGCGGATCTGAGCGGCCTGTCGGATTCCCAGCGCGAAATGCTGCCTCTGCTCGTTCAGGCCGCCCAAGTGATGGACGGCCTGTTCTGGCAACAGGCATACGGCGACCGCGAGGCGCTGCTCGAAGGCATCGAAGATCCCGACGCCCGCAGGTTCGCAGAGATCAACTACGGCCCGTGGGACCGCCTCGACAACAACCACCCCTTCTTGCCGGGCGTGGGGCCGAAGCCCCCCGGGGCGAACTACTACCCACCCGACATGACCGCCGAGGAACTCGACGCCGAGGCAGCGGACGATCCGCGCCTGCGAAGCCAGTACACGCTCGTGCGGCGCAATGCCGCCGGCGAACTCTCGGCGATCCCGTACAACGTGGCGTTCCGCGATGAGCTGGCCAGCGTCGCGAAACTGTTGCGCGAGGCAGCGAGTCTGGCTGAAGATGGCGGATTCCGGCGCTACCTCCAGATCCGCGCGGACGCTCTCGAATCCAACGACTACCAGCCCAGCGACTTCGCGTGGATGGAGATGCGGGACAACGCCATCGACCTGGTCATCGGACCGATTGAGTCCTACGAAGACGGCCTCTTCGGGACCAAGACCGCCTTCGAGGCCTACGTGCTCGTCAAGGACAAGCAATGGAGCGACCGGCTGGCGAAGTATTCGACGATGCTCCCCGCGCTGCAAGACGGCCTGCCCGTCCCCCAGGAATACAAGGCCGAGGAGCCCGGCGGAGACTCCCAACTCAACGCCTACGACGTCCTCTTCTATGCCGGGGACTGCAATGCCGGGGCCAAGACTATCGCCATCAACCTGCCCAACGACGAACAGGTGCAGCTGGAAAAGGGCTCGCGCAGGCTGCAGCTCAAGAACGCGATGCGGGCGAAGTTCGAGAACATCTTGCTCCCCATCGCGGACATACTGATCGACGAGCGGCAGCGTGGCGACATCGACTTCGATGCGTTTTTCTCAAACACGATGTTTCACGAAGTTGCCCACGGCCTAGGGATCAAGAACACCCTGGACGGTCGCGGAACGGTTCGCGAGGCTCTCAAGGACGCCTCCTCCGCGCTGGAGGAAGCCAAGGCCGACATCCTCGGCCTGCACCTGATCGGCAAGCTCACCGATGCCGGGGAATTCCCGAAGGAGGAGCTGGCCGGCAACTACACGACCTTCCTCGCTGGCATCTTCCGCTCTGTCCGCTTCGGCGCCTCGAGTGCTCACGGCCGCGCGAACTCGATCAGCTTCAACTACTTCCAGCGTTCGCAAGCGTTTTCTCGCGACAGTGCCAGCGGAACCTACCGTATCGACGCGGAAAAGATGCGGGCGGCGGTGGACTCTCTTTCTGGCAAGATTCTCCGGCTGCAGGGCGATGGCGACTACGATGGCGCGAAGGAGCTGCTAGCGGACATCGGTGTCCTCGGCGAGGAAGTCAATTCGGACCTCGCCCGACTCGAAGAGGCGGGCATCCCGGTCGACATCGTGTTCGAGCAAGGCCTAGAGAAAAACTGACGGCCGGCGAGTCGCCCCGGCGACGCGCTCATCGCGTCGGCAGATCCCCCGGTTGAATCCTCTGAATGCCCGCTGATCGCCCCACGCCGCGCCACTGGACCCTGGGCAACAGCTACGTGGCCGCCGCAGCGTACCTTGTCACGACGCTGCTGATGACATTTCCCTTGGCCCTGTCATGGCGCACTGCCCTGCCCGCTGGAGACGGTGACATCTGGCAGAACTACTGGAATCTCTGGTGGTGGAAGCAATGCCTGCTGGAAGGCATGAACCCGTTTCACACGTCATACCTGTTTTTCCCCAACGGAACAGACTTGGTCTTCCACACGCACTCGCCGTTCAACCAAGTCTTGTCGATGCCGGTCAACTTGCTGTTCGGGGAGGCTGCGGCCTACAACTTCTGTGTCGTGTTCAGCCTCACCGCTGCCGGGTTCGCAACCTACCTGCTGGTCCGGGAAATCACGTCCAGCGCAAGCGCCGCCTTCTTGGCCGGGCTGGTCTTCGCCTACTTTCCGAACCTCGTGGAGCAGACCCAGGAGCACCTCAATCTGTTCACGATCCAGTTCATTCCTCTGGCGTTGTTCTACCTGCTGCGCTGGGGCCGCTCGCTACGGACCATCGACGCGCTAGCGTTCGGAGCGTGCTTCGCACTGAACGCACTTTGCGGCTGGCACCTCGGCCTGAAGCTCGCCATGATCGTGACACCGGCCGTCGTTTGGATCGGCTGGCGGAATCGCCAGAGATGGGGAGAGTACTTGTTCGGACTTGCCGCAGCTACATCCTTGGCGCTCTTTATCGTGCTGCCCGCCCTGACGCCCGTAGTCGCATCCATGGCAGCGGGGGCCGACTATTTCACCAAGCCCCCTGTCCCGCGCGGGATCGACGCAAGCTACCTGTTCAGACCCTCCTACGCCAATCCTCTGTTCGGCCCACTGGTCGAAGCCAGCTACGTTACTAGGGGTTATCAGGCGGCGGGGTTTGTGTGCTACCTAGGGCTCGTGCCGATGGTATTGGCAACCTGCGGAGTCTGGCGAGCGCCGCGCCGCGCACTGGGCTGGTTGACGCTGTTCGCGTTCGGGCTGATTCTCGCCGTCGGGGTCGACCCGCTCTGGAACGGCGCTCGTCTCGAAGCAGACTATCTGCCGTTCGCCTGGCTGCGTGGGATTCCGCTGCTGGAGAACCTCCGCGTGGCCAACCGCTTCATGCTGGTGGCCGGGCTTGGCCTAGCGGTGTTAGTCGGCATTGGCTGGCAACAACTCGGGCAGAAGCGGCGCTGGGCTCTGCCATTGGCAGCGGTCCTAGTCTTGGCCGAGTACAGCTGGTTGCCCTACCCGACCCGTCAGGTCGACCGCTCACCGCTGCTGCAGCAGGTGGCCGCTCGGCCGGGCTCCGTGCTGGACATCCCGTTTCACCAGAGAAGCCGCACTGTTCACAACATGGTGGCACAGACGATTCACGGAAGGCCCATCTCGGGCGGCTACCTTTCGACCTATCCGCCCGCCACGTTGGAAGGCATTGCCAGCGAGCCAGCCCTGAGCGCCTTGGCAGGGGTGCCCAGCGCGGAGACCCTGGTCGACGTTGAGCGACTGCGGGAACTCGGCTTCCGCACCCTCATCATCCACAAGTACCGCCTGCAGAGCCTCCGCCAGCGACTCCGCGAGACATCCGACCCCACCGATACGCTCGAGTGGAAGCGAATCCTGCGTCTGGGAGGAGTCCCCGACGCAACAGTGGAAGCGCTCAGGCAGCAACTCGACAGCGCGCTGGGCGGCGCGGCGCTCGAGGATGAAGACTTAGCCATCTACTTCCCTTGACGCAAACCAGGCCGGGCCCTGTCAGTTCACTTCGCCTGCTGCCACATCGTGACTTCCTGAAGCTGCACTGCCGCACCGGACGCCGCGGTCGCGGCAACCCAATGGCACGACCTAGGCGAGAAGCGGCCCGATTTCGCAAGATGGCAGGGAGTAATTCAGGAGCGACGGAATCTTACAAGAACATCCATAATATAGCTAAGCATGCTAGAAGCGCGGCACAATCACTCAGACCAGTCTCCGCCAACTCGATGGCGAGGCTACGTTCAGTTGGCCTTAATCTTCATTGCTATCGCGACCGCCCTGTACTTCGCGCTGGCACCCGGTCGTGTGGCGCGGGGCACCCTTGCCGGACTCGCGACGCAGTCATCCCAACTGACCGCGAGCGTGATTCACCCAGTGCCGACCGAACACGCCCTGACTGTCAGATTAACCGGAACGGTCAGTTTGGAACGCAAGGCAACCATCCTGTCTGAGGTCTTGGGGCGTGTGGCATGGGTTTCACCGAAATTCAGCAACGGCGGGTCGATCGCGGCGGACGAGACGTTCATCAGAATCGATTCTTCCGAGTACGAGATCCGGGTGAAAGCTGCGGAAGCGGCAGTCCGGTCGGCACAGTCAGACACCGAACTAGCGAAAGCGCAAGCGGAATTGCAGTTGGCAGCGCTGGATCTCGAGCGTACGAAGATATCCTTTCCGTTCGACATCCGAGTGATATCCGCCGATGTCGAGATCGGTCAACTGGTGGGCCCGGAGATCATAGGACCAGCCTCTGTACTAGGCATCGTCTATCGCCCCGAGGCGCTGCAAGTGGATGTACCGATCGAGCGGAGGGATCTCGACTACTTGGATCCGGTGATCGGCCGTTCCGCGCGAGTGCTCGGAAGAATGGGAACGTGGGATGCAAGAGTCGTGCGAATCTCCTCCGTAGTCACTCCTAAGACCCGACTCGCCACAGTCTTTCTAGAGTTCTCGGGCAGTGCGCGTCCACGATCGCGGCCGGCACCGGGCTCATTTGTGGAAGTAGCGATGCGCGGACCCACCCACAGGGACGTTTACGTGCTACCCGACTCGGTGCAACAGGAGGGTGACAGCGTCTGGCTTGTAAGGGACGGAGCGCTGACTGCTGTCGTGCCGGAGACCATCGGACACACGGTTGCCGGTTGGATTGTGAAGGCATTCGACACTGCGGACGGCGTGGTTGTCGGCACTCTGCCCAGTGCACGCGAAGGACTGGCGGTCGCGGTGGCAGATTCCGTGTCGTCGCAGTGAGGGAGTCATGGACAAGAGGGCTAGCGACGTCGAACACACGGCACAGCCGGGAAGCGTTGCTAGAACGGGGCTGATCGGGTACTTTGCGGGGAACTCCGTCGCGGCCAACTTGCTCATGTTGGTCTTCGTCTTCGGCGGCCTTGTGCTCGGACTTCAGATCGCCATTCAGAACTTTCCGTCTATCGATCTGCGGACCGTCTCGGTGAGCGTTTCTTCACCCGGCTCATCGGCCCTAGAGGTGGAGGAGGACATTAATCGCCGCATCGAGGAGAGCGTGGTCGGGCTTGCCGGCGTCGAGCGGGTTGTTGCGACCGCAACCGAGGGCATCGGCAAGATCAGAATCGAGATGTCGACGTTCGCGGATGCCGACACCGTGCTGCTGGATGTCCAGAATGCGGTGGACAGCATTGAGAACTTTCCACCTCTGCATGCGGAACAGCCGGAGGTAAAGCTGGAGCAGCTGGTTATCGAAGTCATGACCCTAGCGGTCTTGTCGCCAGTGGCGGGTGAGAACAATCTCCGGCTCGTGGCCGAGAACGTGCGCAGCGAACTGCTGGCGCTGCCGTCCGTATCGCTGGTGACACTGCGGGGAACGCGCGACCGCGAGATCGCAATCGAGCTAAATGAAGAGGAACTGCGTCGCAATGACCTGTCTCTCACCGAGGTATCCAATGCAGTGCGGCTGGCTTCTCTCAACCTCACGTTCGGAGAAGTGCGCACCGAGTCAGGCGGGGTGGTGCTGCACACCGCCGCCAAGCGCAGCGTCGGAAAGGAGTTCGAGGGGATTCCGCTCATCACGAAGTTGGATGGGACGATCGTTCAACTCGGAGAGGTCGCGCGGATCCGCGACGGGTTTGTGGACGACGATGTCGTCGCCGAAGTTAACGGCGTCCCTGCGGTATTCGTCCGAGTTGACGCCGCCGAGGGGCAGTCGATCGTCGAACTCGCTGACGCCATCAGAGGCTGGCTCGAGAGCTACGCCCCGCCCAGCGATATTTCGATCAAGATCTGGAACGACAGAGCCCAGCCTGCGATCAACAGGTTGGCGGCGGTGGCGCGAAACGGTCTGGCTGGGATTGTTCTGGTCTTCATCTTGCTCCTTCTCGTGTTCGACCTTCGCTCCGCGACATGGATAACCCTAGGCATTCCGTTCTCATTCATCGGTTCCTTGATGTTCTTCAATGCCGCGGGTCTAACCCTGGACCTGGCAACGATGATCGGCTTCTTTCTGATGATCGGCCTAGTGGTAGATGACGCTGTCGTGGTGGGAGAGAGCATCGCCGCGGAACGCGAACGCGGCAAGAGTTCGGTCGAAGCGGCTGCCGCCGGTGCCCGAGCAGTAGTGGGGCCGATCACGATAGGTGTCGTGACCACCATCCTAGCGTTCGTGCCATTCCTGTTTGTCACCGCGAGCGTTTCCCAGATCGTGAAAGTGTTTCCCTACATCGCGTTCTTCGTTCTGTCTGTGTCAATTGTCGAGGCGTTCTTCATTTTGCCGGCGCATCTCTCTCACGCAGGGCGCTGGAGCTTGTGGCCCCTGAGTGCGCTTCAGGCCCGTGCATGCGCGTGGCTGGACGACATGCGCGATCGAAGCGTGGTGCCGGCGGTTTCGTGGTCGGTACGTCATGTTCCGTTAACCCTGCTCTGTGGATGCGGTGTCGTGCTGCTCGCGCTGCTGCTAGTGGGATCAGAGGCGGTGCGGTTCATCTACGTGGACGAGGATGCGAGCGTTCCCGAGAATGTTCACGCGGACCTGCACCTGCCCGTCGGCACTCCGTTCGAGACCACTCTCGCCGCTGCCGAGCACGTCGCGGCTGCCGCCCACGCGATGAACGAGCAACTCGAAGGCGAATCAATCGAGGCGGTCAGCGTCTTGGCCGGCAATCTCGCATCGACCCGAACGGGGGAGGAACGCTCCAACGCCAGCCACCTCGCCACGGTCGTGGCACATCTGAACAAGCGGCCGGTCCGCGAGGCATCGCCTGGGCAGATTGAACGAGCATGGCGCCGGAACATTGGCGAGCTATCGTACTTGGAGAGGATGGAGTTTCAGTCCACTATCATTCAGTTCGGCCCGAACGTTGCTTACGCGCTACAACACGAAGATGACGAGGTTCTGGCGGAAGCTGCCTCGGACCTGAAGTCGTTCCTCATGGAGATGCCCGGGATCTATCAGATTTCCGACAGTTTGCGGCCGGGCAAGCGGCATTTAGAGATCGAGCTTACGTCAGCTGGCGAGGCGGCCGGCCTGACGCCCTCTGCGATAGGAAGGCAATTGCGCGCGAATCTACATGGCGTCGAGGTCCAGAGAATTCAGCGCGGTCATGAAGAAATCAAGGTCATGGTGAGATACCCACGTGACCGGCGGAGCGACCTGAGCGAGTTGGATCGCGAGCGCATTCACCGTCCCGGCGGGGGCGAAGTACCGTTGCCCATCGTTTCAAGCTTGGTTGAGAAGCGCGAGCAAGCCGTGTTGATGCGTATCAACGGCACCCGGTCCGCACTGGTGAATGGGCGTGCGGACCCGGCTGAGATCACACCGATCCAAGCGCGTCGAATGGTTGACCAAGAGTTCCTCCCCGGACTGCTTGCGAAATACCCCGGCCTGCGGGTGCAGCCTGACGGCGGAGCCTTGGATGAGCAGGCCGTGCTCGATGCTATGCGTACGTTGGTTCCTATCGTGCTGGTAGCGATGTACGCGCTCATGGCGGCTTTTTTGCGAAGCTACTGGAAACCGCTTGTCGCGGTGGCCGGTTTCCCACTGGCATTCGCTGGTGCCGTTCTGGGGCACTGGGTGCTGCGATGGGATATGACTGCTATGTCGTTGTTCGGATTGATCGCGGTCTTCGGGGTGATCGTCAACGATGCACTGGTGCTGCTCGACCGTTACAACACGATCCGCCGAGAGAACGCAATGATACCGGCCGTGGCCGCCGCAGCGGCGGCCACCCGCCACCGCTTCCGCGCGGTCTTACTCACAACCGCGACCACGATCCTTGGACTAGCCCCCCTGCTATACGAGCGTGGTGACGACCTGATCTTTGTCGTGCCGTTCGTGGTGAGCATGGTGGGTGGGCTGGTGTTGTCTGGCGTGTTCATCCTGTTCGTGCTTCCAGCGCTGGTCATGATCTCGGATGGCGCTCACGAATAGACGGGCGTCCACTGGAGATTCATCGGGGCTTCGGTTCGCCGCCAATAGTCAGGGTTGCTCTCCCAAGCAAACTCTTCCGGTGTGCAGTTTTCCGGCTGGGGTCCGATCCCACGGTCCGTCCCTGTAGTCCTCGAGGTTGCGTTGCCGATGCTGATCTGTTCCGGGTTTTAGGTCCCCCGCAAGGGCCATGAAGGCCGCGGCATCTTGAGGGATTCGCTCCAAGTCCGCACGGGATCCCGTCGGCACCAGCGGGTTCCGGTCGGACGTGCAACCGGAGGCCAATACCAGCACTGCCAGCGCAAGCGCACTGCGCAAGAACAACCCCTGCATCTCAAGCCAATTCTACCCGGCGAAATCGCTTGTGGGTTCGTTCCGAATAACGACTGACCCTGCGGGCGATGCGGCCCGGCTCCTGCCGGGCCAGCCCGTGCAATCGCGGGAACGGCCCGGACAAGGCTGGAATTATACACTTTCGGATCGCCTTGGCCAGCTGCGCTCAAGCACACGGCCCGTTTAGAATCAATGAGTTGCGGAATCCGAGACGCTCTCATCCGGAAACTCAGCCTGCACTTCTTCGGCCGGGTGGCCACGGGCAGTTGCCCGCCCGTGGCTCCCACAGATCCGGACTTACCCGATTCGGGCATCCGGCTCCTCGGGCTATGGATTCGCTGCGCGTCCGTAGATGCTGTGGACGACACGTGGTGGGGGCAGTCGGTAGTGTTTGGTCAGACGATCAAATGGAGCACAGTTCAGCCAGGCCCGCCACGAGCGGCGTATCAGCCAGTTGCACCACCCCCGTCGGACTTCGTAGTGAAAACCGATTCAAGGCGCGTGCGTTCCCGGTGATGCCACAGTAGGCGTAGTGGCCTTGTAGCTTGCGGCTCAAGGCCGCCCGCTGGTCAGCCAGCAACCAGT
>JAJDZN010000244.1 GCA_022824585.1 Bryobacterales bacterium | reverse complement strand
GCGTCCGACCGCGCCGGGGTGAGACTCTTGTTTGCGGCGCACAGCATTCCGTTGTCGATGGCCCAAAGCTGCGACTATGTTGCCCAACTTCGCGAGGCCTCCCGACTAGTCAGCGAGCAAGTCGGTAGCGACAATTGGGAGCTGGTTTTTCAGAGTCGTAGCGGGCCGCCCACCCAGCCTTGGCTCGAACCAGATATCTGCGACCGCATCGATTCGCTAGGGGCCGCAGGCGCGAGACAGGTTTGCATGGTGCCGATCGGATTTCTCTCCGATCACGTCGAGGTCGCATACGACCTTGACGTTGAAGCCGCCGCGCGCGCCAGTGCAGCCGGAATTTCGTTCGTGCGGGCGGAGACGGTCGGCACTTGTCCGGTTTTCGTGTCAGCTGTGCGCGATCTGATCCGCGAGCGCGTGGAAGGCGGGCCCGCGAGGGCTTGCGTTGGGGCGTTGCCCGTTAGGCCTGACGAGTGTCCCACCGACTGCTGCCCGCGGCCGCAACGCCCTGGCCGTGCGGCTGGCGAACGGCCCCGCTGACCACAGTTGTGCGGGGCGGCCGCGCGGGCACGTCTGCCGTGCGACGGCGACCGCGGCCAGCGCAGCATCCACGCCGCGATTGTCTCCTTGATACAACATAGGGCGATGCCCCGAACGTTCTCCCTCACGCTTTGCTGCCTCGCGGCCATGACGCTTGGCGCGGGCTGCTCAGACACTGCCGATGTGGCGACACCGGCCGAGCCTGAGGACACAGCGCCTCGCCCGCCAAGCCCAATGCCGACGCCTTGGATCACGGCAGTCGAGCCGCACCAGGGATTCAACGACGAGCCTGCTCTAGTGGCCACACCGTCCGGTGACGTATTCGTGGCATGGACTAGCTACCGAGGCGGAGCGGACGCGCTAGTGATCGCTCGGTATTCGCACGAGGACGACCGCTTCCTCAAGCAGGGCGAATGGGTGGTGCTCGGTGGTGCAGGCACGTACCTGCTGGACTTGGATGCGGCAGCCGCTGAGGCCGGCGCGCATTTTGTGTTCGCTCGAGAAATTGACGGAAATTGGGATATCTACTCTGTCAGTGCGGGAGCCGGTGGCCCTACTAGGCCGATTCGCATCGCCACTGGCCCCGAAAGCCAGATCAAGCCCGCCGCAGCATGGCATGACGGGACGCTGTTCGTGGCGTGGGAGAGCAGTGCTGACTCCAAGCGTCGGATCTACTCGGCATCGCTTCGTGATGGACTCGTCACCGAGCACGAACTCGTGAGCCCGGACAGCCCGTCGAACTACGGACCGAGCGTTGCCGCCGACTGCCACGGTCGCGTCTCGGTCTCGTGGCATGGCTATGTCGATCACAACTACGACGTGTACCTTCGCCAGAGATCTCCTTCGGGCGAATGGGAAGAGGTCAGACGGCTGACCAGTTCCCCCGGCATCGATCGCCACGCCCGATTGCTGGCCCACGACGACGACCTCTGGGTCGTCTACGAGAATGCACGCATGGAGGGATACCACGTCGGCAGGACGAACGAACGGCACCTCGTCGCGGCTATGGTCACGCCGCGCGGCTTGGATGCCCCTCCGGATTACTGGAACTCCTCACCACTGGCGAAGAACCGCTCGGAGGCCGCATCGGCCGCAATCGACTCGCGAGGTCGCTTGTGGATCGCCTACATGCAGCCCCGGGAACCGCGCGGCGGGTGGCGCGCGCAAGTCGTGGGATATACCGGCCAGGACTGGATCGGACCGAGAACGCTCTCGCAACGGCGGTCGATGGACCGTCCGGCGGCGCTGGCGGTCAAGGGGGACCGGCTGCTGCTGGCCTTTCAGGCCGACAACTTCTCAGACACGTGGTCGCAGTCCGACCCGGATTTCACGGACACTGCCCGATCGCAGATCCTGCTCGCTTCGGTCGATACCGGGCAAGCGCCGCCCGCCGCCCCGTCCATGGGTCTCACAGCCTTGGAAGAGCCCGCCGAGCCATTCGACCCCGCACTGCTTCACGCGCAGTATGGGGAGGACGGCGAGACCCCATCGATCGAATACAACGGTGAGCGGTTCTACCTGTACTACGGCGAGTTACACGAGCACTCGGACATCTCGATTTGCAACCGCTGCGGCGACCAGTCGCTGGACGAGGAATACCAGTGCCGGCGAGACATCAATCGCCTCGACTTCGTGGCTATGACCGATCACGGCTACAACATCGTCCCGTACCTATGGAACTACTCGGCCAAGATGGTTCGCGCGAACCATGACGTCGGAAGGCTCGTGACCTTCCTCGGAGAGGAGTGGACCTCGAGCTTCGAAGACTACGACCAAGAGCGCCCGTGGGGCTACTACGGCCACCGCAACCTGATCTTTGCCGACCCCTACTTCCCCAAGTGGTGGAGTGCCTACAACGGTGATTCGCCCGCGGATCTCTGGGACGAGCTGCGCGGCATGAAGGCCGACTTCGTTCAGATCCCGCACCAGCTCGCGGACACCGGGAACGTGCCAGTGGATTGGGACTACGCAGACGAGAAAGCCCAACCCGTGGCAGAGATTTTCCAGCACAGGGGCTCTTACGAATACGCCGGTGCTCCGCGGCATGCCATTCGGGCCACAGGTCAGCCGGGCAGCTACATCCAAGACGCCTGGGGTCGGGGCCTGAAGATAGGTGTGATTGCCAGCCCGGACCACGGAGGGGGCCTGGGGAAGGCGGCTGTGTGGGCTCGGGAGAAGACGCGGACAGGCATATTGGAAGCGATACGCGCTCGGCGAACATTCGGCACGACAGCGGCTAGGATTCAGATCGACTTCCGGGTGAACGGCCACTTGATGGGCGAGGTCGTTCAGGGCGGCGGCGCGGTCAAGGTCACAGCCAACGTGCGGTCCCCGCAGCCGATCAAGGCGATCGAGATATGTCGGAGCAACGAATTCGTGTATTCCAGCTCGCCGGGCGGATCCGTTGCCTCTATCGAATTCGTAGACCAGCAGCCCCTTGACGGGCAGAGTTTCTACTACCTTCGCGTGACACAGGACGATGGCGAAATCGCTTGGTCGAGTCCTGTCTGGATCGAGGACTAGCGGGCATCCTAGGCGGATCAGCCAGTGCGCGGCGAGGTCATCAGCGGATGTCCGAGCGTATCCCCGTTGGCTTCGAATCCGTCTCGGTCCACGTCCACGAAGATCGGATTCGTGTAAGCGACCGGATGCATCTCTCCATAAGGGTTGAGCCCCCAGCCCAGTTGAATGTCGGAGCCCTCCCCGATCGCCACGACAATCAGGTGGGCGTCCTGCTGCAGCGTCACTCGCACAGTTTCCTCGAAGCTCACGGTTCCTTCCCTGAACATCCCGGGGTTCTTCGCCTTGCGGAAGTCGAGCTGCTCCGGCTGGCGTCCGTTTACCAAGACTTGCACGCGGTCTATTTCGATCCAGTTCGGCGTCTGGACCCGGATCTTCAGGTCGACGAATCCTTCAGCGATCACTGTCGAACCGATTGGCAGGCCGTCTCCCGTGGTCACTTCGAGGAATGGACCGTTGGTGATCATCATGCGCCCTGCCTTCGAGTTTCTGACAATCTCCTGGTGGTCGACTTCGTCCGGCCTGTCGGTCGAACTCGGTACGTAGGTGCGCCATCCGCCGACACCGTTTCCGAAGATCCGATGCGCGTCGCTTACTGCGACGCACCAAACGCGGCGGCCTTGGTTCAGCATTTGCAGCCATCCGAACGTTCGGTTCGCCCCTTCGCGGGTGTTGTATCTCGGATTCAAGTTGAGGATCTCCGCGCTCCAGACCTCAGCCGCGTCGACGAGCTCTTCGAAGCCGACGAACCCGCCATCCTCGACGCCGTCACGATTCCGGTCGAAGAACACGCCCCCGACATCGGGGTGGTTGGCCTGGACCCAGCGATCGGGGCCTCCACCGAAGAGACCGGTGCGACTTCGGGCGTTTGCCGCTGGATCAATGCGAGAACCCCCGGCTAGGGAAGGCGTGCCCCAATTCCGCAGGGTGATTGCATTGATCCGGGGGTCGAAGTGCCACAACGGCGCCCCGCCGTTCTGTACCATCGGGTCCGGTTTGATCGGAAACGCGTTGAAATGCTGGCCGCTCCCTGTCAGTTCGATGCCGGGAATCGTCTTGATCCGGCCAGACAGGCCGAGTTGCTCGATCTGGGAAGACCAGTCGTATAGGCGCTGGTGCTCGGTGGTCGGCGCGAATTCAATGTGCTCTGCGGCGAAGTTGATGATGCGGTCCCTCGTGTTGCAGTAGTTGTCGCCGCTAGGCGTTGAGTGGGCGTGATAGTCCGTACTGATCCAGCCTTGTGTGTCAACCGTTCGCTCCAGTGCGACTTCGACTTCCTCGGTCTTCCCCGGAGCGACTCGCACGCGCCGCTCGACAAGGTCGTGCTCGGGTCCGAGGGTGACCCGCAGGAGGTAGCTTCCCGGAGGCACCTGTTGCCTGACCCGTCCGTCATGGGTCTGATACTGATGGTTGCCTCCGTGAACGCGGTAGTCGGTGCCGAAATTGGGAGTTTCTGTCCCGTCCACGCCGATGAATTGAACCTTGCCCGGCGATGGGTTGCCGGCCGCGTCGCGAATCACAACACTCACAGCCGACGCCGGAGCCACCTCGAGATCAAGACGGGTCTTCTTGCCACGCTCTACCGAGATGCTCGTCTCGACCAAGTCGCGGCCAATGTCTCGGAACTGGGCGTCGTAGCGCCCCGCGGGAAGTCGAAAGGCTACGCGGCCCTCGGAACTCGGGTACTGCGACACCCACTCGCCGCTGACGGAGACCGCAAGCGAACCGTGGATGGCGGGCTGCCCTGCCGTGTCCTTGATCATGCCCTCAACCTCGCCTGCGGGCGCCTGTTCGGCTGCTAGCAGGCCGTACGCTGCCAAGGGCGAGTCGGCCACCGCAACTCGGATTCTGAAGGTTCGCGCTTGCCCGGGTTCTAGCGTTGTCTGGTCGGGCACCGGTTCCGCGTCAGCGGACGCGATCGCGTAAGCCCTCTTATCGAACGGGTCGATGCTATCGCCGATCATCACCCCGTCGACGATCTGCTCGTTTTCGAGCCCCTTCCATATCGGGGCAGGGGAGACCGACACGGATTCCTGGGACTCGTTCCGGTAGGTCGATGTCACCAGCAGAAACGGCCAGTCGGATTCCAATCTGTACTCGTGGCGCGAGTAGAGGCCGTCGCCCATGGCCGCAGTGCGCACCGCCTCGACGACGGCGGCGCCGGAGGAACCGGCCTCGACAACTCTGACTCGGGAGAGATAGCCTGATTCCCCGCCTGGTCGCAGGGCGGTGATCTGGTCGTTCCCCGCGCCTCGTACGTCGAGGTCGTACAGGCAGCCCTGAAGGACTGATCCATACTCCGTCGTCATGTTGGCGCGGCGAAAAGGCTGGGTGCCGGACACGAGCGCCTCGACCGTGTCGTTTCTGAGGACGAAGTCTCCCGGCAGGCCGTCGGCTTCCTTTCCGGAGGGCATCTGGTCGACGCTGTCGCGACTGATCTGAAACGCCTCTGGGCGGTCGCGCTGAGCCGTCGATGCCAGCGCAATCAGAAGAAGGAACAGGAGGGCAAGGAATGTGCGGATGTTCATGGGACTGTCGGGTGCACCGCCAACCGAGAGCTCAATCGCCGGCTCCTACGTGAGAGGCAACCTAGCCCCGGCTGAAACAGTGGGCAGAAACCACTAGTAGTGTAGTGGAGCAACGGTGCCGGAGCTACCCAGGTCCGGGCAGATGCAGCGGATCGATACTCCGGACCAAGAGGGCGCGAGTCGCACTCTCACGGAAGGGCTGCGCAGTCTGCCATATCCTGACAACAGAGGAATCACATTGCCCTTGACGATCACGCAGGCCGACGCCTTCACCGGCCAGCCGTTTGGCGGCAACCCGGCGGCGGTCTGCCTGCTGCCTCGTCCTGCCGATGCCGCATGGATGCAGCACGTGGCGCGCGAGATGAACCTATCGGAGACTGCGTTTCTGGTCCGTCGAGATGACGGCACATACGACCTTCGCTGGTTCACGCCAGCCGTCGAGGTCGACCTGTGCGGGCATGCAACGCTCGCGAGCGCCCACGTGCTATGGGAGAGCGGACACCTCGCTGATGGTTCGAGAGCTGTCTTTCACACGCGGTCCGGTAAGCTGTCGGCAACCCAGCGTGACGGCTGGATTGAGATGGACTTTCCGGCCGAGCCGGATCGGCCGGCGGCCGCCCCTGCGGCATTGGCTGTCGGCCTCGGTGCCGATCCGGTGTACGTCGGGCGCAACCGCTTCGACTACTTGGTGGAGGTCGAGTCCGAGGCAACGCTCCGAAGTCTGTCACCAGACGCCCGGCGGCTATCGGAAATCGACACTCGCGGCATCATCGTCACAGCCCACGCCGACACGGATGGATTCGATTTCGTGTCACGCTTCTTCGCTCCGGGCACCGGCATCTTTGAGGATCCGGTTACCGGGTCCGCACATTGCTGCCTGGGGCCGTATTGGCAGCGCCGGCTCGGAAGGGCTGACTTCACCGCGTGGCAGGCTTCAGAGCGTGGCGGGCTCGTCAAAGTCGCGATCCGCGATGACCGGGTCATGCTGTCGGGCAAGGCCGTTACGGTCTTGCAGGGCGAATTGATCGCCGGACCGGACATCGTCTAGCAAGTTCCTAGAAGCGGGAAGAGATTCTGGCCGCCGGTAGGATCGGACGCCCTGTAAGCCGGTTTCTGTCCCCGCCCGGAAGCGGGTGGCAGCCATTCATCTGGGACGCCTGTTGCCAGACGCCTCTAGCGACCTACCCGGAACTCAAGCGCGGCGGGCCGCCGCATCGCCCCCTATTTGGCCTTGCTCCGCGTGGGGTTTACCCTGCCGTCCCGGTCGCCCGCGACGCGGTGCGCTCTTACCGCACCATTTCACCCTTACCCCGGCGAACCGGGGCGGTATATTTTCTGTGGCACTGTCCGTCGACACCCTCTCCTATGGATACCGCCCGGCCGTTAGCCGGCACGCTGCCCTGCGGAGACCGGACTTTCCTCCGTGCCCAATGGCACGGCGACTGCCCGGACGCCCGATCCTGTGTCCGATTATAGGCCCTCGGCTCACGCCAGGATCGGCTTCACCACGTGGGCCGGCTCGACGCCCGTGAGCTTTGCATCCAAGCCTTGGTGCTTGTAGGTGAAGCGCTCGTGGTCGATTCCGAACAAGTGCATCAGCGTGGCCTGGTAGTCGTGGATATGCACCGGGTCTTTGACGATGTTGTACGAGAACTCATCAGTCTCCCCGTACACCATCCCGCCCCTGATGCCGCCGCCCGCCATCCACAGGCTGTAGCAGCGCGGGTGGTGGTCGCGGCCGTAGTTGGTCGGAGTCAGCTCGCCCTGGGAGTAGATCGTCCTGCCGAACTCGCCGCCCCAGATCACCAGAGTCTCGTCGAACAGGCCACGCTCCTTGAGATCTTGGATCAGCGCCCAAGCCCCGCGATCAGCTTCGCGGGCCTGTGCGGGCAACACGATCGGGGCGTCCCCGTGAACGTCCCAGCCTCGGTGGTAGATCTGCACGAAGCGGACGCCGCGCTCGACCAAGCGCCGGGCCATCAGGGCCGCGTTCTGGAACTTGCCGGGCTGGCGCGCCTCTTCGCCCCAGCGCTTCCACGTGCTCTCGGGCTCGGACGACAGGTCGCTCATCTCGGGCACCGAGGTCTGCATGCGAAACGCCATCTCGTACTGCTCGATGCGCGCCAGCGTCTCTGGATCGCCGATGCGCTCGTGCTGCATTTGGTTCAATTCCGCCAGCCCGTCCAGCATGCGCCGCCGGACGGTGGGGGTGACGCCCTCGGGGTTGTTGACATAGAGCACCGGATCGCCTCCGCCCCGCAGGCCCACGCCCGCGTACTCGGGCGAAAGGAATCCAGAGCTCCAGAGCTTGGCCGAGATCGCCTGCTGGCCAGCCTTGGGATGGCTCCGCTCGGCGTTCATCACCACGAATGTCGGCAGGTCGCCGTTGAGGCTGCCCAGGCCGTAGGAGATCCACGAGCCGATGCAGGGCTGGCCCGCCACTTCGCGCCCGGTCTGGATGAAGGTGATCGCGGGCTCGTGATTGATCGCGTCGGTGTTCATCGAGCGAATGATGCAGATGTCGTCCGCCATGCTTGCGGTGAGCGGCAGCAGCTCGGAGATCCAGGCGCCGCTCTGGCCGTGCTGCGAAAACTTGAACACCGATGGCGCGATCGGGAAACGCGCCTGGCCGGAAGTCATGGTCGTCAGGCGCTGGCCCTGCCGGATGGACTCCGGCAAGTCCTTGTCGTACCAGTCTTTCATTGCCGGCTTGTAGTCCAGCAGGTCCATCTGCGGCGGCGCGCCCATCATGTGCAGGTAGACACAGCGCTTGGCGGTCGGCGCGAAGTGAGGCAGGTGCGGCAGTCCGCCGATGCGCTCGTTGTCCGAGCCGGGCGCTTCGTCGGCCATGAGGCTCGCAAGCGCGATGCCGCCGATTCCCTTCGCTTGGCGCGAGAAGAACTGCCGGCGCGTCTCGGTCTGGATCGCCTGTCGTACTGGGTTCATGACGTTTTCCTCCGTCGGTTTCGAATCGCCGTCCGATTACTTGTTCAATGCCTCGTCGAGGTTCATCAACTGGTTGGCCATCATGGTCCACGCCGCCAGTTCCGGCGCGGGCAGATCCTCGTCCACCGGCGCTTCGCCGGTCGCCAGCAGCTTGCGGGCGTCTTCGGAATCCCCTTCGTAGTGGCGTAGGAAGTCCGCCAAGCTCTTCTCTGCCACTGTCCGCTCGTGCGCTCCGAACTCCCGCGACAGCACACGCTTCGTCAAGAAGTCCAGCCGGGACGCGAAATCAGGCTGCGCTTGGTTCAAAGCGGTCTGCGCGAGGAAGCGCGCGGCCTCCACGAACTGCGGGTCGTTCATCGTCACCAACGCCTGCAGCGGCGTGTTCGTGCGCTCTCTCCGCACCGTCGCGTGCTCGCGGGTAGGGGCGTTGAAGATCTGCATCGACGCCGGCGGCGCGGCCCGCTTCCAGAAGGTGTACAGGCTGCGGCGGTAGAGCTTGTCGCCGTCGTCGCGTTCGTAGAAGCGCGTGTTGCTGCCCAGCATCGCCACCGCCTCCCAGACCCCGTCCGGCTGGTAGGGTTTCACGCTGGGGCCGCCGATCTTCTCGACGAGGATTCCCGTGGCGGCCAGTCCGAAGTCGCGCAGCATCTCGGCGTCCATCCGGAAGCGCGGGCCGCGCGAGAGCAGCCTGTTCTGGGGGTCCTTGCTGATCTTGGCTTGGTCGGCCTCGGCGGACTGGCGATAGGCAGCCGACGACAACATCGTGCGCAGTAGCCGCTTGACGTCCCAGCCGCTCTCGCGGAACTCCACGGAAAGCCAGTCCAGCAGCCCGGGGTGCGATGGCGACTCGCCCTGCGATCCGAAATCGTCGCTGGTGCGTACCAAGCCCTCCCCAAACACCTGCTGCCAGAAGCGGTTCACCGCTACCCGCGAAGTGAGGGGGTTGGCATCGTCGATCAGCCAGCGCGCCAGATGCAGCCGGTTGACCGGCCCGGAGTCTTCCAGAGACGGCAGGAATCCCGGTGTCGCGGCCGGCACTTTGTCGCGCCGCTGGTCGTACATGCCCCGGAAGAGGATATGAGCGGCCGCCTCGCCGTCTTCCTGCTCCTGCATAACGTGGGTCACCGCGCCGCCGCGCCGCACTTCTCGGATGCCGCGCTCGGCCTGCTTGGCGGCTTGGAACCGTTCTCGATAGCCCTCGTCGTGGACGTTGAGGTAGTGCAGCCCAAGCACGTGCCTCTCTGTATCGCTAAGTTCTGCGGGACGTTTCGAGCGAGCTGATTCCAGCGAAGGCCAGTTCGCCACGACTTTGGCTTCTTCTAGGCTGAGTTCGCGATCATAGAGGCGGACGTCGGCGATGGCGCCGCCCGGCATGCCTCGGGGCTTGACTTCCTCGTCGTCCTTGTAGAATCCGCGACCGAGCAGCATCGGCCGATCGGAGGCTACCGCGCCGTCCAGCTCGGCGAAGTACTCACTGCCTTGAAATGGCATCCGCTCGCCGTTGTAGTAGATGCTCAGGCCGGCGCGTTCCCCCGAACCGTCGTAGGTCACGGTGACGTGGCGCCACGAGCCCGGTTCGAGCTGGTACTGGTTGTTGGGCCGTATCTCGAGGCTCGATGTCTTGTCCCCTTCCGAAGCCTTGTCCTCGTCCCCAGGATTGCCCGCGTTGGCGGCGGTCATCCGGAAGATGATCTCCCGCCCGCCCAGCGTCAATTGCCAGCCCCGCATCTTGTTGTCCGGGTCCGTCTGGCTCAGCACGATATAGCTGCCAGCGTCCTTGGGGTGGCGCACCCAGAATGCAAGCGAGAAGGGCGTATCCGCGTCGATACCCGAGTTCGGCACTTGCAAGAATCCCTCGCCCTCGAATTCGAGCGCCTGCAGATTGCCCGCCGGCCCTTCCACGGCTGACACGCCATCGGGCAGTTCCAAGGGGTTGTCAGTGCCTTCGTGAACGATTCGGTCGTGGCTCACGTGCAAGGGGACCGTGTCGGTCGCCAAAGGGCTCTGCAGGCCGCCATACTCGCCCTGTGCGAGCCACTCCTCGAATGCCTCGCCGGGCTTCCCGCTAGCGGCCAGCAATTCGGACCTTGCCGTCCGCAGGGTTTCGCGGAGCTCGTCGTAGCGGGCGCGGTCCTCTGCGGCCGGCACGATGATGAAAGGCGGCGTGTCAGAGATGTTGCCGTCCATGACGTACTGGGTCGTGTTGCGGAAGAACGCCGTCATGGCATAGAAGTCGCGCTGCGTGATCGGGTCGAACTTGTGGTCGTGGCAGGTCGCGCAGCCAACTGTCAGGCCTAGGAAGACCGTGCCGGTGGTGTCGGCGCGGTCCTTGGCGTAGATCACCTCGTATTCCTCGGGAATCACGCCGCCCTCGTTGGTTGTAGCGTTGCAGCGATGGAAGCCGGAGGCGATCAGCTGGTCCATCGTCGGGCTCGGCAGCAGGTCGCCGGCCACTTGCTCGAGCGTGAACTGGTCGAAGGCCAGGTTGCGGTTGAAGGCGTTGATCACCCAGTCGCGGTAGGGCCACATTTCGCGGTAGTTGTCGATGTGGATGCCATGCGTGTCGGCATAGCGCGCGGCGTCCAGCCAATAGCGCGCGCGGTGCTCGCCGTAGCTCTCGGCAGCGAACAGGACGTCAAGGTAGCGCTGGTATGCGCCCGGCTGGTCGTCGGCCACGAAGTCGTCCACGATCTCCGGGTTCGGGGGCAAGCCGGTGACATCGAGCGCGGCGCGACGCGCCAGAGAGCGCCTGTCTGCTTCCGGCGCCGGCGCAAGTCCTTCCTGCTCAAGGCGTGCCAGCACGAAACGGTCGATGGGGTTACGCTCCCAGTCGGCATCGCCCACGGCGGGCAGTTCCGGGCGCTTCGGGATCTCAAAAGCCCAGTGCCCGGTCCAGTCGGCCCCTTCTTCGATCCATGTGCGGATCGTGTCGACATCGGCGGGCTCGAGAGACTTGTGCGAGTACTCCGGCGGCATCCGAAGCGCGGCGTCGGCGTGCGTGATGCGCTGGAAGACCAGACTCGACTCGGGATCCCCGGGAATTACCGGCGCGCCGTTCGGGCGGTGTCCGAACAGGCCCTCCCGGCGGTCCAGCCGCAGGTCCGCCGTTCTCGTTGCCGCGTCGGGCCCGTGGCACTGGAAACACTTGTCAGAAAGCAGGGGCCGCACGTCCGACTGGTAGTCAACCTTGGCGTGGCCCGGAAAGGCTAGGGCGATTAGGGCTGCGAGGACGACGAGAGGACTAAAAACCCGACTGTGTGCCATGCGCCCAACATTATATATGGGCCATTCGATGCGGAGGTGCGGTTTGGCAGCTGTCCGCACCGAAGGCGGACCAGGTTCGCAGAGTCCGGTCCGCACTGCACCGGCAGCTAGTGGGGAGTAGTCTGTTCCGACCTTGGATCGGTGGCAGCTTGTGCGCGGAAGCCGACGGCCGATCCACCTCTCTCCTTGCGCGTGGACTTCCCAATCAATGAAAGAGAGGCCCGTGCTGTTTCGTCTGACTCAACCCAACTGAAGTCACCGACGGCTTCGCAATGCTTGGCGCAAATCAGGCGCTTGGAAGTGCACATTCAGCGGGCCAGGGTTGCCTGACACGCTGGCGATGGCCACTCGCTGGATCGCACTGCGCGATCACGGTCCGGCTCGACCTAGCACGAAGACACGAATTACTCCGCGGCGGCAGCATTCGCATGGGCGTTGCGCGCGGACTCCACGACGCTGCGGATCGCATCCACCACGGCTTCGGGATCCTCGTGGTGAATGAGGTGACCGGCTCCACTGACGACTCTCCAGTCGCTGTTCTCGGACAGCTCTGTACGCCGCTCCTGCGTGTCATCCGCGTGTTCCAGTCCCTTTCGGCGCCGTCCCTTGGTAAGGACGGTGAGCGGCTTCTGGCCCAGCCGAGGGGGATTCTCGGCGACTTGGTTCATGCTTTCCTCCAGAACCTCGAGTTCCGACGCCATGGTCCGAAACGATCGTGTCGTTGCCAGCAACTGCTGCTCCGCAACCTGCACTGAGCTAGGGCGGGAATCCGGGTTGCCGGTGGGCACAGGCGGCAGTATGAGACGAGCGACGCCAAGAGGGCCCAGCAGCTTCGGCATCAACGCAAGGTTTCTCATCCGTTCGAAGTGCCCGGGCGGGAGATGGGCGAAGAGGTCTGGGTGGGGGGCGTCGACCAGCACCATTCCGGCCACTTCGTCCGGAAACTGGCTCGCATACAACTGCACGACCACGCCCCCGTAAGAGTGGCCGGCGAGGACGAACGGCGGGTCCACGCCAGCGGCACGGAGCAGGTCGCTGAGCTCGCTGGCGACGTTGCTGGCCGTACGAGGTTCGGGCCCGGCCTCGCTCCAGCCGAATCCAGCCCTGTCGTATGCGCACACCCGTGTGAACGAGGCGATGTCCTCGATCACCGATGCCCAGCCGAGAGACGTGCCGGGAAGTCCCGACTCAAGAATGACCGCAGGTGTTCCTCGCCCATGGCAAAGCAGGTGCATCTGGCGCCCGCTAACGACAACCACCTCTCCGGGCGGCGGGTTGCGCTGCAATGCAAGATGCGAGAGCAGCCACTGGAGTCCGATTCCCACTGCCAAGGCCA
The DNA here is from genome assembly GCA_022824585.1 of Bryobacterales bacterium. Classification (GTDB taxonomy): domain Bacteria; phylum Acidobacteriota; class Terriglobia; order Bryobacterales; family UBA6623; genus VXMF01. The sequence goes on along the minus strand of JAJDZN010000244.1, from coordinate 21,184 downwards.
GCACCAGTGCGCCACCTCCCCAAACGACTACCCGCTTCAAGAGCCTTCTCATCAAAACCTCCGGCTGACGGACTTAACCAATGGACCCCGCCAGCTTCCTCTTTGTTCCCTGACAAGGGCCGTGAACCGCGCAAACGGTCTTCGGAGGGAGCGAACCGACGTGGAACACCAACGAATCAATCACCGGATCGGTTTCGAATCGGCATGGGCAGCCGCAAGCAGATCTTGCGAGAAACGTGTCTGTACTAGGTCACGTCGAAGGGGACGTTGCCATGGATCTCCTATCGATTGGCATGCGTTTGGGCGGAGAGAGTAGTGGAGATCTCCGCCAGGCCGCGCCTCGCTCGTGTCAACCGAGAGGGGGAAGCATGCCGAGCCAGGGTTCGCTGAGTGCGGAGCAGCCGGTGCTAGTTGCCAGATGACGAACCGCCGATTCGACCTCGGGTGTGCCTCCCTGTATTCGATGCTCGCCTTTGCGCTCTTGTCGATCACTTGCGTTCGTGGCGGTGAGATCGAAACCGTCTCGGACGATTACACGCAGTGGCGAGGGCTGCGAAGTGACGGTTCCGCCAGCGCGTTCGTCGAGCCCGCCCAGTGGCCGGATGAACTCAAGCTTGAGTGGAGGGTGGAGATTGGCAAGGGCTACGCCACTCCGTTGGTTGTCGATGATGTTGTCTATGCTTTCGTGCGCCGCGAAGGCCGGGAGGTCCTGGTGGCGCTTGAAGCGAGCACCGGCGACGAACTGTGGCAGTCCGGCTATCCTGCGCCCTACGAGCCAGGCGAGCCCGCTACGGTTCACGGGGCTGGGCCCAAGGCGACCCCTGTCTACAGGAACGGCAAGTTGTTCACTGTGGGCATCAGCGGAATCGTGGCGGCGTTCGACGCCTACGGGGGAGAACTGCTCTGGCGAACCGACGCACCTGGGGAACCGCCATATTTCGGCGCCGCTTCGTCGCCGATCGCCGACGAGGGCATTGTCATGGCACATCCGGGCAACTACGGGCCGCTGACAGCCTTTCGTGCCGAGACGGGAGAAATCGAGTGGACCGCCGGCGCAGGAGGGTTCTTCGCATCCCCGATCTTCGCGGACATCGACGGGGTCCGCCAGGTTATCTCGGTAACCCAGGAGGGTGTGATCGGCGTGTCGTTCCCGGGTGGAGCGCCGCTGTGGCGCCATCCTTGGAAGGGTGATCAGGGCGGCCCAACGCCGGTGCTGCATGGCGATAAGGTCATTGTCAGCGGAAACCGACTGGGCGCCGCCGCTTTCAAGCCGGTGCAGCGTGATGGCGATTGGGTGACCGAGACTGTTTGGGAAACGACGGCAGTTTCGATGTATCTGAGCACACCGGTAGTGATCGCCAATACCTTATATGGCCTTTCCCAGAGATCAAGAGGGCAGTACTTCGCGCTAGATGTCATTAGCGGCAGCGTCCTTTGGCTCGGCCCACCACGGGCGGCGCTCAACACAGCCGTCGTCAAGGCGGGCAGCCTGCTGTTGCTCCTCAACGACGATGGCGAGCTGGTTGTCGCAGAGAGCAATCGAGAGAGACTCGAGGTGGTTGGTCGGTACTCCGTGGCGGAGAGTGCAACTTGGGCCCAGCCAACGGCATCGGGCAAGCGTGTGTTCGTGAAGGACACCGATTCGCTAACGCTGTGGATCGTTGATTGAGAAGCTGGTGGACCTGAACGAAGAGTTAGCTCGGGGGCATGACTGCCGAAACAAAGAGAATATGAGGCGGAACAGCAGCGCTCTCCCGAAGACGGCCTTCGCTTACGCGGGCGGGGCTTTCCGAGGGGTCGCTTCCGGGATTATCCTTGCAGGAAGGCTAGACGGCCGAACGGCACGAAGCGTCCCCGCCTGCTCGTCATGCTCGATCCGCTGGCGTTGAGATGCGCGTCGATGTCCGAGCACTTCATTGGTGTCCCTCCCGGCTCCGAACGCACCTCTGAGTCGAGACTGCCGCAATGCAGCGCGGCGACTGGTGAGGCGCTCGGTAGAATCGAACCAATGACCGTTTTCCGTTGTATCGCAGTGGTGGCGGCGCTCGCACTGGCTGCCTGCAGCGTGTCCCCGCCTACAGTTGGCAGCGAATTCGATGTCGCGCCGGGACTGGAGATGACGCTCTGGGCCAGCGAGCCGCTGTTGGTGAACCCAACCAACTTTGATATCGACGAGCGCGGAAGGGTCTGGTTCATCGAGTCAGTCAACTACCGCAGCGATCTCAGGAGTCGGCCCAAGAATGACGAGCGGGGCGACCGCATTGTGATCCTCGAAGATACCGATGGCGACGGACAGGCAGATTCCCGCAAGGTCTTTGACCAGCATGCCGACATGCTCGCCCCGCTGGGCATTTCCGTGCTCGGCAACAAGGTCATCATTTCCCAGTCGCCGGATCTATTGGTCTACACCAAGGACGAGGACGACAGGATCGTCTCGAAGGAGACGCTGCTCAGCGGCTGGAGCGGAGTGGATCACGACCACGGCATGCACGTCGTGCTGTTCGGGCATGACGGCCGCTACTACTTCAATTCCGGTGATCAGGGCTTCCAGACCACGGATCGCTCGGGCAAGTCGTTCCGCAGCAGCCGCGAGGGTCCCTATTACGCTGCGACCGTGCAGACGGTGCGGCCCGATGGCAGCGATTTTCGCGTGCTCGCCCACAATGCCCGCAATCCCTACGAGATTGCGCTGGACTCCTTCGGCTCGATCTGGCAAACGGACAATGATGACGACGGCAACCAGTGGACCCGCCTGCTGTACGTGATGGAGGGAGCCAATTTCGGCTACTGGGGTCCGGGCGGCAGGCGCTGGCGGGAGGACCGGGGCACACACTTTCACGAAGAGCGGCCCGGCACGCTGCCGTACGTGGCCCGCACTGGACCGGGATCGCCGACCGGGTTGGTGCTGTACGAGGGCGAGCTGCTGCCCGCCAAGTACCGCAACCAGCTGCTTCATGCCGAGCCGGGCAAGCGCCTGATCCAGACCTTCTTCGTGCGCCCTGACGGCGCAGGCTACGAGATGGAGGCGGAGAACACGGTCACGGCCACCGATCCGATCTTCCGGCCCAGCGACATCGCAGTCGCTCCGGACGGCTCGGTCTTCGTGGCCGACTGGCAGGACCCGGTCGTGGGGGGCCACGCCATGTTCGACATCGAGCGCGGCAGGATCTTCCGGATTGCTCCGATCGGGCACCGCGGGTCGGTCCCGGAATTGGATCTTGAGAGCAGCGCCGGGCTCTTGGCCGCCTTCGGATCTCCGAACCAAGCCACTCGCTACCGTGCCTACCAGGAGTTGCTGCTGCGCGGCGAAGACGAACGCCGCGAATTGCTAATGGAAGCTTGGCAGAGCGGTTCCGACACCATGCGAGCAAGGGCACTGTGGCTGCTGGCTCCGCTCGGCGGGGCAGGCCGGAGCGCGTTGGAGGATGCTCTGGAGGCTGACGATCCGCGCTTCCGCATACTCGCACTGCGCGTCTCGCGACACCACGAACTTGACCACTATCAGCGTGTAGCGCAGTTGGCGAAAGACCCCGATGCTCAGGTGCGCCGCGAAGCGGCACTGATGCTGCGCGGGTTCGATCCCGCCCGACGAGAGGAAATTTGGCTAAGCCTCGCGGACGGATATGACGGTGCTGACCGCTGGTATCTCGGTGCGCTGGGGATCGCTGCGGATGGCGCCGAGGACGGGCTGTTCATAGCGTTGCGCCACCAGCATTCTGAGTGGAGCTCCAGACTGGGCGATTTGTACTGGGTGCTTCAGGCCCCGGCCTCTCGCAACTATCTCACCGGCATCGCTCGGGACCGGTCACGGCCCTTGGATGACCGTCTCAAGGCCCTCGATGCTCTCGGTTGGCAGCCGAGCACGGTGGTGGCCCGAACGGTCGCCGGCATGGCCGGCGATCCGGCAGAAGCTGGCGAGGTTCGCAGCCGCGCCCTATATCTGCTATCCAAGCAGGTCTTCAGCGAATGGAGCGATCAACGAGCGGAGCCGTATCTGGTCACAGCGGTCGGTGGGGCCCTGGGCAATTCCCAGACGCGCTCGGCCGCGCTCGAGCTCTCGGCGCTGCTTGCCAACCCCTCACTGGCCCCCCAGTTGCAACGCTTGGCAGCGGACGCGGCAGCTGAGGAAGCCGACCGTGTGGTTGCGATCAAGACTCTCGGCGCCATCGGCGGCAGTGCCGCCGAAGCCGTGCTCTCGCAGCAGTTGTCCGAAGGACCCGACGCCCTGCGCATTGCCGCTATCGAAGGGCTGTGGGCGGCGTCGGCTGAAGGTCTCGATCAAACACTGCGTGAACTGATCCTATCCACCGCTCCCAATCAAGTCCGCAGTGAGGCAGTCCGCGTTCTTGGGCGCCGCGGAGATGGCGCGAAACTGCTGCTGGACATGGAGGAGGCCTTCGAATTGCCCGGCGAAATGCGCGCCGTGGCAACCAGCGTGGTCCACCGCTCCCGCGATCCCGAAGTGCGCGAGCGCGCCACAACGGTCCTTCCAGCTCCGAAGAGCAGCAATGAGCGCCCGGTGGTACGCGTGCGCGAAATCGTGGAAGGGGTTGGTAGCGCCGAGCGCGGCCGCGAAGTATTCAACCGCAGGGATGGTGCGAGTTGCGCCAAGTGCCACTCGCTGTCCTCAGGAGAAGAGATCGTTGGACCGAGTCTGGCCGCGATCGCGTCGAAGTACGGCAAGGAGGGCATGCTCAACGCCATCCTGCACCCCAGTGCCGGAATTGCCCACGAGTATGTCTCGTGGATCTTGGACACGGCCAGCCACGGCCTGCTGACGGGGATCCTGATTGAAGACACGCCCGAGCGCGTCGTGCTGCGCAACGAAGCCGCGGACGAGTTCCAACTTGCGCCGTCGGACATCTTGGAGCGACGACAGGGCAAGCTGTCGATCATGCCGGATGACCTTGTCAGCGCGATGACTACGCAGGAGCTGATCGACTTGATCACGTTTCTGGCAACGCTTGAAGGCAGCGCGTGATGAGTCCGGGGTAGGGGACGGGATGCTCGACACCGCGAAGCGAGGTGTCAGCTCGTCGTAGGCCCGGCCCCAGCCATGGTCTAGCACCGGAAAAGAGGGGCCGGCTGAACTGTGTCGAATTCAGCTTCAGCGGCCTAAAGTGAGGATCTATGGCACTCTACCGGTTGGCAGGAAACGGTCTCGACCGACTCGCCGACACGTCGCTCGTTCAGGAAGGGATCCGCGAAGCTGCGGATCTTCAGCGAATCCTTCGCGACCAGATCGACATCGTCTCCCCGGATACCCTCATCATCTCGGAGGAGTACAGCCAGTGGGACAGTAGTTCGAGACGCATCGACCTACTCGGGCTAGATCGAAGTGGGGATCTGGTCGTCATCGAACTGAAGCGCACGCAAGACGGTGGCCATATGGAATTGCAGGCGCTGCGTTATGCGGCGATGGTGCCCGCGATGACGTTCCAACGGGCCGTCGAAGCCTATCGCGACTTCATCGAGCCGAACGAGGACGACACCGATGCACAGCAGGGAATCCTTGAGTTCCTCGACTGGGCCGAGCCGGAAGAAGAAAGATTCGCGCGAAACGTTCGAATCGTCTTGGTCAGCCAAGGCTTCTCAAAGGAAATCACCACGACTGTGATGTGGCTAAACGATCGGGGCCTCGACATCCGATGCGTGCGCCTCTCGGCCTACAGGCACGAGGACGGCGTATTCCTCGATGTCCAGCAGGTCATCCCGCTTCCGGAGATGACCGACTATCAGATTCAGATCCGCGAAAAGCGCCGTCAGTCTCAATCCACTGGAAGTCGGCCACTGTGGCAGGAAGTAAAGGGAAAACGGTTGTTTCCGACAGTCGATGCGAATCCACGCCGCCCGGACTCCCACGGATTCGTTGCGTTCGGGATCATCCTCGACAATCCCGGAATCGCGTATGAAGAGTGGATCGAACGCTTTAGGCTGAAGCGACCTCAGGACGGGCAACATCCGTTTCACCACTTGAAATGGGACTTTGAACGAGGTCGAGTCCGGATCGAGGGATCGCTCCCTGTCAACTCCCCCCAAGTGGGCACGAGACTCTGGACGGAGATTCCTCCGCAGCGAGTGACCCTATCGCTATCTCGGCTCAGGAAGGCTGCTGGGAACGCACCTCCCAAGCCTGCTGCGTGAACCTGCCGTACGTCACGGATTGCCCGCAAGTCCTGCACACGCCCCCGCGCAGCCGGCGGTTCCTCTTCTGGTGCCAGCCGCAGCGAGAGCACGACGCGATGTACTTTGCCGGAGCGAAGTCGACACTGTGGCAGCGGTCGGCAGTGCAGCCGATGGAGCGGGCTATGCGTTTCCAAGTCGTGTCATGGTTGTGCTTCGGGCCAGCCAGTGCGTGTGCGATCTCGTGCAGGATCGTGTCGCGAACCTGAGCGTCGCCGGCCTGGATGCAGTAGAAGCGTGAAAGGCTGATTACCTTGGTGTTGAACGCGCAGGCGCCGGCCCGTTTCTGGGCGCTGTCGAACTGGAAGCTCCAGCCGTCCAGACCGTGCTGCTGGATGAGCGCCTCGGCTACCGCGACACAGTCGGCCAGCCGCTGTTGGTTGCTCTCGCGCGCCCGCGAATTGACCGCCTTGAGCGAGCCATACGGCACGCTGTACTCAGTCGCATTGCAGGCGATGCGTGCGCGCTTCGGACCATTGCGAACGACTACACCTCGCAGCGTGCCCGAGCGAGAACGGAAGGAGACCTCGGCTCCCGGGAGGAAGTCGGCCACGCGCTCCTCGCTCCGCAGGCTGACGTTCTTGCGAACTCCGGACAGGTGATGCTGCATGAGCGGCCAAGGAACGTTGTGTTCCCGGCCATCCTCGTCCACCACGAGAGCGAACGAACGGGACTTTCGGGCGAGGTGGCCTCGCACCAGACGGCTGCCCGCGGGGAACTGTACGGGGGAGTGCAGGGGGAAGTCCCGGGCGGTCGCCATGCCTGTGTCCGAATATACGCCACAATGGGAAATCGACCGCCTTGGCATTTGTCCGTCAACTTGGGGAGTGGGTGGCCGCCGCGGCGGGCTTTCTGGGACCGTGGGGGGTATTCCTGATCGCGCTGGCCGATAGCGCGTTCATTCCCATGCCGCAGGGCGTCGACGCCCTGCTCCTGGCGCAGGCAATCGCTACCCCCGAAAGTGCCTACTGGGCGGCCGGCCTCGGCACCGTGGGATCCGTGATCGGCAGCGTGACGCTCTATTACTTGGCGCGGCGGGCGGGTCAGGCGATGCTCCGGAAGCGGATCACCGAGCGCGGCATCAAGCGGCTGAGTGACTTGGTCGGCAAGTGGGGCGCCGCCGCGCTGATCCCTGTCACCATGATCCCGCTCCCGCTACCGATGAAGCCTGTCGTCTTGGCCGCCGGTATCTTCCAGATGCCTCTGGGGTGGTTCTGCCTCGCCGTCGGGTTCTCGCGAGTCGTGCGCTACTTCGGGGTGGTGTTTCTCGGCGTCCGCTATGGCGACAGGGCGATGGAACTCGCCGGCGACCACTTGTATCTGGTTGTGGTCGCGTGCGCTTTGCTGGTGGCCCTGTTCGTCGCGGTTCACCAGCTGTCCGACCGCTGGCTGAACCGCTAGCGGGTCCGAGCGCTACGGATTGGGCGGCAGCATCGGCAGGTCATTCGGCACCGTGAACAGGTCCCCGCTCAGGGGGCGGTTGACTTCGTAGCTGTCTGCGTACAGCTCGAAGACCTTGTCTCCGTCGCGCTCGCGCCGGATGATCCATGGCAGCAGCAAGTCGCCCACGGGCTTGTAGCGGCCGAATACGGACTTCTCCTCGTAGGGTATACGCGTCTTGGGATCGCGCCGCAGGTATTCCTGCTGCAAGGGCAGGCCGTCCGACTGTCTCAGGTACAGCGTGATCGCCTCGCCCTCGGCGTCCACGATGTCGAGCGAGTCGGCCGGCACGTTGTCGACGATCTCGGTCCCGTTGTAGTAGTAGTACAGCCCGGGTTCTTGCATGCGGTAGCGCATGAAGTAGAAGATGTCGCGCCGGCTCTCCAAGCGGTATCGCTGCATGTAGTCCTCCGGCTGCGGCACGGTACCCCGGTAGGTCACTTCGAAGCCGGCACCGTTGAGGAACAGGGCATAGTAGTCACCCTTCTCGGTGTAGACTTCGCGCCGCTTGAGCGGCAGCCAGTCGTCGGCCGCGTCGGGCTGCATTTCGTCGAAGCGGTCGTAGATCGTAATGCGGGCCGTGCCGCGCACCTGCCGGTTGTAGAACGAGTATGCCCGACCAGCGCGAACTTGGGTCTGGATGTCGAGGAACTTCTGGCCGCCGATCGCCGCAAAGGCCTCGTCGACCAACCGCTTGGCCTTTTCCTGGCGGGTCTCGGCGCCAAGGGCCGCCGCGCCCGCCGCGCCCAGTGTGAACATCCTGCGTGTGAGCATTGCCTCGTTGGCTCCCCGGATTGCGGGCCGCTATCTTGTCATTCTCGCAGGTCGCCAGCGGCCGCTGGGGTATTCTGCGGATTGCTGCCGATGTCGGTCGTCGCCAGATCCAGCATCGACGAGCGCGTGCCCGCGTTGCTTGAGGGCCTCTCAGAGCACCTTTCCGGGCGTGCGATCGCTCGGATTCCCCGCCTTCTGGACCCATTGCCGGATCCGGTCGGCGCGCTGCAGCGCCTGTTGCAGTTCTGCGAACAGACGACGCCCGGCACCCGTCCCGAAGATTTCGATGGCAAGGCAGTCTATGCGGCGCTGACGGTCTTCAGCAACAGCCGCTACCTGTCAAACCTTCTGCTGGGCCAGCCCGAACTGCTGCGCTGGGCGCTGGAGCCGGAAAATCTCGAGCGGCCCACCATTGCCGGCGAGCTCCGCTCGGAAATCGGCTCCTTCTATGCCGATGCCTCCGACGAGGTGGTCGCAGTGCAACTGGCGCGGCTGAAGCGGCGGCACATGTTGCGGATCGCGATGCGCGACCTGCTCGGCTTCGCCCCCTTGGCAGAGACCGCGCGGGACCTCTCTAGCTTGGCGGACGCCCTGATCCAGGCCGCTCACGACCATATCCGCCAGCAGCTGGTCCGGCGCTTCGGCAGGCCGCTGTGCGACGCCCGCAACGGGCAGATCATCTGCGGATTTGCGGTTGTTGCGCTGGGCAAGCTCGGCGGGGCGGAGCTGAACTACAGTTCCGACGTTGACCTGATGTATATCCACACGGGCGATGGCAATACGCACGGGCCGGTGGTGACGACCAACCGCGACTTCACCGTGAAGCTGGCCAAGCGCCTAACAAACATGCTCTCGGTCGTCACGCCGGAGGGCTTCAGCTACCGGATTGACCTCAGGCTGCGCCCGGAAGGGAACGCGGGGGAGCTGGTGTACCCGATCTCAGCCGCGACGCACTACTACTTCCAGCGGGCGCGCGACTGGGAGTTGCAGATGCTGCTCAAAGCCCGGCCGGTGGCGGGCGACCTGAGGCTGGGGCGCATGTTTCTTGATGTCGTCACGCCGCGCATCTACCGCACGACCACGGACTTTTCGCAAATCGAGACCCTTGCGGTCACGCGCGACCGCATCCAGAAGGCGCGCAGGTCACGGCCGGCCACGGCGTTGGACGTCAAGCTGGACCCGGGCGGCATCCGCGACATCGAGTTTCTGGTGCAGTGCTTGCAGCGATTGCACGGTGGGCAGGACACGTTCTTGCGCAGCGGCGGCACGATGTACGCGCTGCATCGCTTGCGGGAGAAAGGCTATCTCGCTGACCACGACTACGGCAGCCTCTTCCGCGCTTACAGTTTTCTCAGGACGGTGGAGCACCGGCTGCAGCTGGCGAATAACCAGCAGACGCACCAACTGCCGACGAACGAAGAAGCGGCCTGCCGCGTGGCGATTCAGATGGGCAAGGGCCGGAGCCCGGAAGCCCCCGCGTCACTGCGGTCCGACATCGAGGAGTGCTGCCGGTCGGTGAGCGAAATCTACGACCGGGTCATACGCGGCCAGCGAGAGCCTGCCGTCAGGCCCACGGCAAAGGCGCAACCTTCGAGCGGGGGTCAAACAGCCTCGTCAGACCGTGCCGCCCCGATCGCGTCGTCGGTGTGGCGGGTCCACCTGCCGCGCCTGCGGCAGTTCTCTGCGCCTCTTGCGGAGAGTTTCGACAGCGTCAACCTGCGGTGGGGCAACCGCATGCTCGAGCAGCTCTTGGAGAGGATCGTCGGGATGCCCTCCGTATTGCAAGTGCTGTCGGGCAATCCGGATGTGGTCCCGCGAATCGCAGAATTGGTGGACTATAGCAGCCATTTCGGCGGCTACCTGTTGCGCTTCCCAGAAGACCTCACCGTCATCGCCGGAGATGTTGGGGCCTCCGCAGCGCCCATGTCGCGCTCACTTGAGCACATCATGGCGGTCGACCAAGACCCGGACGACACCGCGGGAGCCTTGCGACGCTTGTACCGGCGCCAGATGCTATCGATCCAGACCCGCAGCATCTGCGACGGGGACGATGTCTTCGCGACGCTTTCGGACTCTAGCGACCTAGCCGAAGGCATCATGCGAGCGGCCCACGCGCTTGCGACGCGAGAAGCCGCTGCGCAAAAGCACGAGGCCATCGACCCGACTCGGGCGATCCGCGTCATCGCTCTCGGTCGGCTGGGGATGCGCGAGTTCGACTTCGGCTCTGACGCCGACGTGGCCTTCGTGATCCCCGACAGCGAGGCTCCCCGCATCCAGCTCTGGACCCAGGTCGCCAACCGGATCATCGACATTGTAAGCAGCTATACGGCCGATGGCCAGATGTTTACGATCGACGCTCGGCTGCGACCGTTGGGCCGGAATGGCGACTTAGTCCAGACAGAGGCGCAGTTCTTGGCGTATTTTTCTGGCACGGCCGAGTCGTGGGAAGCGATTACGTATATGAAGGCTCGCAACATCACCGGCGACGCCGAAGCGGGAAGGGAGTTCTTGGCGAAGTTGCAAGATGTGCTGTGGCAGCGCTTCTCTCACGAAGACGAGTTCGCCGCACTTCTGCTGCGAATGCGCATGCGCCTCGAGGCGGAACAGGGTGCGGCCAAGCCGCTCAAGTCCGGCCCTGGCGGCTATTACGACATCGACTTCATCCTGCTCTACTGGCGGCTGCGCCACGCCGAGGCGTTCTACGAATCGCTCAATACGCCGCAGAGGATCGAGATCATACGCAAGACCGATCCGGCGTTCGGACCCGACTTGGACACGCTGCTGCAAGCCACGCGCGTGCTTCGCTCCCTCGACCACGGCGTGCGTGTGTCGACCGGGACTTCGGCACATGACCTGCCACCCACGGAATGGCAGCGCGAGCTGCTCGGGGCGTTAGTGTCCCGCTGGCTCCCCAACGAGGACCGCCAGCGCTCTTTGGCGGAGATCGTCGATGCAACGAGGAAGCAGGTGCGGGAGGTCTTCGGCAAGGCGTTCCAAGGAGTCGGCTAGAGTGCCGATTGCGTGGACGCCGTCTAGGCCAGCTCATGCTCGATGCCGGGACTCCGGAGAGTTCTTCGAGGTGCGGGTTGTGGCCGCGATTCGGACTGTCCGCTAGGTCGTTTCGATAGATTTCGACAGAATTCGGCCTAGCTGCTGCCCATCACGAGCCCTCGTCCTCTTTTCCACCGGGAATGTTCCGGTTCGAGTCGCCGGCCGCTGCCTCGGGCTGGTCCGCAGACGGATTTCCGGCTGCGAGGCCAGCTTGGTGGGTTCGCTACGAGTGGCTGCTGGCCGGTGGCCGTTGCACACGGCGATGTCCTACTGGACAAGGATGTCGTGAAACACGATGCTGGTTTCGAGGTTGGGCAATAGCTTGGCAGTGCAGCTGCCACGGAAATTGGTGAATGCACTCGGGCTGAAGCCAGGCGACGAACTGGAAGTCGTGGCGGCTAATCCGACCCGCATCGTCGTGGCGAAGCTCGACCGCTGGAAGGAGGCAGTCGACCGCATGCGAGCGCGCGCATGGCCGATGCCCGACGGCTACAGTCTCGACCGAGATGAAGTCAACGCCCGATGACAGCCTTCATCGAGGCGTGCGTGCTGACTAGGCGCACGCGCCGCGTCGGGAGAGTCCAGTTCGTCTTGCTGGTCGGCTACTCGAGGCTGAATGCCACGAACTCGTCCCCCGACTTCCGGCCTCCGCTGCCAACGTCACGTCCCCCGCCACCGGCGGCGATGACCACGTACTGCTTGCCATCGACGGCATAGGTGGATGGCGTGGCGTAGCCGCCAGCTGAGAGCTGGTGTTCGAACAGGATCTTCCCCGAGCTGGTATCAAACGCCCGGAACTTCTCGTCCTGCGTCGCGCCGAGGAACAGCAGCCCGCCCTTGGTGACGGTCGAGCCGCCGACGTTGAATGTGCCCGTTCCTTCGATGCCCTTGGCCTTCAGCTCCGCGTACTCGCCGATTGGCCTGCGCCAGAGGTAATCGCCACTTGCCAAGTCCAAGCACAGCAGTTCGCCCCACGGCGGCTTGGCTGCCGAATACTTGTCCTGATCGACGAAGAACGGATAGCCGGTGTGCATGAGCGGGTAGCCGAGCCCCTCGGGCGCGTCGACGAGCGTGAAGAACTTCGGCCAGTTGTTGGTGTTGATGAACATCAGGCCGGCCTCGGGATCGTGGCTGGTCCCGCCCCAGATGGTTCCTCCGACGGTTCCCGGGTTATACACCGTTCCGCCGCGACTGGGCGGCGTATAGAGCATTCCCCGTCGCAGGTCCTTCAGGCGCCTCTTGATGTACTCGCGCGACTCTTCGGAGATGTCCGTAATGTAGTCGTCGTTCTCGAAGCCCTGGCGCGCGAACGGCGGTGGCTTCGTCGGGAACGGCTGCGTCGGGTAGACGTGCTCGCCCTCCATGTCCGAGTCGGGCACCGGCCGCTCCTCGATCTCCCAGATCGGCTCGCCGCTGGCGCGGTCGAAGATGTACCAGAAGGCCTGTTTGGAGATCTGCACTACCAGGTCTTGCCACTGATCGCCCTTCTTGCGCCGTGCCAGCACGGGCTGTGCGGGAAGGTCGTAGTCCCACAGGTCGTGGTGAATCGTTTGGTAGTGCCACTGGCGTTCGCCAGTGCGTGCGTCCAAGGCGATGACGCAGTTCCCGAACAGATTGGCCCCCGGCCTGTCCGCGCCGTAGAAGTCGTATGTCGGCGATCCGGTCGAGACGAACAGCCACCCGCGCTCTGGATCGAGGCTCATACCGCCCCAGTTGTTCGCGCCGCCGGCGGTCTTCCAACTGTCCTTGCCCCAAGTCTCGTAGCCGAATTCGCCGGGGTGCGGGATCGTGTGGAAAATCCACAGCCGCTTGCCCGTGCGCACGTCGAATGCGCGGATGTGCCCGGGGGCGGCCGGCGCCGGCCCCTCGCTGCCGGACCCGCCGCCCAACAGAAGCATGTCTTCAAAGATCACCGGAGGACTGGCGTAGTAGGAACGCACTGAGTCCGGCATGTCCCGGTCCACGTCCAGCTTCATGTCAAGAATGCCGCCATCCGCAAACTCCGGCACCAACTTGCCGGTATCGGCATCGAGACAGTACAGGTAGTCCTGCGCTGACCCGGACATGAAGATGCGTCGGTCGTTGCCGTCAGACCAATACGCCACGCCTCGGTTTACTCCCTTCGAGCGGCGCATCTGGATCCCCTCGAAGGGGTCGAAGTTCCAGAGCATCTCCCCGGTGGTCGCATCGAGCGCCCGGACCTGCACTTGGGCAGTTGTGACATACATGCGGCCATCGACCACGATTGGCGTGCATTCGATCTTGGTCGCAGGCCGGGCTTGGCTGTCGCCGGTCGCGTGAACCCACGCAACTCTGAGTTCGGAGACGTTGGAGCGGTTGATCTGGTCCAGTTCGGAGTAGCGCGTGGCTCCCAGCGAGCCGCCGTAGTGGCGCCAGTCGTCAGCGGCGGAGATGTAAGAGCTGGCTGGCCGCGCGTACAGCGCCGCGGTGGACAGGGCGGCGCTTTGCATGAACGCTCGCCGAGTGGGGCGGTATGGCATGGTGTTGCCCGACATCATATAGCAGCGAAAGGCCCGCCGCAGGGACCGGCCGGACCGGCTCAGGCGCGGAACCCTGCATTGGACGCAGCGAAGGCGCGACTCAGGATGCGCGAGGGTGGATGAGCTCGATCCCGAAAGAGGCCTGCTCCCGTCTGAGAGCATGGGGTGCTCTAGTACAATGACCGTGTGATGAGAGTACTGATTCACGTTGCTTGCGCTGTCGCATTGCTCGCGTCCCCGTCGTTCGCCGATGAGGACGGGTGGGTCGACCTTTGGGACGGCTCCAGCTTTGACGGCTGGAAGTTGAGCACGGAAAACCCCGACACATTCAAGATCAAGGACGGCGTGATTCTTGCCCAAGGCCCCCGCGCTCACCTGTTCTATGACGGCAAGGTGGCCGGTGCCAACTTCCGCAACTTCGAACTCAAGGTCGACGTGCTCGCCAAGAACAATTCCAACGGCGGAATCTACTTCCATACCGCCTACCAGGAGACCGGCTGGCCGGACAAGGGCTTCGAAGTCCAAGTCAACAATACGTTCGACCGGGACCCTCGCAAGACGGGCGGGCTGTACGGAGTCTCCGACAACCTAGTGCCGCTGGCGAAAGACGACGAATGGTTCACAGAGCACATCGTCGTGCGCGGCAACAGCGTCAAGATCTACGTCAACGACGACCTGGTAACCAACTGGGTCCAGCCAGACGACTGGGATGGCCTGCGCCCGCTCTCGAGCGGTCGCGGCCAGAACTTTCCCCTGCGCAAGCTGGACACTGGCACGTTCGCCCTGCAAGGTCACGATCCCGGCAGCGTCGTAATGTACAAGAACATCCGCGTCAAGGTGCTCGACTAGTCTCATTTCGTGGCATCGGGCCGCGCCTCGCGCAGCAGCATGGACTTCGCCCAGGAGGTCAAGGCAGCCGCCGACATAGTTAGTGTCGTCGGGGCGCACGTGCGCCTGAAGCGGCAGTCCGGGAACCGCTATCTGGGGCTGTGCCCGTTCCATACCGAGAAGACCCCTTCGTTTTCGGTCCACGGCGCGCTGCAAATCTACAAGTGCTTTGGCTGTGGCAAGAGCGGCGATGTGTTCAGCTTCCTCATGGAGCTGCAGGGGCTGAGCTTCATCGAAGCCCTAAAGCTGCTGGCCCAGCAACAGGGCAAGGAGATGCCGCGCAAGGGCGGCGGTCCCGGTGCCGATGCCGCGGCGCGCACCCGCGAAGGCCTGCTACAGGTCCACGAATTCACGCAGCGATTCTTGGCGGAGCAGCTCAAGTCCAGGCGCGGCGCCGGAGCCATGCGGTATCTCAGGCAGCGCGGCCTCGGCCCCGAAGAGATCGAGGAATTCGGGCTGGGCTACGCCCCGTCCGGCGACGCGCTCATGAGCTATCTGAAGGGCAAGGATCTCAGGCGATCGCACGTGCTGGAGTCCGGCTTGGTGGGCCAGTCCGACCGGGACAGGTCCGTCTACGCGCGCTTTCGCGATCGGCTCATGTTCCCCATCCACTCCGACGGCGGCAATCTCATCGGGTACGGCGGGCGCAGCCTCCAAGCCGACCGCCAGCCCAAGTACCTGAACTCGCCCGAGACGCCGATTTACCGCAAGAACGCAGTGCTGTACAACATCCACCGCGCGCGCACAGCGATGCGCCAGAGCAATCTGGCGGTCCTCGTCGAAGGCTACATGGACGTGATCGGCGTCTGGAGGGCTGGCATCCGCAACGCTGTCGCAACCTGTGGAACGGCCCTGACATCGAGGCAGATCAGCATGCTCCGCCGCCATTGCGACACGGTCGTGGTCAACTTCGATTCCGACTCTGCCGGCCAGGCGGCCGCCGAGCGCTCCGTGGAAATGCTCCTGCGCGACGGCCTGAACGTACGCGTGCTGGAACTGCCTGGCGGACTGGATCCCGACGAGTACTGTCGCGAACACGGAGGGGAGAGCTATCGCCAGCAGCTGGAAGACGCGCCGGCTTACTTTCACTGGCTGCTCGACCGCTCGCGGACCCTGTTCGACCTGTCGACCTCCGATGGTCGGACAAAAGCGTTCGAGCATTTGCTGCGATCGGTCGTTTTGCTCCCCGATGAAGTGCAGCAAGCCACCACGGTCACGGATCTGGCGCAGCATATCGGGCTACCGCAGAGCCTTGCGCTGGCTAAGTTGCGCAGCGCTGCCAAGCCGTCTTCTCGCACCGAAGCCGTGCCGGTCGCTCAGGTGGATGGCCTCTCTCCGAGCGAACGGCTGTTGGTAGTCCTGCTGGTGAGCGAAGAGGGGGCGCGCCAGCAGTTTTTGGAGAAGGCCTGCGAGATCGCCGAGGGAGGGCTGCCGAGCCGTCAGATCTTGTCAGCGCTCAGGGCGGTCGAGAAAGCGGACGGCCCGTTTCGCTACGAAGCCGTCGAGGGCCGTCTGGATGGTGCGGATCGGGAGCGTTTGGCGCGCTTGGTCTTCGACCGGGATCGCCCGACACCCACGCTGGCCGATGGCGATGACCTGCTTGCGGCTCTGCAGCGGCAGGCGCTGGAAGACCAGTACCAAGATCTGCTGAGGCACATCGGGCGCAGCGGAAGTACTGCCGACTTGCCTAAGCTGCTGGACCGCAAGCTCCGCTTGGAGCGGGAGCTCGGTCTAGCCCAGTGAACCGCCCCTAGACCCTGCAGCCCCTGCCTCGCCATCTTTGGCGGCCGCGCTGAGCTTGCGAAGGATCCTGCGTTCCCGGTGGCAAAGTTCCTCGGACGGAGCGTGGCGCTGGGCGTTGCGGGTCATCTTCAGGGCGAGTGAGTAGTCTTTGAGGCGGTGCTCGTAGTGCTTGGCCAGCTCCACGAAGGCGGCAGCCCTGTGCAAGGCGCTCACGCGCGCCAGATCGCGCAGTAGCTGGACTTGCTCATCGTGGCGGCCGGCCCGGCGCTCGATCTGGGCCGTTTCCCAAAGTGCCGCGAAGAGGTCTCGCCGGGGCAGCCCGCTGCGGATCGCCGTGCGGTACAGCGCCAGGGCTTGGCCTTCCTTGCCAAGCTTGCTCAGCCAGCGAGCCAAGCCGCGGATGTCTTGGCCGTGGCGCAGGCCGGCCCGGTCCGGCGCGGCCAGCACGGTCAGCAGGACCGAGTTGATGCAGGCGAGCGAGACGATGTCGAGCACGTTGTGGTGAAACACGGCGGCCAGCTTGCTGGCGTCACCGCTGCGCAGGTAGTCGAAATAGCACTGTGGGATCAGCGCTCCTGGGATATCGCCCTGCCGTTCGACACCTAGCACATGGGACTCTAGGTTCGTCAAGCGGCAGCTGCCGAGACGCTCCTTCCAGAGCCGCCTGGCGGGATGCAGCAGATCCACGTGGTCCATGCTCCGGAACGGATTGCGCAGGCGCTTGAGGCGGTAGCGAGTCTCAAGCAAGGGCACGTCGAATGTCTTGCCGTTGAAGGTGATGACGGTGTCGTACTGGGCCAGGGTCTGGGCCAGAGCATCCAGCATGGCGTGCTCTTCGTCAAAGTCGCGCATGAAATACAACTGCACGCGGAAGCCGCTGTCCTCGATCATTCCAATGCCGACCAAGAATGCGGACGTGCCAGTGCCCCCGGCCAGGCCGGTGGTTTCGGTATCTAGGAACACCCAGCGCTTGGCGTCCGTCGTGCGCATCTGCTCGCCGCCGATGTCGTGCATGGCATCGCATGGCAAGTTCTGCAGGCAACCGATCTGCACGCTGCCGTGAGACCGCTCGTTGGGGTAGAAATGCTCTTGCAGCAAGAATCTTCCTAGCGATGTGACTTGTTCCGTCCCCTCGATCTCTCGGTTGAGCGCCGAGACCGTTGACCCTTGCCCCGCGCTGTGCGCCGCTGGCGGGCTGCTAGCTGGGCGCTGATCCTGTAGCTGTATCCGTCGCCGCAGGGCGTTGATGTCGCTTTGGGTAATGCGCTGCATGGTGCGTCGCCTCGGCTGCTTCACGCCGCGAGGCTGCTCTGGTCGGAAACCAGGGTGCTCGCAAGCCGGAGCGCGACCTCTTTGGATTTCGTCCCAACCTCTCCCGGAGCGCCGACGCAACTGGGGCATCCCGTGGCGCACGGGCAAGATTCGAGGAGCTCGCGAGCCTTGGCGCTGATCGATCCGCGCAGCCTGAACAGCGGTTCGCTCTGTCCGATCCCGCCTGGGAAGTTGTCGTATAGGTAAACCTCCGGGTCCAGCAGCTGGTCCGGGCCGGATTGGGAGTTCAGGCTGGACACTCCGAGGTCGCGGGCATCGCACATCATCACGAGCGCACCAACGGTCCGCAGGACGTTGCCGAGTCCGATCAGCCCGTCGCGCTTCTCGGTCGTCGAGTAGGGCAGGGAAGCCAGGAATTCCATCGGGAAGTGCAGCCAGAATGCCGTCGTGTGCATCTCTTGCTCGGGCATCGACAGCTTGCCATCGCCGACGTTCTCGTTCGTGTGGAAGCGAATCTTCTTGAAGCCGACCACCCGGCGCGTGATCCGGACTTCGCCGTGGCTGGCCACTGCGGGTCCCAGGCTGTCGTCGTCGAAGCCTTCTAGCGGCTCGACCTGCACGTGTTCGATGGCATCTGTGTAGTAGCCGCACTCGACCTGCTTGACGTAGGCCTTGCGCTCGTCGTATTCGAAGCGCTCGACATGGTACAGGCGACCCTCGTGGATATAGATGGCCTTCTCGTGAAGGCTCGTCAGCGCTGCCGGGAAGGAGACCTCCCCGATGACCTTGGAATCGTCGCTGTCGTCGACAACGACAAAGTTGTCGCTGGTAATCTTGCGCAAGCTGATGGCATCGGCCGGGTAGGCTTCCGATGTCCAGTGCCAGGCGTCACCGGCCCGATGGAGCACGCCGGTCTCTTCGAGGAAGCGGCACAGGTCAGCGGTGTCGTGCGGGCCGAACTTCTCGCCGACCTGCACGGGCAGCTCGAAGGCAGCGCACTTGAGGTGGCTCACGAGGATCTCGAGATTGTCGGGATTGACGTGGGCGTGTTCGGGCGATGCGTCGAAGAAGTACTCGGGATGTTCGACGACGTATTGATCCAGAGGGGCGGACGAGGCGACCAGCACCGCGATTGAGGCGTCATTGCGGCGTCCCGCCCTGCCGGCCCGCTGCCAGGTGGACGAGATCGCGCCGGGATAGCCCGCCAGGACAACCGCGTCCAACGACCCAACGTCGATGCCGAGTTCCAACGCGTTGGTGGCGACGACGCCGAGGATTTGACCCTCGCGCAGCTCGCGCTCGATCTCCCGGCGCTCTCGGGGCAGGTAGCCGCCGCGGTAGCCCCGGACCTGGGCGGGCACCCCGGGCCGCCGGCCGAGCGCTTCCTTGAGATAGCGCGTGAGCACTTCGGTCGCGAGGCGGTTGTTCGCGAAGACGAGCGTCTGGCGCCCGCGCTCGAGGAAGATCTCCGCCATGCGGCGGGCCTCGTTGATGTAGCTGCGGCGGATGCCCAGCTGGGCATTGACTACCGGCGGGTTGTAGAAGACGAAGTGTTTCTCGCCGCTGGGCGCCCCGTTGTCGTCAATGAGCTGGAAGTCTTCTTCGGTGAGGTTCTCCGCCAGCTCCTTGGGGTTGGCAATGGTGGCCGAGCAGCACACGAACTGCGGCTCGGAGCCGTAGAACGCGGCGATCCGCTTTAGGCGGCGCAGCACGTTGGCGAGGTGGCTCCCGAACACTCCGCGATAGGCGTGCAGCTCGTCGATCACGATGTAGCGAAGGTGTTCGAAGAAGCGCGCCCAGCGCGTGTGGTGTGGCAGCATCCCGGCATGCAGCATGTCCGGGTTGCTGAGAACCACGTTGGCGCGCCTGCGGATCGCCCGCCGGGCGTCGGAGGGCGTGTCGCCATCATACGTATAGGCCCGGATGTCCGAGCCGAGAGCGTCTCCGAGCTCGTTGAACTCCTCAAGCTGGTCCACGGCCAGCGCCTTGGTCGGAAACAGGTACAGCGCACAGGCGGCCGGATCGGCGGCCAGCGCGTTCAAGACCGGAAGGTTGTAGCACAGGGTCTTGCCGCTTGCGGTTGGGGTGACCACAGCGACGTTTTTCCCTGCTGAGATCTGCTCGAGGCTCTGCGCTTGGTGGACGTACAACTGCTCGATCCCCTTGCTGGCGAGCGCCGCTCGGATGCGCGGGTCAGTCGTGTCCGGAATCTCTGCGAAGCGCGCACCCCGCGCCGGCTGAGTACGGATGGCTGCAATTGGCGTGCTGGATTCGCGGTGCAGGGCTTCGAAGCGCGCGATCACTCCAGCGAGCGAGCTGTCACGCGGGGACAAAGGGCTCGGTTGCCGCCGAACAATCGTTCCGTTCGTTTGTCCAGACTGGCTCGCGGAGCTGATTGATGGAGGCATTGTTGCTATCTCCTTGCTTTTGAATTCTACACTATCACTAAATTTGTTCTATGTCTATTCGCATTTAAGGGATGCGGCCACCACGGCGGCAATGTGGGCAGACGTGGCCCACGGCCACCTAGACTAGTTCGATGTTCACCCGGCGTCCGACTACAGCTGCCGCTCGTTGCAGGCTATCCAGCGTAATGTCATTCCTCGGGTCGAGCAGCTGGTCCACTTGCGAGCGGCTCGCCTTGAGCAACGCGGCCATCTTGTCTGCAGCGTCATCCCGAGGCCGCGCCGGGCTGTGCCTGGCCAAAAATGGAACAGGCAGGCCAGGCTGCCGACCCTGTCCCTGCCTCCCCAGTCGTGAGAGCACAAGCAAGGAAAGACGAGATGATGATGTCTACACCTTCCCGGTCAGCCGGGGATCCAATTGACGGAGGCGCCAACGAGTTGTCATCCTGAAGGCCGCAGCGTCGCTTCGCTCCGAGGTGTTCACAATAACTCGGAACGAGCGTTCACAATCCTTCGGATCAGGTGTTCACATTCACCGGAATCCGCACTTGTCCTTGGAGATCTTCCTCGTCTTCATCGCCTCGGCGAGCTCCCAAGCGACGACCTCCCTGACCGCTTGCGATCGTGCGTCCCCACGTGTTCCCTCCTCCTTGAGGAAGTCATCGATGCTCGACCCGAGATTCTCTTCACTCATTGCTCCAGTTCCTTCTGCTGTTTCCAAGCCGTTGCCAGATCCGATTTCGGCGTGTTCAACGTATTCTTCTCGTATTATTAACCCCTGTGTCATCGTGCGCCGTGGAAGGCGCTGTTTCCCAGCGGGTGCGAATCCCGTCCGGCAACTGTCGCTCCAGCCGGTAGCAATCGGAGCGGTTCGAGGAGGTAACGAAACGGACTGAAGCACTTCGAATAAAAGGACCGCCTTGGGTG